>NZ_PNRE01000098.1 GCF_002879645.1 Halomonas heilongjiangensis | reverse complement strand
GGGGCGGCTGCTCGACCTCGGCACCGGCACCGGTGCCATCGCCCTGGCGTTTGCCAGCGAGCGCCCCGGCTGGCGGGCGCTGGGGGTCGACCTGCGGCCGGAAGCGGTGGCGCTGGCGCGGGGCAATGCCGAACGGCTGGGCATCGCCAACGCCGAGTTCCGCCAGAGCGACTGGTTCGCGGCGCTCACCGGCGAGGCGTTCGAGCTGATCGTCGCCAACCCGCCCTACGTGGCCGAGGACGACCCGCACCTGGCGGTCGGTGATGTGCGCTTCGAGCCGCACAGTGCGCTGGTGGCCCGGGAGCAGGGCATGGCCGACCTCCTCCACCTGGTGCGCGAGGCTCGCAATCACCTCGAGCCGGGGGGCTGGCTGCTGCTCGAGCACGGCTTCGACCAGGCCGCGGCGGTGCGCCGTGCCCTGGTCGCTGCGGGCTATGGGGAGGTGGCGAGCCTGCGTGACCTGGCCGGCCATGAGCGGGTCAGCCTGGGGCGGCAGGGGCAGCTCCGGCGTTGACGGTGTGGCACTGGAGCCGCGCGGCCCCCTGTGGTACATCTTGTGGCAGGAAAAATTTCCAGATGCTGCCGTGATTACGTGACCGAACACTGGGGAGTCGCCATCGATATGGTGATTTTCAGTCGATTCGCCTGCCATGGCGGCGTGTCAGCCACCCTCGACCGGCGTGCCATACGACAATGAAAGCCAAGACCCGCTCGCTCGACCGCATCGACCTCAAGATCCTGCGCTGTCTGCAGGAGAACGCCCGTATCTCCTATGTCGACCTGGCATCCCAGGTAGGACTCTCCACCACGCCCTGCCTGGAGCGCGTCAAGCGCCTGGAGCGGGCGGGGATCATCCGCGGCTACAAGGCGGTGCTCGACCCCCGGGCACTCAAGGCCAACCTGCTGGTCTTCGTGGAGATCAGCCTCGAGACCCAGTCGCCGGCGGTGTTCGACGAGTTTCGCCGCGCCGTGGCCAAGCTGCCGCAGATCCAGGAGTGCCACCTGGTCTCGGGACAGTTCGACTACATTCTCAAGTGCCGCATCCCCGAGATGTCCGCCTATCGCCAGCTGCTCGGCGACGTGGTGCTGACCCTGCCCGGGGTCAAGGAGTCGAAGAGCTACGTGGTGATGGAGGAGGTCAAGGAGGACTTCTCGCTGCATGTGCCCGACATCGAGGAGTTCGAGGACAAGTGATTCGCCATGCCCGACGGAGCCCACGCGACCATGAATGACGACGACCTGCTGCGCTACAGCCGCCAGATCATGCTCGAGCAGATCGACATCGCCGGCCAGGAGCGGCTGCTCGCCGGGCGTGCCCTGGTGGTCGGCGCCGGCGGGCTGGGCTCGCCGGTGGCGCTCTATCTCGCCGCCGCCGGGGTGGGCCGGCTGACCCTGGCCGACGCCGACGAGGTCGAACTCTCGAACCTGCAGCGCCAGATCGCCCACGGCCAGGCCGACATCGGCCGCAACAAGGCGGCCTCGGCCCGGGAGGCGGCACTGGCCCTCAACCCGGGCTGCGAGGTCGCCACCCTGACCTCGCACCTGGAGGGCGAGGCGCTGACGCGGGCGGTGGGCGAGGCCGACGTGGTGCTCGACTGCACCGACCGCTTCTCGAGCCGTTATGCCATCAACGCCGCCTGCCGGGCCGCCGGGGTGCCGCTGGTCTCGGGGGCGGCGATCCGCTTCTCGGGCCAGCTGGCGGTGTTCGATCCCCGGGATCCCGAATGTCCCTGCTACGCTTGTCTCTATCCGCCCGGGGGCGATGACGAGGAACTGCGCTGTGCCGAGAACGGGGTGGTGGCGCCGCTGGTCGGGCTGATCGGCTGCTTCCAGGCGCTCGAGGCGATCAAGCTGCTCAGCGGGGCCGGCACGCCCCACGGCGGGCTTTCCACCTTCGACGGCCTCACCGGTCAGTGGCGCCATTTCCGGGTGCCGAAGGACCCGGCCTGCCCGGTCTGTGGCTGAGAGCAGGCGACACCGTTGATGGCCTATTCTTGACGACATGGTCGCCGGCGTCGCCGCTCTTCCGGCCATCTCAGCGACACCCGTTACCCCTTGAGGAGCCGTTTTTCGCGCGGAATGGGGGCGCGTCGGAGCTCGGTCTCTCACCGGGTCGTCATGGTAGTTGTTATTGAATACTTGACATCCCGGGGGCGGCTGGTGTCAAACTGAGGACATCACCAATAACAACGAGCGCTGCGCGCATGACGGCACAGGTTCCTTCCTCGCCCCTCGCGTCCCTGCGGGTCGCCTCCTGGTACCGCGACTCCATTGACCCCGAGGTGGCCATCCAGCCCGGCGACTGCCCGCCGCTGGCGGGGGAGGTGCGCGCCGATGTCTGCGTGATCGGCGGTGGCGTCACCGGTTGTTCGGCGGCCCTGCACCTCGCCGAGCGCGGCTACTCGGTGGTGCTGCTGGAGGCGGCCGAGATCGGCCATGGCGCCTCCGGCCGCAGCGGCGGGCAGATCCTGCCGGGGCTCGGCACCGATATCGCCACCGTGGAGCAGGTGCTCGGCCTCGCGCGCGCCCGGGAGGTCTGGGGGATGAGCCGCGAGGCGGTGCGGCTGACCGCCGAGCTGATCGACCGCCATGCCATCCCCTGCGAGCTCGCCTGGGGCTACCTGCACGCCGCGGTCAGGCCGCGTCATGTCCGCGAGCTGCAGGCCTTTCGCGACCGCCTGGCCCGCGACTACGACTATCGGGCGCTCGCCTGGCTCGCGGGCGACGCCCTGCGCGCGCACGTGGTCACCGATGCCTACCCCGGGGCGCTGTTCGAGAGCGAGGGCGGCCACCTGCACCCGCTCAACTACACCCTGGGCCTGGCCCGGGCCGCCCGCCGGGCCGGGGTGGTCATCCACCAGGGCAGCCCCGCGGTCGAGATCCGCCGCGGCAAGCCCGCCTCGGTCGTCACCCCGGGCGGTCGCGTGACCGCCGACTTCGTGGTGATGGGCACCAACGCTTTCCAGAACGGCCTGATCCCCGAGCTTTCCGGGCGCATCATGCGCGCCGCCAACTACATCATCGCCACCGAGCCGCTGTCGGTCGCACAGGCTGAACGGGTGCTGCCCCGCAACGATGCGCTGTCCGACGCCAACTTCGTGCTCGACTACTATCGCCTCTCCGCCGACCGGCGGTTGCTCTACGGCGGTGAGGTGAGCTACACCGGTCGCGAGCCGCGGGGGTTGCAGGCCCGCATGGATGCCAAGATCGCCGGGCTCTTCCCGGTGCTGCGCGGCGTGCGCATCGACTACCGCTGGGGCGGCGAGGTGGCCATCACCCTCAATCGGGCGCCGGACTTCGGTCGGCTGGACGACAATCTCTACTATGCCCAGGGCTACTCCGGCCACGGCATGGCCCTGGCGGGGCTGGCCGGCAAGCTGATGGCCGAGTCGGTAGCCGGGCAGAGCGAACGCTTCGACGTCTTCGCCGCCATGCCGCACCGCCGGTTTCCCGGCGGCGAGCGACTGCGCACGCCGCTGCTGCTGCTGGCCACCACCTTCTACAAGCTGCGCGACCGGCTCTGAGCGGTCCCGGGGCTACGAATGCGCCCGACACGGGCATGACACGAGGTTCCCATGAAAGACCTGGAAAGCTGGCTGAAGGAGCGACACATCACCGAGGTGGAGTGCCTGGTCAGCGACATCACCGGCATCGCCCGCGGCAAGATCACCCCGGTTTCCAAGTTCGTCGCCGAGAAGGGCATGCGCCTGCCGGAGAGCGTGCTGCTGCAATCGGTGACCGGCGACTACGTCGAGGACGACATCTACTACTCGCTGCTCGACCCCGCCGACATCGACATGATCTGCAAGCCCGATTCGGGCGCCGCCTACCCGGTGCCCTGGGCGCTGGAACCCACCGCCCAGGTGATCCACGACTGCTACGACAAGTTGGGCAACCCCATCGAGCTCTCGGCGCGCAACCAGCTCAAGAAGGTGCTGGCGCTCTATGCCGAGCAGGGCTGGAAGCCGGTGGTGGCACCGGAAATGGAGTTCTACCTGACCAAGCGCTGCGAGGACCCGGACCTGCCGCTGCAGCCGCCCATCGGCCGCTCCGGCCGCCAGGAGACCGGCCGCCAGTCGTTCTCCATCGACGCGGCCAACGAGTTCGATCCGCTGTTCGAGGACATGTACGACTGGTGCGAGGCCCAGGGGCTCGACATCGATACCCTGATCCACGAGGAGGGCACCGCCCAGATGGAGATCAACTTCCGTCACGGCGACCCGCTCTCCCTGGCCGACCAGGTGTTCCTGTTCAAGCGCACCATGCGCGAGGCGGCGCTCAAGCACGACGTGGCCGCCACCTTCATGGCCAAGCCGGTGACCAACGAGCCGGGCAGCGCCATGCACATCCACCAGAGCGTGCTGGATGCAGAGAGCGGGCGCAGCGTCTTCTCCAACGACGACGGCACCATGAGCCAGCTGTTCCTGCACCATATCGGCGGGCTGCAGAAGTACATTCCCGAGGCGCTGCCGCTGATGGCGCCCAACGTCAACTCCTTCCGCCGCTTCCTGCCCGATACCTCGGCACCGGTGAACGTGGAGTGGGGCGAGGAGAACCGCACCTGCGGGCTGCGGGTGCCCGATTCCAGTGCCCAGAACCGGCGGGTGGAGAATCGTCTGCCGGGGGCCGACGCCAATGCCTACCTGGCCATCGCCGCGAGCCTGCTGTGCGGCTATATGGGCATGAGGCGCAAGATCAATCCCTCGGCGCCGGTGCAGGGGCGGGCCTTCGAGCGGCGCAACCTGCGCCTGCCCTTCACCTTGGAGATGGCGCTGGAGCGCATGGAGCACTGCGAGGAGCTTGCGACCTACCTGGGCAGCAAGTTCGTCACCGGCTATGTGGCGGTGAAGCGGGTCGAGAACGAAAACTTCAAGCGGGTAATCAGCTCCTGGGAGCGGGAGTTCCTGCTGCTTAGCGTGTAAGGCCCGGCCGCGCCGGGGGCCGTCCCGTTGAGACCGCCGCGGGACGCTCCGGACAGGCTGGGGTGTCGGCTTTTCTGATCCAACAACAACGACATAGAGGTGCCAAGATGTCCTACCAACGCAAGCTGTCCCTGGCCGTTGCCGCGGCCTCCCTGACCCTGGCCGCCGCGGCCGCCCAGGCCAATGAGGTACGGGTCTACAACTGGTCCGACTATATCGCCGAGGACACCCTGGAGCGCTTCACCGCCGAGACCGGCATCGAGGTGGTCTACGACGTCTACGACAGCAACGAGGTACTGGAGGCGGCGCTGCTCTCCGGGCGTTCCGGCTATGACGTGGTGATCCCCTCCAACCACTACCTGGTGCGTCAGATGGCCGCCGGCGTCTATGGCGAGCTCGACCACGACAAGCTGCCCAATATCGCCAACCTGGACCCGGCCCTGCTCGCACAGCTGGAGAACGTCGATCCAGGCAACCACTACTCTATCCCCTATATGTGGGGCACCAACGGCATCGGCTACAACGCGGGACGCCTCCAGGACATCCTTGGCGAGGACGCCCCGCTGGACTCCTGGGCGCTGCTCTTCGACCCCGAGGTTACCGGGGCCCTGCACGCGGCGGGTTGCGGCATCTCCATGCTCGACTCCGGGGACGAGATGCTGCCGGCGGCGATGGCCTACCTGGGGCTCGATCCCCATAGCACCGACGCCGATGATATTGCCCAGGCCGGCGATGCCATCGCCGCGGTGCGCGAACATATCACCTACTTCCACTCCTCCCGCTATATCTCCGACCTGGCCAATGGCGACCTCTGCGTGGCCGCCGGCTATTCCGGCGATATCTTCCAGGCCGCCGACCGTGCCGAGGAGGCCGGCAACGGTCACGAGATCGCCTATACCATTCCCAGGGAAGGGGCGGCGCTGTGGTTCGACCTGATGGCTATCCCCGCCGATGCGCCCAACCCGGAGAACGCCCACGCCTTTATCAACTTTATCCTCGAACCGGAGATCGCCGCCGGCATCACCGAGTACGTGCTCTTCGCCAACCCCAACCGGGCGGCCAACGACTACCTGCCCGAGGAGATCCTGAACGATGCCTCCATCTATCCCACCGAGGAGGTGATGGAGAAGCTGTTCGTGGCCAAGGCCAAGCCGCTCGCCGCCCAGCGGGTCATCACCCGCACCTGGAACCGGGTCAAGTCCGGCAACTGATCGGCGCGCCGCCCCTTCGCCATGCGAGGGGCGGCCGCTTTCCCTTCGCGGATGTCCTGGAGACTAGTGCAATGACCCAACCCATGACCCTGGCCGATACCCCAGCCCAGGTGCATCCGGCGAGAGAGACCACGCCGTCATCGGGCAAGAGTTCGCGTGTCCTGAAGGAGACGTTGATGGAGATCCGCCGCGTCAGCAAGCGCTTCGACGAGGTGCTGGCGGTGGATAACGTCAACCTGACCATTCGCCGCGGCGAGATCTTCGCCCTGCTGGGGGGCTCCGGCTCCGGCAAGTCGACGCTGCTGCGCATGCTGGCCGGCTTCGAGAAACCCAGCGAGGGACAGATCCTGCTGGAGGGGCAGGACATCTCCCGCACGCCCCCCTACGAGCGGGCCATCAACATGATGTTCCAGTCCTATGCGCTCTTCCCGCATATGACGGTGGCCGAGAACATCGCGTTCGGCCTCAAGCAGGACAAGCTGCCCAAGGCGGAGATTCGCGAGCGGGTCGCCGAGATGCTCAAGCTGGTGCATATGGAGGGTTTCGCCAAGCGCAAGCCCCACCAGCTCTCCGGTGGCCAGCGCCAGCGCGTGGCCCTGGCCCGCTCCCTGGCCAAGCGCCCCAGCCTGCTGCTGCTCGACGAGCCCATGGGCGCCCTGGACAAGAAGCTGCGCACCGAGATGCAGCTCGAGGTGGTGGAGATCCTCGAGCGGGTCGGGGTGACCTGCATCATGGTCACCCACGACCAGGAGGAGGCCATGACCATGGCCGACCGGGTGGCGATCATGTCCGACGGCTGGATCGTCCAGGTGGGCTCGCCCATGGACGTCTACGAGAGCCCGGCCAATCGCATGGTGGCGGAGTTCGTCGGTACCGTGAACCTCTTCGCCGGGGAGATCGTGGTGGACGAGGCGGATCATTGCATCATCGACAGCCCCGAGCTGGGGCGGCGTATCCGCATCGATCACGGCATCAGCACCCCCGCCGACGAGCGCGGCGTCTGGGTGGCGGTGCGCCCGGAGAAGACCCTGCTGAGTCGTGAGCGGCCCGAGGGCGACTTCAACTGGGCCGCCGGCACGGTGGAGGATATCGCCTACCTGGGCGGGCTCTCGGTCTACTATGTGCGCACCGAGCAGGGCCATCTGGTCAAGGTGAGCCGGGCCAATACCACCCGCCGCAGCGAGCGTCCCAGTTGGGGCGATACGGTCTATATCCACTGGGATGAACGCAGCGCCGTCGTCTTGCGTGACTAGCCCTGCGCGCCTCGCCGACCCTGGATTCCCCGCTCCCGATCGGAGACGACTTATGCCTGCCCTGACTTCGCAACGCCTGCGGCGGTGGCTCAAGCCCCGTCGCGGCTGGGTCATCGCCGTGCCCCTGCTATGGCTGACCCTGTTCTTCCTGCTGCCCTTCGGCATCGTGCTCAAGATCAGCCTCTCCGAGGCGGCCATCGCCATTCCGCCCTACAGCGCCATGGTGGATGTTGGCGCCGAGACCCTGAGCCTGGTGGTGACCTTCGGCAACTACCTCTTCCTGATGTCCGACAGCCTCTATGTGTCGGCCTACTGGGGCTCGCTGAAGATCGCCTTCGTCTCGACCCTGGCCTGCCTGCTGATCGGCTACCCCATGGCCTATGCCATGGCCCGGGCCCCGGCCCACTGGCAGCTGGTGCTGCTGCTGCTGGTGATGCTGCCCTCCTGGACCTCCTTCCTGATCCGGGTCTATGCCTGGATGGGGATCCTCAGCAACAACGGGCTGGTCAACAACCTGCTGCTCTGGGCCGGGCTGATCGACACGCCGATCCGCATGATGAACACCAACTTCGCGGTGATCCTCGGCATCGTCTACGCCTATTTGCCCTTCATGGTGCTGCCGCTCTACGCCAACCTGACCCGCCTCGACGGCTCCCTGCTGGAGGCCGCCTCGGATCTCGGTTCGCGGAGCCTCAATACCTTCCTCAGGGTGACCCTGCCGCTCTCCAAGGGCGGGATCATCGCCGGCTCCATGCTGGTGTTCATTCCAGCGGTGGGGGAGTACGTGATCCCCGAGCTGCTGGGCGGCCCCGATACGCTGATGATCGGCAAGGTGCTATGGGAGGAGTTCTTCAACAACCGCGACTGGCCGGTGGCCTCGTCGCTGGCCATGGTGATGCTGGCGCTGCTGTTGATCCCCATCGCGCTCTTCCATCGCTACCAGTCCCGTGAACTCAAGGAGTGACCATGAGAAAGCCATCCTTTACCACGGTGATGCTGATCCTGGGGCTGGTGTTTCTCTACCTGCCGATGCTGATCCTGGTCTTCTACTCCTTCAATGCCTCGCGGCTGGTCACGGTCTGGGCGGGCTTCTCCGGGCGTTGGTATATCGAGCTGTTGCGCGACCAGCAGATCCTCGATGCGGTCTGGACCAGCCTGCGCATTGCCTTCTTCTCCGCCAGCATGGCGGTCTGCCTGGGGACCCTCGCCGCCTTCGTGATGGTGCGCTTCGGTCGCTTCCGCGGCAAGACGGCGCTGGCCAGCATGATCACCGCGCCCCTGGTGATGCCGGAGGTGATTACCGGCCTCTCGCTGCTGCTGCTGTTCGTGCACATGGCGGAGCTGATCGGCTGGCCCGGGGATCGTGGCATGACCACCATCTGGATCGCCCATACCACCTTCTGCAGCGCCTATGTGGCGGTGGTAGTCTCCTCGCGGCTGCGCGAGGTGGACCTCTCCCTGGAGGAGGCGGCCATGGACCTGGGAGCCCCCCCGGTGAAGACCTTCTTCCAGATCACCCTGCCGGTAATCGCCCCGGCGCTGGCCGCCGGCTGGCTGCTGGCCTTCACCCTCTCTCTGGATGACCTGGTGATCGCCAGCTTCGTCTCCGGGCCCGGCGCCACCACCCTGCCCATGGTGGTCTTTTCCTCGGTGCGTCTCGGGGTCTCGCCGAAGATCAATGCCCTCGCCACCCTGATCATCCTGGCGGTGTCGCTGGCCACCTTCCTGGCCTGGTACCTGATGCGCCGCAGCGAGGCCAAGCGGCGCCAGGCGATGCAATTGGCGATGCAGGCGGCCTGAGCCTCCTGGGTGATGATAAGGCAGTTGTAGTGGAATACTCGACGATTGGAGTGGTCGGGTACGACCCCGATGCCCCAATGGCTTGTTGCCGTTGGGGCATTTTTTGGCGAATTTTAGGTGTCTGGCTAGCCATCAAGCTGGTCGGTTATGCTAGCATGGTTTAAATAATCAACACGTGAGGAGTGTGCCAATGACCGTCCAGCCGCCCGCCGCCCATGTGGCCTCCTGGTACGCGGCCACCGCCAACCTCGCCCCGGAGCGCCCGGGGCTCTCCGGCGAGATCGACTGTGACGTCTGCGTGGTGGGGGCCGGTTTCACCGGTATCTCGTCTGCCCTGCACCTGGCCGAGCAGGGGCTGTCGGTGGTGGTGCTGGAGGCCGCCCGGGTTGGCTTCGGCGCCTCGGGGCGCAACGGTGGCCAGATCGTCAACAGCTACAGCCGCGACATGGACGTGATCGAGTCCAGGTACGGGGCCGAGTGCGCCCGGGCCCTGGGCGACATGGCCTTCGAGGGCAACCGCATCATCCGCCACCGCATCGAACAGTACGGCATCGCCTGTGACCTGCGTGACGGCAACCTCTTCGCCGCCTGCAACGCGAAGCAGCTCGAGGGGCTCCGCGAGCACAAGGCGCTCTGGGAACGCTACGGCCATGATCAGTTGGAGTTGCTGGAGGGGGAGGCGGTCAAGCGGGAGGTGGGAAGTTCACGCTACACCGGTGCGCTGATCGACCACTCCGGGGGCCATATCCATCCCCTCAACCTGGTGTTGGGTCAGGCCGCCGCCGTCGAATCGCTGGGCGGGCGGATCTTCGAGCAGTCGCCGGTCACCGAGGTGGTCCACGGCGAGCCGGTGGTGCTGACGACGCCGCGCGGGACGGTGCGCGCCGAACGGGTGGTGATGGCCGGCAATGCCTACCTGCAGGGAGTGCTACCGGTGCTGGAGGGAAGGTCGATGCCCTGCGGGACCCAGATCGTCACCACCGAGCCACTGGGCGAGGCGCTGGCCAGGGAGCTGATCCCGAACGACAAGGCGGTGGAGGACTGCAACTACCTGCTCGACTACTATCGCCTCACCGCCGACAACCGCCTGCTCTATGGTGGTGGGACCAGCTATGGCGGCCAGGATCTGGCCAGCATCGAAGCGGTGATACGCCCCAAGCTGCTCAGGACCTTTCCCCAGTTGGCCGACGTCAAGGTGGATTACGCCTGGAGCGGCAACTTCCTGCTGACCCTCAATCGCCTGCCGCAGTTCGGGGTGATCAACGGCAACGTCTACTACGCCCAGGGCTATTCCGGGCACGGCGTCACCTGCTCCCACCTGGCCGGCCGGCTGATCGCCGAGGTGATGCATGGCCAGGGCGAGCGCTTCGACGCCTTCGCCGGCATCCCCCACCTGCCGTTCCCCGGCGGGCGCCTGCTGCGGGTGCCGCTCTCGGCACTGGGGGCATGGTACTACGCGACCCGCGATCGCCTGGGTGTCTGAACTCGGCGCCTGCAGCGGGTTCAATAGAGCCCGGTGATCTCGCCGTTGTCGTCGATGTCGATATGGGCGGCGGCCGGATCGGCGCCCAGGCCGGGCATGGTGCGGATGTCGCCGCACAGGGCATAGAGGAAACCGGCGCCGGCGGATAGCCGCACCTCGCGCACCGGCAGGGTCCAGCCGGTGGGGGCGCCGAGCCGCGTCGGGTCCGCGGTGAGCGACAGGTGCGTCTTGGCGATGCACACCGGCAAGCCGCCATGGCCCTGCTGCCGATAGGCATCGAGCTGGTCGCGTGCCTCGGGGGAGAAGGCGACGTCGGCGGCGCCGTAGAGCCGGGTGGCGATGCGTTCGATCTTGGCGTCCGGCGGCATGTCGTCCGGGTAGAGGAAGCGGAACTCGCTGCCGCCGGCGGCGGCAGCGACCACGGCCTGGGCCAGGTCGATGGCGCCGGCGCCGCCGTCGCGGACATGGGTCGAGACCACGGCGCGGACGCCGGCGGCCTCGGCGATGTCGCGAATGACGGCATGCTCGCCGGGGCTGTCCGACGGGAAGGCATTGATCGCCACCACCGGGGTGACGCCGTGGGCGCGGATGTTGTCGATCTGCTTGATCAGGTTGGCGGCGCCCGCGCGCACGTCCTCGGGGCACTCCGCCAGCATGGCGGCGGGAAGCGGCTTGCCGGGCACCACGCGGTAGTGCCCGGAGTGATACTTCAGGGCCCGCACCGTGACCACGAGTACCGCGGCGTCCGGCGTCAGCCCGGAGGCGCGACACTTGATGTTGAAGAACCGCTCGGCCCCCATGTCCGCACCGAAGCCCGCCTCGGTGACGAGGTAGTCCCCGGCGTGAATGCCGATCCGGTCGGCGACGATGGAGGAGTTGCCGTGGGCGATGTTGCCGAACGGCCCGGCGTGGATGAGCGCCGGCGCGTGCTCCAGGGTCTGCAGCAGGTTGGGCTTGATGGCCTCCTTGAGCAGGGCGGTCATGGCGCCGGCCGCCCCGATCTCCTCGGCGGTGACCGGCTCGCCGGCGCGGGTGTAGCCGATCACCATGCGGCCCAGGCGCTGACGCAGGTCCCGCAGGGAATCGGCCAGGGCGAGCACCGCCATGACCTCGGAGGCGGCGGTGATCTCGAAGCCGCTCTGGCGGGTGACGCCATCGGCGCGCGGGCCCAGGCCCACGACGATGTGACGCAGGGCGCGGTCGTTGATGTCGACCACCCGCTGCCAGCGAACGTTCTCCGGGTCCAGGTCGAGCTGGCGGCGATGGTGGAGGTGATTGTCGATCATCGCCGCGAGCAGGTTATGAGCCGCGGTGACCGCATGGATATCACCGGTCAGGTGCAGGTTGATGCGCTCCATGGGGACCACCTGGCTATAACCGCCGCCGGCGGCTCCGCCCTTCATGCCCAGCGTCGGTCCCATGGAGGACTGTCGCAGGGCGACCGTGGCGGCATGGCCGAGCTGTTGCAGGCCCTGGACGAGGCCGATGGAGGTGGTGGTCTTGCCCTCGCCGGGTGGGGTGGGCGTGATCGCCGAGACCACCACGTAGCGAGCCCGCGGGCGCCCGGCGAGGGCATTCGCGGCACTCAGGTCCAGCTTGGCCACGCCCCGGCCGTAGGGTTCCACGGCCTCGCCGGGCACGCCCATGCGATGGGCGATCTCCTCGATGGGCCAGAGCCGCGCGCCACGGGCGATCGTGAGGTTGTCCGGCAGCGACGGCCGCGCGTGCCTGACTTCTTGCGGGATGGTAGCCATCGCCCGACCTCCTGGCGTCTCGACCCTGAACTAGCCGACGGGGCAAGCGGGTCGCGTTAGGCCCAGTATTCACGCCCGAGCGCGGCCGGTTTTGCTCATCCACGTCAATGGCCTTGGTCACAGCGACACCGGGCCGCGCAACTATCCCCGTGGATCGACTGTCGTTAAAGTAGCGAAGAGACCACCCGGCTCCGGAAGGAAGGCGCGATGATGTCCATTGCCACACCGGCGAACGGCCACTACGAGATCGGCTTCCTGCTGGTGCCGGGCTTCTCCCAGCTCGCCTTCTCCTCGGCGCTGGAACCGCTGCGCATGGCCAACCATCTCGTCGACCGCCGGTGCTACACCTGGCACCTGGTGAGCCGGGACGGCGCCCCGGTGAGTGCCAGCAGTGGTCTGCAGACCGGCGTGGACCATGGGTTCGACGAGGACCTGTCGCTGGACCTCGTGCTGGTGTGTGCCGGCGTCGACGTCCAGCGCCACTGCGATCGCGATACCCTGCGATGGCTGCGTCGCCTGGCCGGGCGACGCATTCCCCTGGGGGCGGTCTGCACCGGCGGCTACGTGCTCGCCCAGGCGGGGCTGCTCAACGGCTATCGCTGCACCCTGCACTGGGAACATATCTCGAGCATCCACGAGGCGCGCATGTTTCCCGAGGTGACCTTCACCTCGCAGCTGTTCGTCATGGACCGTGACCGCTACACCTGCTCCGGCGGCATCTCGCCCCTCGACATGATGCTCACCCTCATCGCCCGGCAGCAGGGCCTGGAACTCGCCGAGGCCATCGCCGAGGAGTTCATCCACGAGCGGATCCGGGACGTCGGCGATCGTCAGCGCACCCCGCTCCGGGTGCGCCTCGGTCACAGCCATCCCAAGCTGGAGGAGGTGGCCACCCTCATGGAGGCGAACCTGCAGGAGCCGCTGTCGCTCGACGAACTGGCGAGCTATGCCGACCTCTCGCGGCGCCAACTGGAGCGGCTGTTTCAGCGCTATGTCGATTGCCCGCCGTTGAAGTACTACATGGACCTGCGCCTGATGCGGGCGCGACTGCTGCTGCGACAGACCCACATGCCGATCACCGACGTGGCGCTGGCGTGCGGGTTCATCTCGCCGCCGCACTTCACCAAGTGTTACCACGACCGCTTCGGCCATTCGCCCAGCGGCGAACGCAAGCGGCGCAGTGACCGGGTGGCGGAGGCTTCGGCCCAGCACGCCGAGGCGGCCCGCCCCCCCGGCGAGAAGTGAACGCGGCGCCGCGATATCCAGTTTCCGGCCGGGTAGGCTCAGGATGAATCACCTACCGAGAGATCCCAGTTAGCTCCTGTGGCGCTGATTGTCCGGGTCATAGAGGGCCCGACAGCCGACGGCCTCGACGCGCAGCGGGTAGTGCTCGCCGAAGTACTCCATGGTGACCACGTGCCCCTCACGGGCATGCTCCGCCGGCAGGTAGCCCAGGGCGATGATCCGGCCCAGCGAGGGGCCGTAGGCGATGCTGGTCACGTAGGAGCGGCGCCCCAGGGCGTCCACCAGTACTTCGCCGCTCTCCGGGTCGAGGATCGGCGAGTGGCCCACCGGATAGCGTGGCACGCCCCCGGCGTCCCGGTTCTCCTCCAGGGTCAGGGTGCAGAGGTAGGCCGGCTGTCGCTCACGCTCGCGCTGCTCCAGGTAGGCGGCGCGGCCATGGAAGTCCGCCGGCTTGACCCTGGGGCGCGCGAGCCCCGCCTCGACGAGGTTGTACTCGGTGAGCAGGTCGACGTTCTGCAGCCGCAGGCTCTTCTCCAGGCGGCGGCTGTTGGCGTAGGTCTCGATGCCCACCGGCGTCACGCCTTGTTCGTACAGCAGGTCCCACAGGGCGAGCCCGTAGCTGAACGGGATGTACAGCTCCCAGCCCTGCTCGCCCACATAGGAGATGCGGAAGGCCCAGATCGGCAGGCCGCGTACGCGGATCTCGCGGGCCGTGGCGAAGGGGAAGCGCTCGTCCTCCAGCGCCTGGGGGGTGTCGGCGAGCGCCTGCAGCGTGCGCCGGGCATTGGGCCCCCACAGACCCAGGGTGGCCAGGGTGTCGGTGCGATCCTCGACATGCACGCGGGTCAGTCCCCTGGCCTCGGCCATGCGCGCCATCCACACGTAGTCGCGATGGCCGGTATCGCCGCCGCAGATCACCCGGAAGGCATCGGTGGCGAGGCGCACGATGGTCAGGTCGGAGTGCACGCCGCCGACCTCGTCGAGGAAGTGGGTGTAGATTCCCTTGCCGAGCGGCGTCTCGCCACCCACCCGGGCCACCGAGAGGTACTCCAGCAGCGCCTCGGCGTCGGGCCCGGAGACGTCGAAGATGGCGAAGTGGGAGAGGTTGATCATGCCCACGTCCTCGCTCAGCGCGAGGTGCTCGGCGTTGGAGACCCGCCAGAAGTGGCGAGCGTCCCACTCGTCGGGGCGGTCGGGCACCCGGTCGGCGTAGCGCTCGAGCAGGTCCTCGTTGGCGGCATAGCCGTGGGCGCGCTCCCAGCCCGCCGCCTCCATGAAGTAGCCGCCGAGCGCCTGCTCCCGGGGCCAGAAGGGGCCGCGCCGCAGGTCGCGGCCCGACGCGAAGGGCTCGCGGGGGTGCACTGGCGGGTCGTAGATCTTCCTGGCGATCTCGAGACAGCGCCCGCGGACATAGTGCGACGTCTTCTGCACCGGGTAGAAGCGCGCGATGTCGATGCCGTGGGGGTCGAGCTCCGGTCTTCCCCGGGTGATCCAGTCGGCGAGCACCTTGCCCATGCCCGGGCCGTCCTTGACCCAGACCGCCTCGCAGAACCACAGGCCGCGGGTCTCCGGTGACTCGCCGACCAGCGAGCCGCCGTCGACGGTGACCGACAGCAGGCCGTTGAACGAATGCTTCTCGTCCCAGCCCAGTTCGCCGAGCGCGGGGGTGAGTTCCACCGCGCGGGTGAAGGCGTCCATGACCTGGTCGATCTCGAGGTCGCGCATGGACGGCGACAGCCGTGCCTGATGGCGCTCGAGGATCTCGGCGGGGGACACCAGGCGCGGGGCGGTGGTTTCGTAGTAGCCCCACTCGAGCCGACCGCCCTCGGCGGTCGTCGGATCACCGGTGTCGCGCATGTAGGCGGAGTTGCCCTGGTCGCGCAGCAGCGGGTAACCGATCTCCTCGCCGGTACCGGCGAAGACATCGAAGGGGCCGAAGAACAGCAGCGGGTGTTCCACCGGCATCAACGGCAGCGCCGCACCGGCCATGGCCGCCGGGATCGGCCCCCAGATCCCCGCGGTGACGATTACCACCGGGGTCTCGATATAGCCCTTGCTCGTTGCCACGCCACGCACCCGACCGTCCTTGACGTCGATGTCCAGTGCCGGGGTGTCGGCGAAGGCCCTGAGCCGGCCGGAGGCCACCGCCTGTTCGATCAGCTCGCCCGCCACCCGCTGCGAACGGGGCACCACCAGCCCGGCGTCGGGGTCCCACAGCGCGCCCTGGATCAGCTCCCGCTGCACCAGCGGAAAGCGCTCGACGACCTCGTCGGGGTCGATCAGCCGGACATTGGTGCCGAACGCCTTGCCCGAGGCGACCTTGCGCTTGAGCTCCTCCATGCGCGCGTCGTCGCCGACGCGTGCCACCTCGAGGCCGCCGATGCGCCGATAGTGGCCCAGGCGCTCGTAGAAACGCCGGCTGTAGGTGGTGGTGTAGCACGACATCTTGTCGTGGGACGTCATGTAGCAGAAGTCGGAGGCGTGGGAGGTGGAGCCGATGTCCGAGGGAAGGGCGGACTTGTCGAGCCCCACGAGGTTGTCCCAGCCCAACTCGATCAGGTGGTGGGCCACCGAGGCGCCGACGATGCCGCCCTGGCCGATGATCACCGCACTTGCCTGCCTGGGTAGTGTCGCCATGACCGCTCTCCTGTGGTGACCCGCCCTTGTCACCATAATCCAAGCCAGGCCCGCCTGCTGTCCTGTGGCGACTGCGACTGTCGTCGCTGCGACCGCAGGTTGCGACGCGGAGTTTGCCGATTGCGACAGCCCGGCCGAGGGGGTGTCGCAGCCACCAAAGTGGCCGTCGTCGCTGGCGCCATGATGAGGTGCCGGCGGCGCTAGCTTCGATTCAAGGACGGCCGATCGCCGTCCCTCCGCGACCCCTTGGTACGGGTCAGGAACGGAAAGGAGACATGATCATGTCCCAGGTCATCGAAAGCATCGAACCTACTCGGGAGGCACCGGAGATCCTGCTCTACCCGAGGATCCGCAAGTCACCGTTCTTCTACGCCTCTCGCCGTCACGGGGTGCGCAAGTACAGCGTCTACAACCACCACTATCATCCGCGGCTGTATACCGACCCGGTCGACGAGTACTGGGCCCTGGTGCAGGGCGTCACCCTCTGGGACGTGGGCGTGGAGCGGCAGATCGAGATCGCAGGCCCGGACGCCTTCGCCTTCACCCAGATGCTGGTGCCCCGCGACATGCGCCAGTGCAAGGTCGGGCAGTGCAAGTACGTCTTCGTCACCGCCCCCGACGGCGGCATCATCAACGACCCGGTACTGCTGCGCATCGACGAGGATCGCTTCTGGCTGTCGCTGGCCGACAGTGACGTGATGCTCTGGTGCCAGGGACTGGCCTACCACTCGGGCATGGACGTCACCATCCGGGAGGTGGACGTGGCACCGGTACAGGTCCAGGGCCCGAAGGCCAAGCAGGTCATGATCGACCTGTTCGGCGAGCGGGTGCTGGAGATCCCCTACTACCACCTCATGGAAGCGACGCTCGACGACATGTCGGTGGTGGTCTCGCGCACCGGCTATTCCGGCGAGATCGGCTACGAGATCTACCTCCGCGATGCGTCCCGTCATGGCGAGCGTCTCTGGCAACGGGTCTTCGAGGCCGGCCGGCCCCATCAGTTGCAGGTCATCGGCCCCTGTCACATCCGCCGCATCGAGGGGGGGATCCTCGCCTTCGGCTGCGACATCTGGTACGACACCAACCCCTTCGAAGTGGGCATGGGCTACGACTGGATGGTCGACCTGCGGGGCGACGACGACTTCATTGGCCGCGCGGCGCTGGAGCGCATCAAGGCCGAGGGGGTGTCGCGCAAGCTGGTGGGCGTGGAGATCGAGGGGCCGAACGTCGGCTACTTCACCGATGGGTCGATGATCGATGTCTTCCCGGTATACGACACCGCCGGCGAACGCATCGGCCAGGTGACCTCGGCCACCCACTCGCCGCGCCAGGACCGCAATATCGGTTACGCCATGGTGCCGACGGCCCATGCCGAGCTCGGCACGCCACTGCGTATCGAGGCCAATACCGGCATGCAGGACGCCGTGGTGGTGCCGAAGCCGTTCCATGATCCGAGCAAGGAAATCCCCAAGGGCTGAGCCATGAACGACATGCAGCGGTTGGTGACGGTCGAGGCAGTCGGCAGGATCCGTGAGGTCCTTGCCGCCCCCCGCTACGAGCTGCTGCCGCTCAAGGGGATGCAGGAAGTGGCCCGGCACCTGCCCGCGGGGGCCGTGGTCACCGTGACCTGCTCGCCGCGGCACGGCCTCGAGCGAACCCTGGAGGCGGCCGAGTGGCTGGCGGTGGCGGGCTTCCAGGTGGTGCCCCACATCGCCGCCCGCCTGGTTCGTGACCCGGCCCACCTGCGACGGCTGGTGGCGCGCATGCTGGCCGCCGGCATCGACGACTGCTTCGTGGTGGGGGGGGATGCCGAGCGCCCCGCGGGGGAGTACGCCGGCGGCGCGGAGCTCCTCGAGGCCATGGCGGCGATGTCGTCACGGCCCTCACGCCTCGGGGTGCCCGCCTACCCCGAGGGCCATCACCGCTTAGATGACGCCACCCTGCAGCGGGTCCTCGACGCCAAGGCGGCGCTGGCCGACTACGCCGTGACGCAGATGTGCTTCGAGGCCTCGACGGTACTGGCCTGGCTCGAACGGCAGCGCCGATCCGGCATGACACTGCCGGTCTATGCCGGGATCCCCGGCGTGCTGGAGCGTACCCGCTTGCTGTCGGTGGCCATGCGCCTCGGGCTCGGCACCTCGACACGGGTGTTGAGTCGCCGCACGGGGCTGGTCGGGCGCCTGCTGCAGCCCGCCGTCTATCGCCCCGACGACCTGCTGCAGGGGCTTCTCCCGGCCGTCGGGGACGGCGGGATCGCCGGCCTGCATGTCTACAGCTTCAACCAGGTGGGCGCCACCCGCGCCTGGCTCGATGCCCATCACGCCGCGCACTGTCGGGGGCTCGGGCTCGCAACGTTGGCGACGCCCGAGCCCGCTCCCGCCGGGCCGCCCGGCTGACCCGGCCAGGTGAGCATCGGGGCTGTCGTCATCCACCGACAGCTGGTCAGAGAATATGGAAGTCCCTCCTGGGCGCTGTCACCGCCCTCCGGTCGGCATATACTCGAGGCATCGCTTCGAGGAGGCGCAGGAAGCGCCACTCGATATCGCAATCCTTCTCGTGTCATGCATCTCCCGGAGCCGATGCCCTCATCATCGCAAGAGGCGCCCGAGCGCCCCCAAGGAGGTGTCAGATGAGCAAGTCGATCATGGTCGGTACCACACTGGCCGTACTGGGTCTGGGCGGTCTCGCCTTTGGCGCCTGGCAGGTCCAGCAGCAGGAGGCCGGCCCGCAGTATGCCGAGATCGTCGGTGTCCAGGCGCTGACCCGTACCGTGGAGACGCCCCGCGAGGTGTGCGAGGACGTGGTGGTGAACCGGGAGGTGCCCGTGGAGGTGCCCGTCGCTCAGTCCGGCCAGGCGGCCGGTAGCCGCGATCCGCACCGGATCGTCGGGACCGCGGCCGGGGCCATCGTCGGTGGCCTGCTCGGCAACCAGGTGGGCGGCGGCAGTGGCAAGAAGCTCGCCACCGTGGCCGGCGCCGTGGGCGGTGGCCTGGCCGGCCGCGAGGTGCAGAACCGCGTCGAGGCCCGTCAGCATGCCCAGGCGGCTCAGCCCCAGACCCAGATCCAGATGCAGACCCAGAGCGTCACCGAGCGGCAGTGCCAGACGGTGGTGGATACCCATCAGGAGACCGAGGGTTACGAGGTCACCTGGCAGCATGGCGAGGTGACCCAGACCAGCCGCCTGGACAGCCCGCCCCAGGGCGACCGGGTACTGCTCGAGGAGGGACAGCCGCAGTGGCAGGCGGTGGTCGCGCAGGGCGGCTGACACCCCGCGGCGAGTCATGAACGACAGCGCCCCGGCCAGAATGGCCGGGGCGCTGTCGTTCGGGGGCGGCTCAGCTCAGCAGGTGGCCCAGGGCCAGGAAGCCCGTCGCGGTGATGCCGGCCCCCAGCAGGGCATAGGGGAACTGGGTCAGGGCGTGCTGCATCGGCTGGCAGCCGCTGCCCTGGGAGGAGAGGACCGAGGAGTCGGAGAAGAAGCAGGCATGGCTGCCGAAGCTCGAGGCGGAGAGCAGCGCACCGACGACCAGCGGCATCGGGGCCCCCATGTGCTGGGCGATGGGGATCACGATGGGGATCGAGATCACGAACACCCCCCAGGAGGAGCCGGTGGCGAACACCACCACGGCCATGGAGAGGAAGACGATGGCCGGCAGCAGGGCGACCGTCAGGTGGGGGGTCAGGGCGTCGATCATGAAGGCGGTCATGCCCAACTGCTCGTTGATCTCGCGCAGCACGAAGCCCACCGCGACGATGGCCAACGGCAGCATCATGGTGCGGAAGCCGTCCATGATGGCATCCATCAGGGTGTTGAAGGTGGCCAGGCGCTGGATCAGGTAGAGCAGGATGGTGAACATGATCGCCACGATCACCCCCTTGAGCAGGTCGATCTCGAACCAGGCGCTGGCGCCGATCAGCATCGCCATCGGGGCCAGGAAGTTGAACACGCCGACCCAGGGGCGGGTCCGCGGGGCCTCGTCGTCGCCGAGCGCGACATCGGGCGCACCGTCGGGGATCGGCTGACCGGCCCGGGCGCGGGCCTCGGCGGCCTTCATCGGCCCGAGATCCGGCATGAGCCCGCCGGCCACCAGCAGCACCAGGCCCAGGGCCACCCAGCCATAGAGCATGAAGGGGATCGACTGGATATAGAGCCACATGCCGGAGGTCTCGGTGGCGCCGTTGGTCTCGAGCAGCTCGGCGAAGTAGACCGCCCAGGTGGAGAGCGGCACCAGGATGCAGATCGGTGCCGCGGTGGAGTCGACGATATAGGCCAGCTTCTCCCGGGAGACCCCGAAACGGTCGGTGAGGCGCTTCATGGCCGCCGAGGTGGCGAGGGCGTTGAGGTAGTCATCGATGAAGATCAGCACCCCCAGGGCGGCGGTACTCAGCAACGACTGGCGGCGCGTCCTGACCAGGCGGGTCATGAAGTGGCTGAAGCTCAGGGTGCAGCCCGACTTCTCCAGCATGGCGATGAAGCCGCCCATCAGGCCGCAGACCAGGATCAACCAGGCGATGGTCTCGTCCATCATCACCGACAGGGAGATGTCGGCCAGCTCGCCGACGAAATCCTGCGGCTGGAGCAGGATCAGGCCGGCGATCGAGCCGATCGCCAGGGCCTCGAGGGTCCGGTGGGTGGCGATGGCCACCACCAGCACGATCAGCGAGGGGACCAGGCTGATCCAGCCATAGTCGCTGCCGGCGGGGTGCGAGAGGGTCAGGCCGATGACCGTGGCCATGACCAGGCTGAACAGCAGGAGGGTGCGCCCCGAGCCGCGCCGGTCGGGGAGGCTGGGCGAAAAGGGATGGGCAGAGTGACTCATTCTCGGCTTCCTTGGAGATGTTGTTGTAGGTCTCGGGATCCGGGCGGGGGCCGTTGTGCTTGTCGTGGCGTGGCCCCGTGTCGCCCGCTCAGACGTGGCGCAGGTACCAGGCGTACTCCAGGTGGCTGACCTCCTGCATGGCCTGGGCGCGCTCGGCGCGCCGGTTGGCCACGAACACCCGGAGGAAGTCGTGGCCCAGCGCCTCGCCCAGTACCTCGTCGGCCTCGAGCAGGGCGAGGGCCTGGTGCCAGCTGTTGGTCAGGCTTGGCTCGAACTGCTCATAGGCGTTGCCGCTCACGGCCGGGGGCGGCGACAGGCGCTGCTCCAGCCCATGCGCGATCCCCGCCAGCAGCGTGGCCATCAGCAGGTAGGGATTGGCGTCGGCGCCGGCGACGCGATGCTCGATGCGCCGCGCCGCATTGGGACCCGAGGGAATGCGCAGGGCCACCGAGCGGTTGTCGTAGCCCCACGTCGGCGCCATGGGCACATAGAGCCCGGGCTGGAAGCGGCGGAAGGAGTTGAGGTTGGGCGCACAGATCGCCATGGAGGGCGGCATCAGCGCCAGCAGGCCGGCGATCGCCTGGCGCAGCCGGGGCGTGCCCAGGGGATCGCCGTCCTCGGCGGCGAAGACGTTCGCCCCCGACTCGTCGAGCAGGCTGATATGCACATGGGTGCCGTTGCCGGCCTCCAGGCCGTAGGGCTTGGCCATGAAGGTGGCCTCGAAGCCGTGGGTCAGGGCCACGCCCTTGATCAGCCGCTTGAGCAGCACGGCGCTGTCGCAGGCCGCCAGGGCATCGTCGCAGTGGACCAGGTTGACCTCGAACTGCCCCGGGGCACACTCCTTGAGGGCCGTGTCCAGGGGCAGCCCCTGGGCGAGCGCCGCGGCCTGGATGTCCTCGAGGAAGTCGGCGTACTCGTCGAGCTCGAGCATCGAGTAGAGCTGGCTCTGGGTCGCCCGTTCGCCGCTGCCCGGCGAGCACGGCGGCTGGATCAATCCTTCGGCGGTACGCACCCGGTCGATCAGGTAGAACTCCAGCTCCACGGCGACCACCGGGGTCAGGCCGGCGCGGCGCAGGCGTTGCAGCACCCGGGTGAGCACCTGGCGGGGGTCGGCGAAGAAGGGGGTCTCGTCGGCCTCGACCATGGTCATCAGCAGCTGCGCCTGGCGACCCCGCCGCAGCCAGGGGCTCGGCACCAGGCTGCCGGCAATCGGCCGGCAGACCCGGTCGCCGTCGCCGGTGGCGAGCCCCAGGCCGGTCTCCTCGATGGTGTTGCCGTTGATATCCAGCGCGAAGACCGAGGCCGGCAGGTTGACGCCGTCACGACACGCCTTCTCCAGGTTGTCGCGGGGAATGCGCTTGCCGCGCATCACGCCGTTGAGGTCGCTGATCAGCAGGTCGATGCTGTCCACCTCGGGGTGGCGTGAGAGAAAGTCGCGAGCTTCATCGACGGGTAAGGACGACATGGTGTCACCTGTGGAGTCTGGTTCGTTGTTGATGGGGGTATCTTTCCGGCAGAGAACGGGTGTTGTCAAATCCTTTACAGCGACGGCTCGGGGATTCGCCGGGATCGCACCCGGACAATCTTTTTTATTTGTCATTATATCAACTGCTTAATCTCGAAAATCCCGAGGCGGGAGCGACGGTGTGTTGGCAAGGGAAATCAACGGCGGTATGTTGAGTAAAGCATAACAACCCGCATCATGAGTGTTTCAAGGAGGCTGCGATGCAGACCCGACCCCTGGTGGGCGTGATCGCCTGTCGCCGTGAGGTGGAGGGGCACCCCGCTCACATGGTCACCGACAAGTACCTGAGTGCCCTGCGCGACTATGGCCTGGCACCGGTGATCCTGCCGGTCTGGGAGGATGCCGTGGAGGGTGACCTGCTGGCCCATCTCGACGGCCTGCTGCTGACCGGCAGTTACAGCAACGTGGCGCCGCGGCGCTACGGCGCCGAGCGTGCCCCCGAGAATACCCGCGACGACCCCCATCGCGATGCCGTGGCGCTGGCGTGCATTCCCGCCGCCCTGGACCTCGGCCTGCCGCTGCTGGGCATCTGCCGCGGCTTCCAGGAGATCAACGTGGCCTTCGGCGGCACCCTGCATCAGGCGGTGCAGGGGGTGCCCGGCCTGCTCGACCATCGCGAACCGGCGGGCGATCTCGAGGCCTGCTATGCCCCGGCCCACGACCTGACGATCCTGCCCGGCGGCGTCCTCGCGGCGCTCTATTCCCGGCCGGACGCCCGGGTCAACTCCCTGCACCAGCAGGGCATCGCCGAGCTGGGGCCGGGGCTCGTCGCCGAGGCCACGGCCCCCGACGGCCTGATCGAGGCGGTATCGGTGGCCGGCGCGCCGGCCTTCGCCCTGGCCGTGCAGTGGCACCCGGAGTGGCGACCCCGGGAGCACCCGCTCTACCACGCCCTTTTCCGCAGCTTCGCCGAGGCCTGCCGTACCCGCCAGGCCACCGGCGCCGCCCTTGATTCCCAGCCGGCTTGAGGCCGCTTTGATCTGGAGACATCCGCGATGAACACCCGTGACTATCAGGCCCTGGACCGCGCCCACCACCTGCACCCCTTCACCGACTTCAAGGCCCTGGGCGAGGAGGGGAGCCGCATCATCACCCGCGCCGAAGGGGTTTATATCCATGACAGCGAGGGGCATCGCATCCTCGACGCCATGGCCGGCCTGTGGTGCGTCAACCTCGGCTATGGCCGCCAGGAACTGGTGGACGCCGCCACCGCCCAGCTGCAGCAACTGCCCTACTACAACAACTTCTTCAAGACCACCCACCCGCCGGCGGTCAGGCTGGCCGCGAAGCTGTGTGACCTCGCCCCCGCGCATATCAATCATGTGTTCTTCACCGGCTCGGGGTCCGAGGCCAACGACACCATGTTGCGCATGGTGCGCCGCTACTGGGCGCTGAAGGGCCAGCCGCAGAAGCAGTGGATCATCGCCCGGGAGAACGGCTACCACGGCTCCACCCTGGCCGGCATGAGCCTCGGCGGCATGGCGCCCATGCACGACCAGGGCGGCCCGCCGGTGCCCAAGATCGCCCATGTGCGCCAGCCCTATTGGTTCGGTGAAGGGCGGTTCGGTGAAGGCGGCGACCAGGACCCCGAGGCCTTCGGTCGCGCCTGCGCCGAGGCCCTCGAGGCGCAGATCCTCGAGCTCGGCGAGCAGAACGTCGCCGCCTTCCTCGCCGAACCGGTGCAGGGGGCCGGCGGCGCCATCATCCCGCCGGCCAGCTACTGGCCGGCGGTGAAGGCGGTGCTGGCGAAGTACGACATCCTACTGGTGGTCGACGAGGTGATCTGCGGCTTCGGCCGGCTGGGCGAGTGGTTCGGCAGCGTCCACTACGACCTCAAGCCCGACCTGATGCCCATCGCCAAGGGGCTGTCGTCGGGCTACCTGCCCATCGGTGGGGTGCTGGTGGGCGACCGGGTCGCCGATACCCTGATCGAGGAGGGCGGCGAGTTCTTCCACGGCTTCACCTACTCCGGCCATCCGGCCTGTGCCGCGGTGGCGCTGAAGAACCTCGAGCTGATGGACGCCGAGGACATCGTCGAGCGGGTGCGCGATGATCTCGGCCCCTATCTGGCCCGCCGCTGGGCGGAGCTGGCCGACCACCCCATCGTCGGCGAGGCCCGCTCGCTGGGGCTGATGGGGGCCCTGGAGCTGATCGACCCCGAGACCGGCGAGCGCTTCGACAAGGCGCTGGGCGCCGGCAACCTGTGCCGTGACATCTGCTTCGAGCTGGGCCTGGTGATGCGTTCGGTGGGTGATACCATGATCATCTCGCCGCCGCTGGTGATCACCCGTGGCGAGATCGATGAGCTGGTCACCAAGGCCCGGGCCGCCCTGGACGCCACCCTGGCCGACCTTCGTCAACCCGCTGCCGAGGAGTCCATTGCATGAGCCATTCCACGAATGAGTCCCCACGGACCCGCGACGACTGGCACGCCCTGGCGGGCTCCCTGAGCCTTGAGACCCGCGCCTTTATCGACGACACCTTCGTCGACGCGGCAAGCGGCGAGACCTTCACCACCGTCAACCCGGCCACCGGCGAGACGCTCGCCGAGGTGGCTAGCTGCGATGCCGCCGACGCCGAGCTCGCCGTGGGGCATGCCCGGGCGGCCTTCACGCGTGGCGACTGGTCGCGGCTGGCGCCGGGCAAGCGCAAGAAGGTCATGCTCCGGCTCGCCGAGTTGATGGAGACGCACAGGCACGAGCTGGCGCTGCTCGATACCCTCGACATGGGCAAGCCGGTATCGAGTTCGCTGGGCGACACCGCCGGTGCCATCGCCTGCCTGCGCTACAACGCCGAGTCCATCGACAAGCTCTATGGCGAGGTGGCGCCCACCGGCGAGGAGAGCCTGGCGCTGGTGTTGCGCGAGCCGCTGGGGGTGGTGGCCTCCATCGTGCCGTGGAACTTCCCGCTGATGATGACCGCCTGGAAGATCGCCCCGGCGCTGGCCGCCGGCAACAGCGTGATCCTCAAGCCCTCGGAGAAGTCGCCGCTCTCGGCGCTGCGGCTGGCGCAGCTGGCCCGCGAGGCCGGCATTCCCCGCGGCGTCTTCCAGGTACTGCCCGGCTTCGGCCACACCGTGGGCAAGGCGCTGGCGCTCTCCATGGAGGTCGACTGCCTGGCCTTCACCGGCTCCACCGGCACCGGCAAGCAGCTGATGCAGTACGCCGGCCAGTCGAACCTCAAGCGGGTCTATCTCGAGTGCGGCGGCAAGAGCCCGAACCTGGTCTTCGCCGACTGCAAGGACCTGGACGCCGTGGCCCGCCACGCCGCCGCGGCGATCTTCCACAACCAGGGCGAGGTGTGCATCGCCGGCTCCCGGTTGCTGGTGGAGAACTCGATCCGCGAGGCCTTCGTCGAGCGTGTATTGAAAGCAGCCGAGACCATGCAGCCCGGCGACCCCCTCGACCCGGCCAGTTTCATGGGCGCCATCGTCGACGAGGCCCAGCACCGACGCATCCTCGACTATATCCGCCAGGGGGTGGAGGAGGGCGCCCGGCTGTGCGCCGGTGGCCAGGCCCTCGAGGGCCAGGGGCTCTTTATCCCGCCCACGGTGTTCGACGGCGTGACGCCGGCCATGACCATCGGTCGCGAGGAGATCTTCGGCCCGGTGCTCTCGGTATTCGGCTTCGACAGCGAGGAGGAGGCCGTGGCCATGGCCAACGACAGCGTCTACGGCCTGGCGGCGGGGCTGTGGAGCCAGGACATCGACCGCATCCTGCGGGTGACGCGCCGGCTGCAGTCGGGGCAGGTGTTCGTCAACAACTGGGCCGGCGGCGACCAGACGGTACCCTTCGGCGGCGTCAAGCAGTCGGGCAACGGCCGCGACAAGTCCCATCACTCCCTCGAAGAGTACTCGGAACTCAAGAGCGTCTGGATAGCGCTGTCGACCTGAGCCCGGGGGCGTGAGCGAAACGACGTGAGCGAAACGACGACGCCGGCCCTCGAGGCCGGCGTCGTCGTGCTGGCGGTTCGCCTCAGGGCCGCGGCTGTTGCTGGGTGATGCAGTGGATATTGCCGCCGCCGAGCAGGATCTCCCGGGCCGGCACGCCGATCACCCGCTTGTCGGGGAAGAGCCCCTGGAGGATCTCCCGGGCCGCCCCGTCATGGGCCGGGTCGAGCAGCGGCATCACCACCACCGAGTTGCCGATGTAGAAGTTGACGTAGGAGCCGGCCATGCGATCGCCGGGCCGACGCGGGTGCGAGTGGCTGAGGCGATCGATGCCGCTGGCCTCGTCCTCGGCGATATACAGCGGCCCCGGCTGGGGCAGTTTGTGCACCCTCAGGCGCCGCCCCTTGGCGTCGGTGGTGGCCTCCAGTATCGCCAGGGCCTCCCGGCAGATGGCGTGCTGGGGGTCGCTCTCGTCGTCGCACCAGGTCAGGGCCACCTCGCCGGGGGCGACGAAGCAGCAGAGGTTGTCCACGTGGCCGTCGGTCTCGTCGAGATGACAGCCCCGGGGCAGCCAGATCACGTTGGTCACCCCCAGATAGTCCCTGAGCACCGTCTCCATCTCGGCGCGGTCGAGGGAGGGATTGCGGTTGGCATTGAGCAGGCACTCCGCGGTGGTGATCAGGGTGCCCTCGCCGTCCACGTGGAGGGCGCCGCCCTCGAGCACCACCGGCGCCGCGAAGCGCGGGATGCCCAGCATCTCGGCGATCTTGGTGCGGATACGGCGATCCTTGTCCCAGGGGAAGTAGAGCCCGCCGTCGAGGCCGCCCCAGGCGTTGAACTCCCAGTCGACCAGGGCCAGGCGGCCGTCGGGGTGGGTGAGGAAGGTGGGCCCCACGTCGCGCATCCAGGCGTCGTTGCTGGAGAGCTCCACCACCCGCACCCGGGGTGGCAGCTGGTGGCGGGCGTTCTCGTACTGGTCGTCGTTGACGCCGACATACACCGTCTCGCTCTCGGCGATGGCGCTGGCCACCGCCACGAAGGCCTGCTGGGCCGGCTTGGCCCCATAACGCCAGGTGTCGGGCCGCTGGGGCCACAGCATCCAGCAGGCGTCGTGGGGAGCGAACTCGGCGGGCATGGCGAAGCCCAGGGCCGCGGGGGTGGGTGCCCCGTTCGGCGTGGCGACGTTATCGGTCTCGAGAGGATGTGTCATGGTCGTTCTCACAGGTGGCCCACCATCAGGAAGACGGCGGCGGCGATGGTCGCGGCGATCAGCACATAGGGGAGCTGGGTCAGGGCATGGGCCATGGGGGTGCAGCCGCTGCCCTGGGCGGAGAGCACGGTGGAGTCGCCGTAGAAGCAGGCGTGGCTGCCGAAGGCGCTGGCCGAGATCAGGGCCCCGATCACCAACGGCATATGGCTGTCCATGCTCGCCGCCAGGGGCAGCACGATGGGCATGGCCACGGCGAACAGCCCCCAGAAGGAGCCGGTGGCGAAGGCCAGGAAGGCCATGGTGACGAACACCACCGCCGGCAGCATCCCGGGCGTCATCAGCGGCTGCACCGTGGCGATCACGTAGTCGGTGAGCCCCAGCACGTCGTTGACCTCCTTGAGGGTGAAGCCGGCCACCAGGGTGCCCAGCGGCATGATCATCGCCTTGAAGCCCTCCAGCGCCGTGTCGAAGGTGTCGTGGAAGCTCAGCAGCCGCTGGCCGAAGATCAGCACCAGGGTCACCGCCAGCGCCACGATCACCCCGCGCAGGATGTCGATCTCGAAGTACCAGGTGAAGCCGATCAGGGTGGCGATGGGCAGCAGGAAGTTGAGCAGGTGCGGGCGCTTGCCGCCGGTGTCCTTGACCTCCAGGGCGTTGTCGTCGACGCCTTCCGGCATCAGCCGGCCGGCGGCGGCGCGGGCCTCGGCGGCCTTCATCGGGCCGAGATCGGGGATCACGCCGATGGCGACGAGCGGCACGATGGCGGCGGCCACCCAGGCGTAGAACATGAAGGGGATCGCCTCGATATAGAGCCCCATGCCGTTGCCGGCGACGTCGTTGTCCTCCAGCAGGCCGGCGAAGAACACCGCCCAGGTGGAGAAGGGCACCAGGATGCAGATCGGCGCGGCGGTGGAGTCCACCACGTAGGCCAGCTTCTCGCGCGAGATATTGAAGCGGTCGGTGATCTTCTTCATCGAGGCGCTGATGGTCAGCGCGTTGAGGTAGTCGTCGACGAAGATCACCAGGCCCAGCAGCCAGGTGGCCAGCAGGCTCTGGCGGCGACCATGGATGCGCCGGGTGATCGCATCGCCGAAGCTCAGCACGCCGCCGGTCTTGACCAGCAGGGCGATCAGGCTGCCGAACAGGCCGCAGACCAGGATGATCCAGGTCACGGTGTCGTTGCCCAGCACCTCGAGCAGGATATCGGAGCCCTGGCTCACGACCCGGGTGGGCTCGACCATCAGCAGGCCCACCAGGGCGCCGGCCAGCAGCGACTCGATGGTGCGGCGGGTGATGATGGCCATGCCCAGCACCACGGCGGTGGGGAGCAGGCTCCAGGCACCAAAGGTTTCCATACAAGACTCTCTATTATCGTTGTGGTCGTTGTCTCAAGCGCCGGTCAGCCGGCCTTGGGGCAGAGAGATGAGCGCCGGGGGCAAGACGAAGCGAGGGTCTTTTGCCAGGGACGGCAAAAGTAGCGCCCATGGACGGGTTCACAGCGCCCTCGCACAGGCTTGTCGCCGGAAAGGCTCATCTCCTTCGCTGGGTGGTGAAAGCCGCTCTTAGAGGAAGCCGTCGGCGCGTAGAGAGGCCGTGGTGGCGGCGAAGGCCTCGTCGAGGATCGCCACCACGCGATCCACCACCTCGCGGTCCCAGATCAGCGGCGGCGAGATGATGTTGAGGTGGCCCACCGGGCGGATGATCAGGCCGCGCTTCTGGGCCTCGGCGGCGACCCGGTCGCCGACCCGTGCCTCCACCGGCAGCAGCTCCTTGGTGGCCTTGTCGGCGACGTTCTCGATGGCCAGCATGAAGTGGCTGCCGCGCACATCGCCCACCGTCTCGTGATCCGCCAGGGTCTTGAGCTGCCGCTCCAGATAAGGCCCCACCTCGCGCACGCTCGCGCAGATCCCCTCGCGCTCCATGATCTCGATGTTGGCGAGCGCCGCCGCACAGCTCACCGGGTGACCGGAGTAGGTGAAGCCGGTGCTCAGCACGCCGCCCTTGCGCTGGGGAGTGCCCAGCACCTCGAAGAGGTCATCGGAGATCAGGGTGGCGCCCAGGGGCGCATAGCCCGACGACAGCCCCTTGGCGCAGTTGATGATGTCCGGCCGGGTGTCGAAGACCGCCTCGGAGGCGAAGAAGTGGCCCAGGCGGCCGAAGCCGGTGACCACCTCGTCGGCGATAAAGAGGATCTCGTTGTCGCGACACACCGCCTGCATGCGGGCGTGGTAGCCCTTCGGCGCCATCAGCACGCCGCCGGCGCCCATGATCGGCTCGGCGATAAAGGCGGCAATGTTATCCGCACCAAGGCGCTCGATGGTCTCTTCCAGCTCGGCCACCAGCTGGTCGCAGTAGTCCGCCTCGCTCATGCCCTCGGGGCGGCGGTAGAGGTTGGCCTCGCTGAGATGGGTGACCAGGTGGTCGAGGGTGTCGAAGTCCCAGTTGTTGCTCTCGATGCCGGTCAGGCTGGCGGCCAGGTAGGTGGTGCCGTGGTAGGCGTTACGGCGTGAAAGGATGCGCTTCTTGTTCGGCTTGCCCAGGCGGTTGAAGTAGTAGTGCACCAGGCGGATGGTGGCGTCGTTGGCCGCCGAGCCGCCGCAGCTGAAGAACACGTGATTGAGGTGGGCCGGGGCCAGTTCGGCGAGCTTGGCGGCCAGCTCCGCCGCCGGGGCGTTCGACAGGTTGTTGAAGGTGGAGAAGTAGGCCATGCGAGTGGCCTGCTCCGCCATCGCCTGGCCGATCTCGGCACGGCCATGACCCACGTTGACGCACCACAGGCCGGCGATGCCGTCGATGAAACGGTTGCCGTGGGCATCCGAGACGTAGATGCCGTCGCTGTCGGTGATCAGGTCGCAGCCCTTGTCGTGGAAGACGCTGAAGTCGGTGAAGGGGTGGATGAAATGATCCTTGTCCTTCTGCCATAGCGCCTGGGCGTCGTAGTGCCGCGTCGGCTGGGTGGGGCGGGCGGGGGTCGCTGTCGTTGTCATGGGGTGGCTCCTCTCTCGGTGTCTCGTGGTGACCGACAGGGCCAGCCTAAGCAGGGCGAGGGTGCCGCCGGTATATCCTGATTGGGGTATATCGGCGCGCTCGGGGGGCCGCCTAAGGTGTAGCCATTCCGCAGCAAGCAACAAGCACCATTCACAAGAACGGGGAGGCACCTGAATGAGCGTTTCCATCGATGGCCAGCGGCTCTGGTCGAGCCTGATGGCCATGGCCGAGATCGGCCCCACCGCGAACGGCGGCAGCTGCCGCCTGGCGCTCACCGAGGAGGACGCCGCCGGGCGGCGCCTGCTGATCGAGTGGTGCGAGGCGATCGGCTGCACCCTGCGGGTCGACCGGGTCGGCAACCTCTTTATCCGCCGCCCCGGCAAGCGCGACGACCTCGACCCGGTGGCCACCGGCAGCCACCTGGATACCCAGCCTAAGGGCGGGCGCTTCGACGGCATCCTCGGGGTGCTGGCGGGCCTCGAGGTGTTCCGTACCCTGCACGACCAGGGCATCGTCACCGAGCGGCCCCTGGAACTGGTGGTGTGGACCAACGAGGAGGGCAGCCGCTTCGCCCCGGCCATGGTGGCCTCCGGTGCCTTCGCCGGCGAGTTCTGCGAGGCCTACACCCTGTCGCGGGCGGATCGCGACGGCGTGACCCTGGGCCAGGCCCTGGAGGCCAGCGGCTTCGCCGGCGAGATGCCCCTCGGCGAGCCGCGCCTGGCGAGCTTCTTCGAGCTGCATATCGAGCAGGGCCCGGTGCTGGAGGAGGAGGGCGAGGCCATCGGCGTGGTCACCGGGGTGCAGGGCATGCGCTGGTTCGACGTGATCCTGCGCGGCCAGCCGGCCCATGCCGGCCCCACTCCCATGGCCTATCGCCGCGATGCCCTGGCCGCCTGCGCCCGATTGATCGACCGCCTGCAGGGCCATGCCCTGGCGGATAGCAGCGGCGGCACCAAGGTCACCGTCGGCTGCCTGGAGATCGACAGCCCGTCGCGCAACGTGATTCCCGGCGAGGTGCGCCTGACCGTGGACCTGCGCCACGTGGTGGAGAGCGAGCTGGATGCCCTCGAGGCCCGCTATGCGCGGGAGCTGGATGCCGTGGCCGAGACCTTCGGCGTGGAGGTGAGAAGCGAGCGTATCTGGGCCTCGCCGGTGGTGGCCTTCGATGCCGGCTGCATCGACGCCGTGGAGCGGGCCGCCCGGGCCCAGGGCGTACCCTGGCGCCGCATGATGAGCGGCGCCGGCCACGACGCCGTCTATGTCTCCCGGGTCGCCCCCACCTCGATGATCTTTATTCCCTGCCGCGACGGCATCAGCCATAACGAGGCGGAGTACGCCACCCCGGAGCACTGCGCCCTGGGCGCCCAGGTGCTCCTGGACGCCATGCTGGAACGCGCCAACACCCTGGAGGCGAGCCAATGAGTGCCATCGAGTCCGTTCAGTCTCCCACCACCAAGGCCGACTGGCAGGCCCTGGCCGACGCCGTGATCCCGAGCCTGGAGACCCGCGCCTTTATCGACGACGCCTTCGTCGATGCGGTGAGCGGCGAGACCCTGGCCACCCTCAACCCGGCCAGCGGCGAGACCCTGGCGCAGGTTGCCAGCTGCGACGCCGCCGATGCCGAACTCGCGGTGGCCGCGGCCCGCAGTGCCCATGCCCGGGGCGACTGGTCGCGGCTGGCGCCGGCCGAGCGCAAGCGGGTGCTGCTCCGGTTGGCCGAGCTGATGGAGGCGCACAAGAACGAACTGGCGCTGCTCGACACCCTGGACATGGGCAAGCCGGTCTCCAGCTCGCTGGGCGATATCGAAGGCGCCATCGGCTGCCTGCGCTACACCGCCGAGGGCATCGACAAGGTCTACGGTGAGGTAGCGCCCACCGGCGACGATAGCCTGGGCCTGGTGCTGCGCGAGCCGCTGGGGGTGGTGGCCTCCATCGTGCCCTGGAACTTCCCGCTGATGATGACCGCCTGGAAGATCGCCCCGGTACTGGCCGCCGGCAACTGCGTGATCCTCAAGCCCTCGGAGAAGTCACCGCTCTCGGCGCTACGCCTGGCGCAGCTGGCCAAGGAGGCGGGCCTGCCGCGGGGCGTCTTCCAGGTGCTGCCCGGCTATGGCCACACCGTGGGCAAGGCGCTGGCGCTGTCCATGGAGGTCGACTGCCTGGCCTTTACCGGCTCTACCCAGGTGGGCAAGCAGCTGATGCAGTACGCCGGCCAGTCCAACCTCAAGCGGGTCTACCTGGAGTGCGGCGGCAAGTCGCCCAACCTGGTCTTCGCCGACTGCAAGAACCTGGACCAGGTGGCCCAGCACGCCGCCGCGGCGATCTTCCATAACCAGGGCGAGGTATGTATCGCCGGTTCGCGCTTGCTGGTGGAGAACAGCATTCGCGAGGCCTTCGTCGACCAGGTGGTCGAGGCCGCCAAGGCCATGCAGCCCGGCGATCCGCTGGATCCCGCGAGCTTTATGGGCGCCATGGTCGATGAAACGCAATACCGGAGCGTGCTCGACTATATCGCCAAGGGCCGCGAGGAGGGCGCGCGGCTGCGCGCCGGTGGCAAGGCCCTCGAGGGGCCCGGCTACTTTATTCCGCCTACCATCTTCGACGGGGTGACCCCGGCCATGACCATCGGTCGCGAGGAGATCTTCGGCCCGGTGCTCTCGGTGTTCGGCTTCGATGGCGAGGAGGAGGCGGTGCAACTGGCCAACGACAGCGACTATGGCCTGGCCGCGGGGCTATGGAGCCAGGATATCGATCGCATCATGCGCCTCTCCCGCAAGCTCCAGTCCGGTCAGGTGTTCGTCAATAACTGGGCCGGCCCGGACATGACGGTGCCCTTCGGCGGCGTCAAGCAGTCCGGCAACGGCCGCGACAAGTCCCTGCACTCCCTGGCGGAGTACACCGAACTCAAGACCGTATGGATGGCGCTGACGCCCTGAGGCACTGGTACCCGGCACGAAGGGGAGGCTGCCAACGGCCCCGGGCGTTGTCGGCGAGGGGCGTGGTCAGCCCGTCTGCTGGCGCGAGACCAGCGCCACGTGGTCGAGGAACAGCCGGAACAGCTGCGACTGGCTGGAGACCTCGAGGCGCTGGTAGATGTGCTTGCGGTGGACCTTGACGGTGCCGTCGCTGATGGCCAGCTCCCGGGCGGCCGACTTGGTGGAGTGGCCGGCGAGCAGCAGGCGCACGATCTCCTGCTCGCGGGCGGTCAGCACACCGGCACCGAAGCTGGCGAAGGCGGCCTCCACCGGGGCCTGTGCCTCCAGATGCTGCTGGAACTGCCCGCCCTGCCATTTCCAGTAGTCGATCAGCAGGACCTCGATGACCGGCGAGACGTTGCGTAGCGCCTGCAGCGCTCGTCGCTTGAGCGGCATGTCCGTCCGGAAGCCCAGCGACACCACGATCACCACGTCTTCCGTCACCCGGGCGAAGAGCCCGACCTCGTCCACCAGCCCCAGGGCACGGTAGTAGTGGGCATAGTAGTCGCTCGACTCGAAGCGGTCCGGCGCCAGCTCCCGCAGCCGGTGGGCGCCCCGGTCGAGGCCCTCGCGCACCGCGGTGAAGAAGGGGTCGAGCAGGTAGGCCTCGCTGAGATAGCGGTCGATACCCTGTGCGCGACTCTCCGCCGGGTAGTCGTCGTGGATCAGCAGCGGCCGCTGGCGGCCGTGGTAGGTGTTGATCAGGATGGTGTCGAAGGGAGCCAGCGCTCTCAGGGTCTGCTCCAGCCGGGCGGGGAGGTCCCGGGTGGCTGCCGCCTGGATCAGGCCGGCCAGGTGTCGGTGCCAGCCGGCACTGCCGCGGCCGGCCAGGAAATCGCGGTCAAGCTCGCCGGTGGGCGGCGGGGGGTGTTTCATGGGTGGCTCGTGACGGGAGGCGGTCGCCAGACGATACCTCACGGGATGGTGATGACCAAGCCGGCGTCCGAGTCGCGATTGCCGAAACGACAAGGCCGGCTCCCGGGAGCCGGCCCTGTCATGGCAAGGGGACGCGAGCAGGCGCTCAGTTACGGCCCCCGCCGGCACCGCCACCGCCGCCACC
>NZ_PNRE01000081.1 GCF_002879645.1 Halomonas heilongjiangensis | reverse complement strand
TCGCCGTGGGCATCTCGGGGGCGATCCAGCACCTGGCGGGCATGAAGGACTCCCGGGTGATCGTCGCCATCAACAAGGACGAGGAGGCGCCGATCTTCCAGGTCGCGGACTATGGATTGGTCGCCGATCTCTTCCAGGCACTGCCGGAGCTGGAAAGCAAGCTGTAAGGAAGATCGCTTCCAGGTCGCGCTCTCGACAACTAATGGCCTGGTCGCCGACCTGTTCGAGGCGCTGCCGGAGCTCGAGTAGAAGCTGTAGGGGCAATGACCTGGAAGGAGGCTTCCAGGTCGCGCTCCTGCCAACGCAATCCGGTCGCGCCGAGGCCGCCGCCCGCACCAGGCGCCGCTCTGGATCAACGGGCCGCGGCGTGCTCGTCGTGCCGGCGTCTGGAGGGCGAGCCACTGTCGGTGACATCGCGCCGCCGCAACACCCACTTCTCCAGCTCGACGGTCAGCAGGATCGTCACGCTGCCGGCGACGATCACCAGCCAGTGGACGAGGCCCAGGGCGGCGCTGCCGAAGATCAGCTGCATGAAGGGCAGGTAGGTCCAGGCGAGCTGCAGCGCGACCACCAGGGCGATGGCGACCCATACCGGCCGGCTGCCGAAGAGGCCGGTCATCGACAGCGAGCTGCGGATCAGGAAACGGCTGTTGATCAGGTAGGCGGCGCTGCCCATCACCAGCATGTTCACCGCCCCGGCCCGGGCCAGCGCCTCGCTGCCCTGCTGGTAGAGCAGGATCCAGGCGAACACCCCGAACACCCCGACCAGCAGCAGCACCGAGACGAACACCACGCGCCACAGCAGGAACAGATCCAGCAGGGCGGCCGACGGGTCGCGGGGCCGGCGCCGCATGATGTCGGGCTCGGCTTTCTCGAAGGCGAGCGCCAGGCCGAGGGTCACCGCCACCACCATGTTGACCCACAGCGCCTGCAGCGGCGTCACCGGCAGCAGGATGCCGCCCAGCACCGCCAGCATGATCGCCAGGCCCTGACCGCCGTTGGTGGGCAGCAGGAAGGTGATGGTCTTGCGGATGTTGTCGTAGACCTTGCGGCCCTCCTCGATGGCGGCGGCGATGGTGGCGAAGTTGTCGTCGGCGAGCACCATCTCGGCGGCCTCCTTGGCGGCCTCGGTGCCCTGGATGCCCATGGCCACGCCGACATCGGCGCGCTTGAGCGCCGGCCCGTCGTTGACCCCGTCGCCGGTCATGGCACAGATGCCACCCTGCGCCTGCATGGCCTTGACCAGGCGCAGCTTGTGCTCCGGGGCGGCGCGGGCGAAGACATCCACCTCGAGGATGCACGCCTCCAGCTCCGCGTCGGACATGGCCTCGACATCGCGGCCGGTCAGGGCGCGGTCGGTGTGGGCGAAACCGAGCTGCTCGGCGATGGCGCGTGCCGTCACGGCATGGTCGCCGGTGACCATCACCGGGCGGATGCCGGCGCCCAGGCACAGTTTCACGGCGGCGATGGCCTCGTCGCGGGGCGGGTCGAGCAGGCCCACCAGGCCGAGCAGCACCAGCCCCTCCTCGGCGTGCTCGTCGGCCAGGGCGTCGATGCCCTCCAGGCGCTTCTCGGCCAGCGCCAGCACCCGCAGGCCGTGGGAGGAGAGGGCGTGGATGTGTGCCTCCCAGGTCGCGCGATCGAGCTCGGCCTCGCCGTCCTCGGTACGCACCCGGTGGCACATCTCCAGCAGCCGGTCCGGTGCCCCCTTGACCAGCAGGTAGGGTTCGTCGTCGACCTCGTGGAGGGTGGCCATGTACCGGCGTTCGGACTCGAAGGGGATGGCGTCCTGGCGGGCGTGGTCACCGCGCAGCTCGCGTGCCGCGAGGCCGGCCTTGGCCGCGGCCACCACCAGGGCCCCCTCGGTGGGGTCGCCATGGATGTGCCAGCGGCCGTGCTCCTCGGCCAGTTCGGCGTCGTTGCACAGCACGCCGACCTTGAGGAAGTGGCGCAGCGCATGGTGCCCGTCGAGGTCCAGCGCCTGCTCGCGAGTCCGGCCATCCTCGACTTCGTGGAAGTCGCCCTGTGGCGCGAAGCCGGTGCCGTCGATGCGGATCTCGCCACCTGGCAGCCAGATCGCCCGGGCGGTCATCTCGTTGCGGGTCAGGGTGCCGGTCTTGTCGGAGAAGATGGTGGAGATTGCTCCCAGGGTCTCCACCGCCGGCAGGCGGCGGATGATGGCGTTGCGCCGGGCCATGGCCTGGACGCCCAGCGCCAGGCCGATGGTGACGATGGCCGGCAGGCCCTCGGGGATGGCGGCCACGGCGAGGCCGACGGCGGCCATGAACATCTCGCCCACGGGCTGGCCGTGAACCGCGACGCCGAAGGCGGCGGTGAGGGCGGCGGCGCCGAGGATGAAGACCGCCAGCACCCGTCCGGCGCGGTCGAGCTGTTGCAGCAGGGGCGTCTTGAGGGTCTCCACGCCGCGCAGCATCTCCGAGATGCGGCCGATCTCGGTGTGGCTGCCGGTCTCCACCACCAGCCCCAGGGCGGTGCCCTGGACCACGAGGGTGCCGGCATAGGCCATGCCGCTGCGGTCACCCAGGTCGGCGTTCTCGCCCACGGCATCCGTGGCCTTGTCCACCGGCGTCGACTCGCCGGTCAGCGCGGCCTCCTCGGTGCGCAACCGCCGGGCCTCGAGCAGGCGCAGGTCGGCCGGTACGCGGTCGCCGCTCTCCACCAGCACGATGTCGCCGGGCACCAGCTCCTCCGCGGGGATCACGTCGCGCCGGCCGTCGCGCAGTACCTGGGCCCGAGGCGAGAGCATGTTGCGGATGCTCTCGAGCGCCTGCTCCGCCTTGCCCTCCTGGAGAAAGCCGATCAGCGCGATGATCAGCACCACGCCGAGAATGGCCGTGGCGTCGAGGTGATGGCCGAGCCCCAGGCTGGCGACGGCCGCGGCGAGCAGGATCAGCATCAGGATGTTGTTGAACTGCGCGACCAGGCGCTTCCACCAGGGCCGCCCGTGTTCCTGGCGCAACCGGTTCGGACCATGGCGGGCCAGTCGCGAGCGTGCCTGCTGGTCGCTCAACCCCTGCGGCGTGGTGTCGAGTCGCACCAGGGCCTCGCGGGCCGGCAGCGCATGCCAGGTGGGGCGTGGGTGGGGGTTCCGCTCGGGCATCCTGTTACCTCCGGCACGGGGTGTCGCTGTGACCGCTGCAGGGTTACAGCTGTAGCACACTCCATGCTGCACCGCAGTGATCCAGGACAAGAGAAGGGGCGCAAGGGGGTGATGACACTCGGGAGTGGCGACCTGCGGTATGATGACGGCCCATCGATTCGCGAGGAGATGCCGAGTGGCGGAGATCGCTTCTTCAGCTTGTCCCTGTGGCAGTGGCGCGGGGCTGGACGCGTGCTGTGGGCGCTACCATGCTGGCGAGCCGGCGCCCACGCCCGAGGCGCTGATGCGCTCGCGCTACGGCGCCTTCGCCCTGAACCTGACCGACTACCTGCTGGTGACCTGGCATCCCTCCACTCGCCCGGCGAGCCTCGCGCCGGATGACACCACGCAGTGGGTACGGCTCGAGGTGCTCGACCGTGACGAGCGGGGCGATAGCGGTCGGGTCCACTTTCGTGCCACCTTTCGGGAAGGCCGCCGCTGGGCGGTACTCGAGGAGGCCTCGCGCTTCGTGCGCGAGGCGGGGCGCTGGTATTACCTCGACGGCACCCCGTCCGTGACCCGCCTCAAGCCGGGTCGCAACGACCCCTGCCCGTGCGGCGGCGGGCGCAAGTTCAAGGCGTGCTGTGGGCGTTGATGTTCGGGGCTCAGGGACTGGCGTACCCCACGGTTTTATCGACGCCGGGATCTCAAGCAGGGCTCCGTGGCCCAAGCAGATGTTCGATCCTGGCATCCAGCAAGCGATTCTCAGCGCCTTCCATGTTGTGAGAGGGTGTTGTGAGAGGGGCAAGTGCCTCCGGCGGGAGGGGCGTGATCAATATCGCTGTTGTCGTTTCTGGGCAGTCTTTTAAGTTACGTTATAACATAACATTTCATGAGCGAAGGAGGCATCACCTCGCTTGATCATGCACGAGCCGAAGGAACATCAAGATGAAGACACGCGCTGCGATTGCCTGGGAACCCAACCGCCCGCTGGAAATTGAGGAGGTTGATCTTGAAGGTCCCAAGGCGGGAGAGGTACTGGTGCGAATCGTCACCACCAGCCTGTGCCACACCGATCTGTTCACGCTTTCAGGGCGCGACCCCGAGGGGCTGTTTCCCTGCATACTGGGGCACGAAGCAGTGGGAATCGTCGAGGACGTGGGGCGTGGCGTGACGTCGGTGGCGCCAGGCGATCACGTGATTCCCCTCTACATTCCGGAAGATCCGAACTGTGATTACATCAAGTCCGGCAAGACCAACCTGTGTCAGACCATCCGCAAGACCCAGGGTGCCGGGGTGATGCCGGATGGCACCAGCCGCTTCTCCTACAAGGGGCGCAAGCTATTCCACTACATGGGGACTAGCACCTTCAGCGAATACACCGTCCTGCCTGAGATCTCCGTGGCGAAGATCAACAAGGAGGCGCCCCTGGCCAAGGCGAGCATCATGGGCTGTGCGATCCCCACTGGTATCGGTGCCGTGCGCAACACGGCCAAGGTGGAGCCGGGCAGCTCCGTGGCCGTCTTCGGTCTGGGGGCCGTGGGCATGGCGGCGATTCAGGGGGCCGTGTTGGCGGGTGCCAGCCGGATCATCGGCATCGACACTAACCCCACCAAGTTCCCCCTGGCCAGGTCGTTAGGCGCCACCGATTGCGTCAATCCCCGCGACCATGCGCAGCCCATTCAAGACGTGCTGATCGAGATGACCAATGGCGGCCTCGACTATACCTTCGAGGCCATCGGCAATGTCAATGTCATGCGGGCCGCGCTCGAGGCCTGTCACAAAGGCTGGGGCGAGTGCACGATCATCGGCGTGGCGGGTGATGGCGAGGAGATCGCGACCCGGCCCTTCCAGCTGGTCACCGGTCGGGTATGGCGGGGCACGGCCTTCGGAGGCGTGCGTGGCCGAAGTCAGTTGCCGGACATGGTGGAGGAATGGCTGCGGGGTGACTTTGACGTCGATCCCTACATCACCCACCACATGGAGCACGAGCAGATCAACACGGCCTTTGACCTGTTGCACAAGGGCGAGTCGATTCGTTCGGTGATCCACTTCGATCCTCGGCAAACCCTGAAGATGGAGCAACTGCCCGGTACCCTCGTCACTCGCTGAGGTGGGCACCGATCCGCCGGACATCAAGCGGCTGGGGCTCGATCACAGCAGCGATCTGCCAGGGCATAGATGGGGTTCAAGCGGGATCGGGCGGGAGCGGTGGGGCCGCCCCCTGGCGTTGCCTTGTTTGGCCTACAGCAGCATGGCGGCTGCCCAGCCGAAGGCGATCAGCGGGATGTTGTAGTGCAGGAAGGTCGGGACGACCGAGTCCCAGATATGGTCGTGTTGGCCGTCGGCGTTGAGGCCGGCGGTGGGGCCCAGCGTCGAGTCCGAAGCCGGTGAGCCGGCATCGCCCAGGGCGGCGGCGGTGCCGACCAGGGCCACGGTGGCCATGGGGGAGAAGCCGAAGCCCAGCGCCAGGGGCACGTAGAGCGAGGCGATGATCGGGATCGTCGAGAACGACGAGCCGATGCCCATGGTGATGAAGAGCCCCACCAGCAACATGACCAGCGCGGCCAGCCCCTTGTTGTCGCCGATCAGCTCGGCGGAGCCGGCCACCAGCCCTTCCACCTCGCCGCTGGCCTGCATCACGCTGGCGAAGCCCGCCGCGGAGATCATGATGAACCCCACCAGGGCCATCATGCGCATGCCCTCGGTGAAGATGCCGTCCTGCTCGTGCCAGCGGAACACCCCGCTCATCGAGAGCAGGGCGAAACCGAAGAGGCCGCCGAGCACCATGGAGCCGGACAGCAGCTGGATGGCCACGGTGCCGCCCAGGGCAACCGACAGCACGCCGAGCTGCCAGGGCGCCAGGTGACGGGCCGCCTCGGCCGGCGTCTCGTCGCCGTGGGCCAGGTCGCGATCCTCGTAGTGGCGCGGCTTGCGGTAGCTCCACAGCACCGCCACGGCGAGGCCCAGCGCCATGCCGCCGATGGGAATCACCATGGCCAGGGGCACCATCTGGCGGGTCACCTCCAGCCCCTGCGCCGCGCCGCTCTCGTTGAGATTGGCCAGCAGGATGTCGTTGAGGAAGATGGCGCCGAAGCCCACCGGCAGCAGCATGTAGGGCGCGGTGATGCCGAAGGTGATCACGCAGGCCGCTACCCGTCGGTCGAGCCGCAGGTGGTTCATCAACTTGAGCAGCGGCGGCACCAGCACCGGGATGAAGGCGATATGCACCGGGATCAGGTTCTGGGAGCTGATCGCCGCGGCCAGCAGGGCGCCCAGCAGGGTGTAGCCGACCAGGCGGCGATTGCCGCTGTCGTCATCGAGATTCAGGCCGCGAATCGCCCGGTCGGCGAACTGCTCGGTGATCCCGGAACGCGACAGGGCGACGGCGAAGGCGCCGAGCACGGCGTAGGAGAGGGCGATGGTGGCGCCGTTGCCGAGACCGTCGTTGAAGGCGTCGAGGATCTCGGCGAGCGGCATGCCGGCGTAGAGGCCGCCGACCAGGCTGGCGGCGATCAGCGCGAAGACCACGGAAACGCGGGCGAGACTCAGGGTGACCATCACCAGGATGGCCAGGACGATGGCATTCATGGAACAGGCTCTTGTCGTTGGATGGCGTGCCGAAAGCCGCCCCACGGCGGAACGCCGTGGGGCGGGGGCTCAATGGCTGGGCAGCAGCTCGGCAGGCACCAGCGGGCTCAGGGTGCGCGCCGCGAGCAGCTCGGTCGCGGCCTCGATATCGGGGGCGAAGAAGCGATCCTTGTCGTAATGGGCCACGCGCTCGCGTAGCGCGCGGCGTGCCCGTTCCAGCGGCTCGGTGGTGGTGAGGCGCTGGCCATTCCCCTCCCTTCGGAAGTCGAGCCCCTGGCAGGCGGCCAGCCACTCGATGGCCAGGATGCCGCGCACGTTGGCGGCCATCTCCCACAGCCGCTTGCCGGCGGCCGGGGCCATGGAGACATGGTCCTCCTGGTTGGCCGAGGTCGGCAGGCTGTCGACGCTGTGGGGATGGGCCAGGGCCTTGTTTTCACTCGCCAGGGCGGCGGCCGTCACCTGGGCGATCATGAAGCCGGAGTTGACCCCACCGTTCTCGACCAGGAAGGGCGGCAGCCGGGACATGTGCTGGTCCATCATCAGCGAGACGCGCCGCTCGGTGAGCGAGCCGATCTCGGCGATGGCCAGGGCCAGGTTGTCGGCGGCCATGGCCACCGGCTCGGCGTGGAAGTTGCCGCCGGAGATGATGTCCCCCTCCTCGGCGAACACCAGCGGGTTGTCCGACACCGCGTTGACCTCGATGGCCAGCACCTCGGCGGCCTGGCGGATCTGGGTCAGCACGGCCCCCATCACCTGGGGCTGGCAGCGCAGCGAGTAGGGGTCCTGTACCTTGCCGCAGTGGACGTGGGAGTCGCTGATCTCGCTGCGGCGGCCGAGCAGGTGACGGTAGCCCGCGGCGGCGTCGATCTGCCCCGGCTGGCCACGCACCGCGTGGATGCGCGCATCGAAGGGCGCCCGCGAGCTGAGCGTCGCCTCTACGGTCAGCGAGCCACACACCGTGGCGGCGGCGTAGAGGTCTTCGGCCTCGAACAGCCCCTTGAGGGCATAGGCCGCGGAGACCTGGGTGCCGTTGAGCAGCGCCAGGCCCTCCTTGGGGGCCAGGGAGAGCGGCTCGAGGCCGGCCACTTCCAGGGCCTGGCGGGCGGGGAGCCACTCGCCCCGATGGCGGGCCTGGCCTTCGCCGAGCAGCACCACGCTCATATGCGCCAGCGGCGCCAGGTCGCCCGAGGCGCCCACCGAGCCCTTGAGCGGAATATGCGGGTAGACCTCGGCATTGATCAGCGCCACCAGGGCGTCGAGCACCTCGCGGCGGATACCGGAGAAGCCGCGCGCCAGGCTATTGACCTTGAGCACCATGATCAGGCGCACCAGGGCGTCGTCCATGGGTTCGCCGACGCCGGTGGCATGCGACAGCACCAGGGAGCGCTGCAGGTCTTCCAGGTGCTCCTTCTCGATGCGGGTCTGGGCCAGCAGGCCGAACCCGGTATTGATGCCGTAGACGGTGCGGTCCTCGGCCACGACGCGGTTGACGCAGTCGACGCCGCGCTGGATGGCGTCGTCGGCGCTCGCCGCCAGGCTGACCGGCACGTGGGCCTCATGGACCCGGCGCGCCTGGGCCAGGGTCATCGTGCCGGGTTGGATCTCGAGATGGGTCATAACGGGGATTCCTGTCTGCCACTTGGGCTTATTTCAGCACCTCGCTGGATCGGAGCTGTTCCGGGGGCAGGCCCCGAAGTGTCGGACCATCGAGGAGGCGCTGTGAACCCCTCCCTGGGCGCTACCGATGCCTTCCCTGGCATCGGACCTCCTCTTCGGCCTGCCTCCGGCGCTCCTTGCCAAGACGGGATGCGTTGCAATGTCGTTATAAAGGGGGCTCTTTACTTATCGAGCATCGGCAGGTCGAGATCGTTCTCGCGGGCGCAGGTCTTGGCGATCGCGTAGCCGGCGTCGGCGTGGCGCATCACCCCGGTGGCCGGGTCGTTGCGCAGCACCCGGCCCAGGCGGGCGTGGGCGTCATCCGTGCCGTCGGCGACGATCACCACCCCGGCGTGCTGGGAGTAGCCCATGCCCACCCCGCCGCCGTGGTGCAGCGAGACCCAGGTCGCGCCGCCGGCGGTGTTGAGCAGGGCGTTGAGCAGCGGCCAGTCGGAGACGGCGTCGCTGCCGTCCCGCATCGCCTCGGTCTCGCGATTGGGGCTCGCCACCGAGCCGGAGTCCAGGTGGTCGCGGCCGATGACGATGGGCGCCTTGAGCTCGCCACTGGCGACCATCTCGTTGAAGGCCTGGCCGAGGCGGGCGCGATCCTTGAGGCCCACCCAGCAGATCCGCGCCGGCAGCCCCTGGAAGCTGATTCGCTCGCGGGCCATGTCCAGCCAGTTGTGCAGGTGCGGGTCGTCGGGGATCAGCTCCTTGACCTTCTGGTCGGTCCTGTAGATGTCCTCCGGGTCGCCGGAGAGCGCCGCCCAGCGGAAGGGACCGATGCCCTGGCAGAACAGCGGGCGGATATAGGCCGGCACGAAGCCGGGGAAGGCGAAGGCGTTCTCGACCCCTTCCTCCTGGGCCATCTGGCGGATGTTGTTGCCGTAGTCGAAGGTCGGCACGCCCAGCGCCTGGAAGTCGAGCATGGCCTGGACGTGCACCGCCATGGACTGCTTGGCGGCCTTGACCACCGCCTCGGGCTCGCTCTTGCCGCGCGCCACGTACTCATCCCAGGTCCAGCCCGACGGCAGGTAGCCGTGCAGCGGGTCGTGGGCGCTGGTCTGGTCGGTGACCATGTCGGGGCGCACGCCGCGCCTGACCAGCTCGGGGAGGATATCGGCGGCGTTGGCGCACAGCCCGATGGAGACCGCCTGGCCCTCTGCGGTGTAGCGCTCGAGGCGTTTGAGTGCGTCATCCAGGTCGGTGGCCTGCTCGTCCAGGTAGCGGGTGCGCAGGCGGAAGTCGAGGCGCGACTGCTGGCACTCGATGTTCAGCGAACAGGCGCCGGCCAGGCTCGCCGCCAGGGGCTGGGCACCGCCCATGCCGCCCAGGCCGGCGGTGAGGATCCAGCGGCCGCTGAGGTCGCCGGCGTAGTGCTGGCGCCCGGCCTCGACGAAGGTCTCGTAGGTGCCCTGGACGATGCCCTGGGAGCCGATGTAGATCCACGAGCCGGCGGTCATCTGGCCATACATCATCAGGCCCTTGCGGTCGAGCTCGTTGAAGTGCTCCCAGTTGGCCCAGGCCGGCACCAGGTTGGAGTTGGCGATCAGCACCCGCGGGGCGTCCTTGTGGGTCTCGAACACCCCCACCGGCTTGCCGGACTGGACCAGCAGGGTCTGGGTGTCCTCCAGGCGCTTGAGGGTCTCGACGATGGTGTCGAAGCACTGCCAGTCGCGGGCGGCGCGGCCGATGCCGCCGTAGACCACCAGGTCCTCGGGGCGCTCGGCCACGTCGGGGTGGAGGTTGTTCATCAGCATGCGCAGGGGGGCCTCGGTGAGCCAGCTCTTGCAGCTGCGCTCGCTACCGGTGGGGGCGGCGATCCGGCGG
>NZ_PNRE01000102.1 GCF_002879645.1 Halomonas heilongjiangensis | reverse complement strand
CCGGGGGGGAGCTCGCTGCCCTCGGCATCGAGCAGCCGGGCACCCAGGGCGGCGAGCATCCCGGCGCCGCCATCGTTGGTGGCGCTGCCGCCCAGCGTCAGCAGCAGGTGCTCGGCGCCGGCATCGAGCGCCGCCCGGATCAGCTCGCCGACGCCGCGCGTGGAGCTGTGCAGGGCGGTGCGCTCGCCCGGGGTCAACTGCTGCAGGCCGCTGGCCTCGGCCAGCTCCACATAGGCGGTGCGACTGGCCGGGTGCCAGCCCCAGTCTGCGCGGATCGGGCGACCCAGGGCGTCATGGACCTCGGCCGGGCGCCGCTCGGCCCCGGTGGCGGCGATCAGGGCATCCAGGCTGCCTTCGCCACCGTCGGCCAGCGGGCATTCGAGGGTCACGACCTCGCCTCCGGTGCGGGCGATGCCGCAGGCGATGGCGCGGGCGGCCTCGGCAGCCGACAGGGCATCCTTGAAACTATCCGGGCAGATGAGAATCTTCATTGGGGGCGCTCGTGTCACGGATCCTCGCCCCAGCTTAGCGGGCGCAGGCGGTGTGCTGAAGCCCCGGAACGTTTTCACTCTACCGGCGTCGTGCGTACACTGCCATGCATCCACCATCGGGAGATTGTCCATGCGCCTCTGGTTGTTGCCGCTGTTGTTGGTGCTGGCCGGCTGTCAGACCGCTCCCTCCGCCTTGCCGATGGCCGAGCCTCGGCCGGCCGCCGAGTGTCGCTGGCCGGCCGGCGGCGATTCGCCCGAGTCACTGCTGCGCCGGGCCGTGTCGGTGCTGGAGGCCGAGGGCTTCCTGGTGCGCCATACCGACATGTCGCTGGGGTTGGTCAGTGCCGAGCGCAGCCGGATACTGCCCGGGTATGGCGACTTCGACGACCCCTGGGAGCGTAGCGGCTTCTTCGGTCACTATGGGCTGGGTGGCCGCCGTGGTGGTGGCTTCTCCAGCGGAGTGGGGATCATGGTGGGCTTCGGCGGCGCCAGCAGCCTGACGCGCGATGCCACCGAGCTGGAGCGGGTTTCGCTGGTGGCGGGCCCCGAGGAGGTTCGCGTGTCCCGGGACATCCAGGTGTTCGACTGGCGGGGCGAGCGACGCCAGTCGCGAAGCGCCAGCGCCACCGACTTCTGCAGCCGCCTGCGCAGCGCCATCGAGGCCATGCCGGCAGGGGAGGCGCCATGAGGGTGCGACTGCTCGTGATGCTGGCGATGCTCTGGCTGGCAGGCTGCGTCACACCGGTGCCGGCTCCCGAGCCACGGGAGCTGGATTTCGCGGCCTCGCCGGAGGCCACCCTGGCGGCGGCCATGGAGGTGTTGATGGATCGCGGCTATGTGATTCGCCATGCCGACGGCGACCTGGCGCGTGTGGAGGCGGTGCTGGCCCGCTGGCCCGGCTATCGGGTCCAGTTGCAGGTCGGCGCGCAGGGCGCTGACAGTCGGGTCGGCGTCACGGCCAGCCGGGGAGGGCGGCCCATGGCGCCCCATACCCTCGACCCCCTCCTCGTGGAACTCCAGGATCGGCTGGGACTCTTGCCCTGAAGTGTCATGGATCCCTTTTTCGACTCATCATGTTTCGACTCACCATGAAGGCAAGTTCGCCAATGACATCTGCTACGCTCCGCCATCGCCTCGCCGGCGTGTTCCTGCTGGCGCTCGGTCTGTCACTCGCGGCCCCGGTGCAGGCCCATCCCCACGGCTGGATCGACCTGCGCATGCGGCTCGTGTTCGATGACGATGGGCGCCTGGAGGCCCTCCATCAATCCTGGCGCATGGACCCCTTCTACAGCCTGGTGGTGCTCGAGGAACTCGGGCAGGCAGCGGGCGAGGGAGGGCTCGAGGCGGGCCTCGACCAACTGGGTGTGGAGATTCGCGACAACCTGGCGCCCCAGGGGTATTTCACCGAACTGCGCCTGGATGACGAGAAGGTGGCCCTGGGCGAAGTCGATGAGTACACCGTGATGGAGCGGGACGGCCGGGTCGAGTTCGTCTTCCTGCTGCCGCTGGCCGAGCCGCTGGCGCTGGGTGGAGAGACGCTGCGCTACCAGGTGTTCGACCCGAGCTACTACATCGAGGTGGTGCACGAGGAGGAGGAGGACGGCGAGCCCCTCGACGACGCCCTGGTGGTGAGCGGGCGGGAGTGTGTCACGGGCGTCATCCCTCCCGATCCGGACCCGGAGCGGGTGATGGAGGCCGCCATGCTGGATGTCACCGACGAGGCCGAGCCGGGGCTCGGCCGTCACTTCGCCGAAACCGGGGAGGTGACATGCGGCTGACGGGAAGAGCGCTGCTGCTGGCAGCAGGAGCGTTACTGCTGGCGGCCCTGGGCTATCGGCTGTTCGTGCTGGGTGGTTTCCAGTCGTTGAGCCTGCAACTGGTGGCCTGGCAGCGCGACTTCCACCGTGCCTTGACCCTGGCCATCACCGAGCTCTCCGGTACTCCTTCGCTGGCCACCTGGGTCACCCTGCTCGGGATCAGCTTCGGCTACGGGGTCTTCCATGCCGCCGGGCCCGGTCACGGCAAGGCGGTGCTGACCACCTACCTGCTCTCCCAGGGGGGCGCCGTGCGTCGTGCCCTGGCGCTCTCGTTCGCCGCCTCCCTGCTGCAGGGGCTGGTGGCCATCACCCTGGTCGTGGTGCTGGTCCATGGCCTGGGCTGGATGACCCGCCAGGCCATGGGCAGCGTGGTCTGGGTGGAGCAGGCGAGCTTCGTGATGGTGGCGCTGCTGGGGGCCTGGCTCTGCCTGCGCGCCATCCGCCAGCTGCGTCGACCGGTACCGGCGGTGGCGGGAGAGCGCCAGGTGCCTGAACATGGGCACGACCATCACCATCATGATCACGCACCGCACTGCTGTGGCGGCGTGCACCATGTCGACCCCCGGCAGGCGAGCGACTGGCGCACCGCCCTGGCCACGGTGGTGGCCATCGGCATCCGGCCCTGCAGCGGCGGCGTGCTGCTGCTGGGGGCCGCGACCCTACTGGGGCAGTTTCCGGTCGGGGTGGCGGCGGTGCTGGTGATGTCGCTGGGTACGGCGCTGACGGTCTCGGGGCTGGCACTGGCCAGCGTGGTGGCGCGGGGGTGGGCCGAGCGTCGTCTCGCCCGCCAGAGCAGAGCCGGCCGTGCCGGCCGGCTGTTGAGCTGGGCGGCCCTGGGCGGGGGCCTGGCCATCGTGGCATTGGGCGTCTCGCTGTCGATCACCGGGGTCAGCCAGCCGACGAGTACGCCCCTGCTGGGCGAGCCGCCCAGCCGCGCCGCCAGCGAAGGCGGAGGCCGCCACCCCTTCGGGGGGTGAGCGTCAGGCGAGTTCCAGCCCCTCTATCTGTGCCAGCAACTGATCGCGCATGGCGGCCAGGGTGTCCAGATCGTAGGGCTCTGGCTCGCCCTGGCCCCACACCGGTGCCGGCCAGGCCGCATCGCCATGGCGTCGGACGATCACATGAACATGCAACTGGGCGACCACGTTGCCGAGGCTGGCGATATTGAGCTTGTCGCCTTGGAGGCACTCCTTGAGGGCGCGCCCCACCGCGGTGGCCTCGCGCCACAGCTGCTGCTGTTCGGCGTCGTCGAGCTGGTACACCTCGCTGATGCCGTGGCGACGCGGCACCAGCACCAGCCAAGGGTAGCGGGCATCGTTCATCAGTCGTAGCTGGCACAGCGGCAGCTCGGTCACCGGGTAGCTGTCCTCCACCAGGCGGGCATCCGGTTCGAAATCGGACATCACGGGCCTCCTTGTTCTCGTGGGTCTCTCCTTGCCTGATGAGCATCATGGCACAGACAGGCAGGCGCGACGCCTCGATTTCCCCTTGGCGCATCCGCCGGCTATGCTGGGCGACGCCTTTTGATCGACGTGGAAGGGAATCCCGCATGACGCTTCTCGAGGGGCTGGCCCTGCTGGTGATCGGCATGGTGGCCGGCTTCATCAACGTGCTCTCGGCGGGTGGTTCGATGCTTACCCTGCCGCTGCTGATGTTTCTCGGTCTCTCGCCCCAGGTCGCCAACGGCACCAACCGGGTCTCCATCGTGCTGCAGAGCGTCACGGCGGTGGCCAGCTTCCTGCGCGCCGGTGCCCATCACGTCGGGTTGAGCCTGCGGCTCTCGGTACCGGCGGTGGCCGGTTCGCTGCTCGGGGCCTGGCTGGCACTCAGGGTCAGCGATGCCCTCTTCGAGACCCTGCTGATCGTCGTGATGGCCGGCTCGGCGGTGCTGATGCTGTTGCCCCAGCCACGCCTGGACACGCGCCCGCTGACCGCCGACCGCCTTACCCCGCTGGTCTACCTGGCGATGTTCGCCATCGGGCTCTACGGCGGCTTCATCCAGGTGGGCGTCGGGATCCTGTTCATCGTGGTGCTCTACCGCATGCTCAGGATCGACCTGGGCCAGGTGAATGCCTTCAAGGTGCTGATCATCCTGGTCTATACCCTGCCGGCGCTGGCGGTTTTCCTCTATCACGACCAGGTGCGCTGGGGCTTCGGCCTGGTGCTGGCGGCGGGCAGCATGCTCGGTGCCTGGCTCGGCGTGAAGGTGAACGTCAGCCCACGCGGTGCCCTGTGGGTCAAATGGCTGACCATCGCCGTGATCGCCGCGATCATCCTGCGACTGTTGCTCGGCTGAGGGCGCCTTTCCTTCCCGCCAGACGGTGCTAGAGTGAAAGCGTACGGGGCCGTATGACAGGCCCCTCATGGAGCAAGGAGTCCGATATGAAACACATGCTGGCCGTCCTCATGTTGTCACTGTTCACGCTGTCGCTACTTTCCGGCTGCAACACCATGCGTGGGGCAGGGGAGGATATCGAGAGAGGAGGCGAGGCGATCCAGCGGCAGGCGGAATGACCCCGCTGGCATGATGCACGGCGATGGCTTGGCTGCTAGGCTGAAGTGGCCATTTCGACACGGACAAGGAATGGATGACTCGTCCTTGCCAAGGAGATCATGCCATGAGGAAAGCCATTGCCGTGAGCTTCGCCCTGCTGCTGACAGCCAGTGTGCTGACGGGCTGCAACACCATCGAGGGTGCCGGCCAGGATGTCGAGCGCGGCGGTGAAGCCGTCCAGGATGCTACTTACTGATCAGCCGTCGGTGTCGGGTCAGTATCGAGCGGGCATACCGGCAGGTATGCCCGTTCTCATGTGTATACTGCCTGCATCATCTGCCAAGGAGGCCCCCGATGATCATGCCCTTGAAGTCCCTCTCGACGATTGGTGGAGCGTTGCTGTTGGCTGGGTGTACGGCCATGACGCAGTCGAATGCGCCGCGTGAACCGGCTCCGCCGCCTCCCCGCGTCACCGAAGGGGGAGATGCCTGCGGGGCCGGCCGTGTCCAGGATCGCGTGGGTCGCCACTACGACGAGTCGCTGGGCGATTCGATCCGCCGCGAAAGCGGGGCCGGCGTGCTCCGGGTGATGCGTCCCGGCGAGGCCCATACCCTCGAGTACCGTGGCGATCGTCTCAATGTCCGCCTGGACGAGGACGGCGTGATCACCGACATCGGCTGCGGTTGACCCGCATCCCAGGGGCGTCAGTGTGCCCCTTCTGGACTTGGACTCTCTGAATCGAACCCTGAACCACCCCGCCACCGGCCAGGCCGGTGGCGGCGCACGCCGATTTCATCTTCTCTCGTCTTGACGTTTTTCATCCCGGTGGTATGACATTTGTCATGCCATTTGATGTTTGCTGACTAATGAAAAAACACTAAGGTGAATTGGGACTTCTTGGCTACAGTGGTAATGCGTAGGGGCCGGACTGCCCCCGTTGTCGGCTATCGCGCCCCCTGACACGACAACTCAATCACCGAGCGAGGGACCAGCCATGAGTTTTGTTGCCAAGACCAGCCTGCTGGCAGAAAACGTCACTGAGAGTGTCGCTTGGGAAGTCAGTGGTGATCTTGTCCTTAACCAGCCCAGCAAGGTGCTGCTCGACCTGACACCCCGCGAAATCGTCTCGATGACACAGGATGGCAACGACCTGATCATCGAGACGGTGGATGGGCGTACGCTCAAGATCGTCGACTTCTACGTGGATGCCGGAGAGGGGGCCAGTGAGCTCTATCTGGTCGACGAGAGCGGTGAAGTTCTCCTGGCCGACCTTTCGCCTGCCGGGGCCGATGGTCTGGTGATGGCTCAGTATGTTCCCCAGGGAGAGCTGGCCGGCTTCGAGATACTGGGGGCAGAGGGGCTGGCCGCCACCGCGGGAGAGGGTGATGGTATCGGGGGAGGACTGTTTGCGGCGGCTGGGGTTGCCGTACTCGCCGGGATATCGGGCTCATCTACCGGCGGCAGTTCCAGCCGGGCTCCGGGTGATCCGGACGTCGGTGCACCCTCCGACTTCGACTTCGCCGATGATGGCTCGAGCATCAGTGGCCGAGGGCAGCCTGGCACCGCGGTGATCGTTACCGACAGCGACGGCAATGTGATCGGTGACGGCCTCGTGGATGAGAACGGCGACTTCACCGTCGATCTGGACCCGCCGGTCAGAGGGGGGGACGAGATCACGGTGGTGGCCGAGGATGGCGACGGCAACCAGAGCGACCCGGTCACCGTGACCGTGCCGGAGGGTGTCGGTGTGGACGAGCCCAACGGCTCTCCGACCCTGGAGATCGAGGCTGCTGCGGATGGTTTTATCAATGCCGAGGAGCTCGAGGGGGGGGTGACGGCCGAGGTGGGCCTGGCAGGCACTGGTGCAGAGGAAGGCGACACCGTGACCATCACCGTGGAAGGTGAGAGTGGTGAGGTGGTTACCACCGAGTACACCCTGACCGCAGATGATATCGCCGCCGGTAGTGCCTCCATCCTGTTGGATATGGAGGGCATTCCGGAAGGCGAGGTGAGCGTGACCGCCACGGTGACCGTGGATGGAGAAGGAAGCGCACCGTCGGATGCGGAGGAGTTCGTGCTGGACACCGAGGCTCCTGAGTCGCCCGGCATCGACGAGATGACCACCAACGAGGATGGCACCGTCACGGTCAGCGGCGAAGCCGAGTCGGGCAGCACGGTGACCGTGACCTTCCCGGATGGCAGTGAAGGCGAAGCCGTGGCCGGTGAAGACGGTGGCTACGAGGTGACCTCCGAGACGGCCCAGCCGAGTGGTGAGGTCAGCGCCACCGCCACCGACCCGGCGGGCAATGCCAGCGAGCCGGCGACGGCCGACTATGAGGCGGAGGCTCAGGAGAATCCTATCCTGACCATCGCAGCGGCGGCGGATGGCTTCGTCAATGCCGACGAGCTCGATGCCGGGGTCGAGGCCCAGGTGCTGCTCAACACCGGCGCCCAGGAAGGCGATGAACTGACGATCACCGTGGAGGGCGACGGCGGCCCCTTCGTGACCACCCATACCCTGACCGTGGACGACATCGCTGCGGGTAGCATCACCCTGACACTCGATGTTGACGGTATCGAGGATGGCGAGTTCAGCGCCACGGCGGATATCGCGGGCAGTGTCTCCAATGTCGTGGGCTTCGAGCTGGATACTG
>NZ_PNRE01000055.1 GCF_002879645.1 Halomonas heilongjiangensis | reverse complement strand
CGTGCATGGGGGGCTGGGGGTCGATCTTCATGACCGTGGCTCCCGACGGCACGGTACTGCCCTGCAATAGCGCTCGCGACCTGCCGATGCGGTTTCCCCGTGTCCACGAGCATTCGCTGGAGACGATCTGGTACCAGAGCGCCGCCTTCAACCGCTTCCGTGGCGATGCCTGGATGCCGGCTCCCTGCCGCGACTGCGACGAACGCCATCAGGACCACGGCGGCTGCCGCTGCCAGGCCTACCTGCTCACCGGCGACCCCACCGCCACCGACCCGGTCTGCGACCTGTCGCCGGATCACCACCTGATCGAGGCCGCCCGCGCGGAGGCCGACGGGGACGCCCGGGGCCTCGGCGAGCTGGTGTCCCGCAATGCCCGGGAGTCACGGGTCTTCTGCCGTGGCTGAGAGGGGCGGGGGGTGAGACGATGGATGTAGGGCGGCACGCCGAGGGATCGCGTAGTCTCTTGTCGATAACAATATCGAGAGGCGGGACAGCGCCATGTCGCATAGCATCGCCCAACTGCGCAAGTTCGTGGCCCCGGAGATCATCTTCGGCGATGGCTCCCGTCATGCGGTGGCCAACTACGCCCAGACATTCGGCGCCGACAAGATCCTGCTGGTCTCCGATCTCGGGGTACTGGCCGCTGGCTGGGTCGACGAGGTCGAGGCCGACCTGGCCGCTGCCGGGATTCCCTGCCAGCGCTTCCTGCAGGTGTCGCCCAATCCCCGCGCCGAGGAGGTCATGGCCGGGGCCCGGGTCTACCGCGACCACGGCTGCAGCGCCATCGTCGCGGTGGGCGGCGGCAGCCCCATGGACTGCGCCAAGGGGATCGGCATCGTGGCCGCCCACGATGGCCATATCCTCGACTTCGAGGGCGTCGACACCATCCGCGTGCCGATCCCGCCGCTGATCTTCATTCCCTCCACCGCCGGGACCTCGGCCGACGTCTCGCAGTTCGCGATCATCTCCGACCCGCTGCGGCGCATGAAATTCTCCATCGTCAGCAAGGCGGTGGTCCCCGATGTCTCGCTGATCGACCCCCAGGTCACCCTGACCATGGATCCGTTCCTCACCGCCTGCACCGGGGTCGATGCGCTGGTCCACGCCATCGAGGCGTTCGTCTCCACCGGCAGCGGCCCGCTCACCGACAGCCACGCCCTGGAGGCCATGCGCCTGATCAACGGCCATCTCGAGGCACTGGTCGCCAACCCCCAGGACGGCGAGCTGCGCGCCCAGGTGATGCTGGGCAGCATGCAGGCCGGCCTGGCCTTCTCCAACGCCATCCTCGGCGCGGTGCACGCCATGTCGCACAGCCTCGGCGGTTTCCTCGACCTGCCCCATGGCCTGTGCAACTCGATGCTGCTAGAGCATGTGGTGGCCTTCAATTTCGAGGCCGCGCCGGAGCGCTTCACGCGGGTGGCCGAGACCCTGGGCATCGACTGCCGCGGGCTCGGTCCACGGCAGGTCAGGCAGCGGCTCATCGACCACCTGGTCGCCCTTAAGCGAGCGGTCGGCCTCAACGGCACCCTGGGTAGCGCCGGGGTGCGGATCGGCGATGTACCGTTCCTCACCGAACACGCCATGGAGGATCCCTGCATCCTGACCAACCCGCGCCGCTCCTGTGAGCGCGACGTCGCCGTGGTCTACGAAGAAGCGCTGTAGGAAGACCGATGAAGAAACCCTCCGACCCCGGTGGCCTCTCGGTCAGCGACCTCATCGGCCTGGGCAGCCAGTCGGCGCGCAAGAGCTACTATCCTGAATTGACCGCCCGCATGGCCGAGCTCGAGGCCGAGCGGAACCGCTACAAGTGGTTGTTCGAGAACGCCCTGCACGGCATCTTCCAGGCCTCGCTGGCCGGGGGGGTGCGCGCCGCCAACCCGGCGCTGGCTCGCATGCTGGGCGACGACTCGGTCGACGCCACCCAGGCGCGCTGTACCACCCTGGCGGCGCTGTTCGTCGACCCGGAGGATGCCGCCGAGCTGCAGCGTCGGGTCGTCGCCGAGGGGCGGGTCGTCGGCTATACCACCCGGCTGCGCGGACAGCGCGGCCGCGACGTGCCGGTGGCCATGACCCTGGTGCAGAAACCGTCGTCGGACGACGAGCCCCTGGTCGAGGCCTTCGTGGCCGATATCACCGAGCGTGAACAGGCCCGCCAGCGGCTGATGCAACTCAACGAGCAGCTCGAGGGCCGGGTGCAGGAACGCACCGAGGCCCTGGAGCGGGTCAATGCCGAGCTGCGCCAGGAGATCGCCGAGCGGCGACGCATGGAGGCCGAGTTGCGTGAGGCGCGCGACGCCGCCGAGCAGGCCAATCGCAGCAAGGATCGCTACCTGGCGGCCGCCAGCCACGACCTGCTGCAGCCGATGAACGCGGCACGGCTGCTGGTGGCGACCCTGCTCGAGCGGCCCCTGGACGGCGAGGTGCGCGATCTTTCCGAACGCATCCACCTGTCGCTGGAGGGCGCCGAGGACCTGCTCACCGACCTGCTCGACATCGCGCGGCTCGATCACGATCGTATCCAGCCACAGCCCGAGACCTTCGCGCTGCGTGAGCTGATCGCGAGCCTGGAGGCGGAATTCGTCTCGCTGGCCGGCAGCCGGGGGCTGACGTTTCGTCATCGCGTCGCCGAGGCCTGGGTGGTCAGCGACTTCCGCCTGCTCGGGCGGGTACTGCGCAACTTTCTCTCCAATGCCTGCCGTTATACCCGGCGTGGCGGGGTGCTGCTGGGTACCCGCCGGCGTGGCGATACGCTGTGGATCGAGGTGTGGGACAGCGGCCCCGGCATCCCCGCGGATCAGCGCCGGGCGATCTTTCGCGAGTTCCACCAGCTCGGGACATCCCGCGCCCGCGACCGCCAGGGCGTGGGGTTGGGGCTGGCGATCGTCGAGCGCATCGTGACCCGCCTGGGGCACCAGATCGAGGTGCGCTCCTGGCCGGGGCAGGGCTCCTGCTTCGCGGTCGGGGTGCCGCTGGGGGCAGCGGCCGGACCGCGCCATCCGCCGGCGGCGTCCGTGGCGATGGGGCACGACCTGGCCGGCGGCCGGGCGCTGGTGGTGGACAACGAGCCCAGCATCCTGTCCAGCATGCAGGGCCTGCTCGAGGGGTGGGGCATGCACTGTGACCTGGCCTTCGACGCCGGAGAGGCGCGGGTGTCGCCCCCTCCGGACGTGTTGCTGGTGGACCTGCATCTCGACGACGGTCTCACCGGCGATGTCCTGATCCAGCGACTGCGCGATCATTGGCAGTGTCCGCTACTGCCGGCGGTGATCATTACCGCCGATCGCAGCGATCACTGGATTCAACGCCTGCGGGCGGCGAACCTGCCGGTGCTCAACAAGCCGCTCAAGCCCGGCAAGCTGCGTGCCGTGCTCAGTCAATTGCTGGCTCAGGCGCACTGAGGCGTCCCGCGCGACCACGACGCTGCCTCCTCCCTTGGCATGGTGCGGGGGGCTCTTGAGGAGGGCGACGCAGGGGGCATGGCCCGTGCGGCGACCTCGGTACGGGCCCCCACCGCTGGCTCCCGACGGGACCGGCAGGCCTGGCACCAAGGCAGCAGAGGAGTCGCCCCACGGCAGCATGGTGGCGGGTCGCGCCGCTCTCGATACTCCCTTCCCGGGGCCGCATCCGGCGGCCCGTCAACGGGCAAGGGAGAACCATCGTATGCGTCCTATCACCCCCCTGGGGTTCAGCCTCGCGACCCTGCTGGTCGCCACCAGCTATGCCGCCCAGGCGGATATCGTCCTCTACGATCGCGATGACACCACCTTCAGCGCCGATGGCTATATCAACGCCTTCTACGTCAACACCGAGGTCGATTCGGCCGACCCCGCCGGCGACCGCCGTCAATCGCGGGTCAAGATGGGCTTCCTACCCAACTGGATCGGCTTCAATGCCTCGCGCCACGTCGGCAGCCTGGAGCTGGGGGCGCGGTCGTCGTTCTGGATGACCATCAACGACAGCGACGACAACGGCACCGAGACCGGCATCGACGTGCGTCAGTTCCATGGCACCATCGGCGGTGACTGGGGGGAGGTGCTGGTGGGCAAGGACTTCGGCCTGTTCGCGCGCTCCAACATCTTCCTCGACCAGCTGCTGTCCGGTTACGGGCAGGTCAGCGATACGCTGGAACGGCGCTACGAGAAGGCGCCACGCTTCGAGTCCGAACTGACCTGGGAGGCGGCGCTGGGGGATGTCGAATTATTCAGCTGGTTGAACGGGGTGTCCGCTCCAATTGGACCACTTCAGAACGCATGAAGAGGGGCAGCCGTGGTGCCAGGTGGCGGTACCACAGGGCTATGCCATTAGCACCACCGCCAGTCCCATCTTCTACGAAACCTGGTCGAAGACCAGGCACGTTGTGCTCGCGTGGGCGTAGAGCTTGCCGTCCGGTCCGAAGAGCCGGCCTTCCGCCGTCGCCACCTGGCGGCCGCCGTGGACTAGTCGGCCTTCCGCGCGTACCAGCGGCACCGCGTCGGTGAGTGCGCGGACGAGATTGAGCTTCAATTCCAGGGTCGTGTAGGCCTTGCTCGCCGGCAGCGTGGAATGCACGGCGCATCCCATCGCCGTGTCGAGCATGGTCGCAAACCAGCCGCCGTGCACCGTGCCCATCGGGTTGTAGTACTTGGAGCCCGGGTGTCCTTGGAATACCGCATATCCAGGCTCGATGAGAACCGGTGCGAAGTCGAGCGTGACGGCCATTGGTGGGGGCGGCAGCTCGCCGGCGAGGAGCGCCTGGAATATCTGCAATCCGCTGCGTCCGGCGACCTGGGCAGGCGACGCCACGCCGGGAACGGTCTGGAGACGGGCACGCACGGCCGCTTCCTCGGTCTGCCAGCGAGCCAGCGTTTCTTCGGAGCTCATCACTTCGGTCGTGGTCATTTCGCTTACCTGTAGTCGGTAGTGGAGAGGTCACCGTAGAGGCGGTCGCTGCTTGCAGGCCGCGCATCCCACCCGCCTCCCAAAGCCCGGAAGGAGGCAATGGCGGCGCGCGCCGCTTCGGTTTGCGCCTGGGCCTTCGCGTCGCGCACCTGCAGCAGGTTGCCGTCGGCATTGAGCACCTCGATCAGGCTGACGATGCCGCCTTCGTAGGCGGCAAGCGAATTCTCGCGGGCACTGGCGAGCGACGCCTCCCCCTGCGCCAAGATGCCGACCTGGGCCTCGCGTTGGACGAGGGCGGAAAAGGCGTTCTCTACCTCCTCGGCCGCCCGCAGCACGGCCAGCCGGTAGGCCGCGAGCGCCTCGGCCTCCTGGCCACGCGCGGCGGCGATCTGCGCCTCGACGCGACCGAAGTCGAACAGGCGCCAGCGCAGCCCGAGGACGCCCTGGGCCTGGCTGGCATCGCCAGAGAAGAGGTTGCCGCTCGAGATCGTGGTGACGCTGCCCAGCAGGGCGCCGAGCGAGAGCTTGGGATAGTACTCCGACATCGCCACGCCGATGCGTGCGTTCGCTGCAGCGAGGCGCCGCTCGGCCACGATGAGATCCGGCCGGCGCCGAATCATCTCGGCCGGGGTGCCGGTCTCGGCCAGCCCCGGTGCGACCGGGATCGGCTCCGCCGGGCTCAAGTCGGCGCGGTAGGTCCCAGGCTGCGCGCCGAGCAGCACGTCCAGCGCGTTCATCGCCGCGTCGAGCCCCGTTTCCAGGACGGGAATCTGCGCCTCGACTTGAGCGAGCGAACCCTCGGCCTGATGCATCTGCAGCTCGGCCGCGATCCCCTGCTCGTACTGGAACCTGATCGTGTCGAGTAGTTGGCGACGGGTCTCGGCCTGTTGCCTGACGATCGCGAGGTGCTCCTGCAGGCCTCGGATCGTGACGTAGACATCCGCCGTGTGCGCGGCCACGGCCAGCCGTGTCGCGACGGCGCCGGCTTCGGATGCCGCGTACTCCGCGCGCGCGGCTTCCCGTCCTCGCCGCAGGCCGCCAAACATATCGACCTCCCAGCCCGCCTCGAGGTTGGCCTCGTAGGCACTGCCGCTGCGATCGAAATCGGGCGTGGCAGACAGCACCTGCCCCAGCGGGGTCTCGATCGACTGGTATACTTCCGCACCGTGAGCGTTCACGCTGGCCGATGGCAGCAGTGCGGCATCGGCCTGGCGCAGCGAGGCACGCGATTGGGCGACACGGGCCGCTGCTTGCGCGATGTCCAGGTTCTGCTCGAGGGCGAGGCTGACGAAGCGCACCAGCAAGGGATCGTCGAAGGCGGCCCACCAGACCTGGAGATCCGCCTGGCTCTGGACTTCCCGCTGCTCGACGCTCTCCTGCCCGAGGAAGCGAGCCGACAGGGCAGTTTCGGGCGGCCGGTAGTCCGGGCCGACCGCGCAGCCCGACAATACACTGGCACTCAACAGAAGGGCGAGAGAGCGAGGGCGGGCAAGCATGAGCGTCTCCTGAGTGGAATTGCCGAAGTGACTATAGTCCAATATAGTCACTAGTTGTCAAACCCGAAATATCGAGGTGTGGTGTCTCATGAGTGAAAACGCGTCTTCCGCCCCCCAATCGCGCGGCCCTGCCGATCACAATGTTCGCGAGCAGATCGTGGAGGCCGCCGAAGAGCACTTCAGCCACTACGGTTACGACAAGACCACGGTCTCCGACCTGGCCAAATCAATTGGTTTTTCCAAGGCTTACATCTACAAGTTCTTCGATTCCAAGCAGGCCATCGGCGAGGCCATCTGCTCCAGGACCTTGAGCGCCATCATCGTCGCGGTCGAAGAGGCCGTGGCCGACGCGCCCACGGCAACGGAAAAATTCCGCAGAATGTTCAAGGCGTTAGTGGCGACCGGCTCGAATCTGTTCTTCAATGATCGCAAGCTGTACGACATCGCCGCGCACTCCGCCGGTGAGGGCTGGCCGTCTGCCCGCGCCTATGTGCGGCGCATCGAGCAGATCCTGATGGAGATCGTCCGCGAGGGGCGCGAGAGCGGTGAGTTCGAGCGCAAGACGCCGCTGGACGAGACGGTGCATTCGATCTTTCTGGTCATGCAGCCCTATGTGAATCCACTCCTGCTCCAGTACAACCTCGATCTCGTCGAGGAGGCGCCGGTGCAGCTGTCGAATTTAGTGCTGCGCAGCCTGGCTCCTTAGTTCCCTGGCGAACCCTGCGAGTGACTATTTACAAATTTGGTCACTCGTCATAAGCTGTGAGATATCCGTCTTCCCGGAGATCTCCATGCTCAAGCGCCGTGATGTCCCATTCCTTACCGTCATCGCTCTGCTGCCGCTTGCCTTGGCAGCGTGCAGCGATGCCACCTCTTCAATCGATCCGCGGACGCAGACTCCCCTGGTGCGAGTAGCGGAGGTGGCGCCCTCCGCCCAGGCGGAGCGTTCGTTCACCGGCGTCATTGCGGCGCGAGTGCAAAGCGACCTCGGCTTCCGCGTACCCGGCAAGATCCTCGAGCGCTTGGTCGATACCGGGCAGACCGTCGAACGCGGCCAGCCGCTCATGCGCATCGATCCCACGGACCTGCAGCTCGCCACGCGCGCCTTTGAGGAGGCCGTGGCCGCCGCCAGGGCGCGTGCACGCCAGACCGCGGATGACGAGGCGCGCTACCGCGCTCTCGTTTCCCGGGGCGCAGTGTCGGCATCGGCCTACGACAACGCCAGGGCGGCCGCCGAGTCGGCACGGGCGGAACTCAATGCAGCCGAGGCCCGGGCCAATGTTGCTCGCAACGAAGCGAACTATGCGGTCCTGCTCGCCGACGCGGACGGCGTGGTGGTGGAAACCCTGGCGGAGCCGGGCCAGGTCGTCGCGGCCGGCCAGGTGGTCGTACGTGTGGCGCATGCCGGACACCGCGAGGCGATCGTCGCGTTGCCCGAGACCCTGCGCCCGACGCTCGGCTCCACCGGCCGTGCGACCTTGTATGGCAATGGACTCACGGGCGCTGCGACGCTTCGCCAGTTGTCGGATGCCGCCAACCCTCAGACGCGAACCTTCGAGGCCCGCTACGTGCTGGAGGATGGACTGGCGGATGCGCCACTGGGCTCGACCGTTTCCATTCATATTTCTGACCGTCGGACCGACTCGGCACTGCAGGTACCGATCGGCGCGATCTTCGATCCGGGTCGGGGGCCCGGCGTATGGCTGGTCGAAGGAGAGGGAAGCGAGCCAGGGCCTCGGGCCACCTGGCGTGCCGTGCAAGTGGCCAGCCTCAGCGACGAAGCGGCGTCGATCGTCGGCGACCTCGAAGCGGGCGATCGCGTCGTGGCGCTCGGCGCGCATCTGCTGCACGAGGGCGAGCAGGTGCGATTCGCCGAGAGCGAGGTTGCACCAGGCTTGGCCGTTAACGGCGGAGAGCAGCGATGAGCGGCTTCAATCTCTCTGCCCTCGCGGTACGCGAGCGCTCGGTCACCCTGTTTCTTATGGTGGCGATCTTCATCGCCGGCATCGTGGCCTTCCTGACGCTGGGCCGGGCAGAGGACCCCGCCTTTACCATCAAGCAGATGACCGTGGTCACGGCCTGGCCCGGGGCCACGGCCCAGGAGATGGAGGAACTGGTCGCCGAGCCGCTGGAAAAGCGCATGCAGGAACTGCGCTGGTATGACCGGACCGAGACCTTTACGCGACCGGGCCTAGCCTTCACCACGGTGTACCTGCTCGACAGCACGCCGCCTGCCGAGGTCCCCGAGCAGTTCTACCAGGCGCGCAAGAAACTCGGCGACGAGGCCGGCAGCCTGCCGCGTGGCGTCATCGGCCCGATGGTGAACGACGAATACGCCGATGTGACCTTTGCGCTCTACGCGTTGAAGGCCACGGGCGAGCCTCATCGACATCTCATCCGTGAGGCAGAGAGCCTGCGCCAGCGCCTGCTTCACGTGCCGGGCGTCAAGAAGGTGAACATCATCGGCGAGCAGGCCGAACGGATCTTCGTCGAATTCTCCCATGACCGCCTCGCGACTCTAGGCGTCTCCCCTCAAGCCCTCTTCGCGGCACTGAACGGGCGCAACGTGATGACGCCCGCCGGCTCGATCGAAGCCCACGGTCCGCAGGTCTTCATCCGGCTGGACGGGGCGATCGACGACCTCGAAGCGATCCGTAATACCCCGGTCACCGCGCAAGGCCGTACGCTGAAGCTCGGCGACATCGCCGAGGTGAAGCGGGGCTACGAGGATCCAGCCACCTTCCTCATCCGCAACGACGGCGAACCGACCTTGCTGCTCGGCGTAGTCATGCGCGAGGGCTGGAACGGCCTTGAGCTCGGCGAGGCACTGGAGGCGGAGGCAGCGGCGATCAACGCCGAGATGCCGCTGGGCATGAGCCTGTCCAAGGTCACAGACCAGTCGGTCAATATCAGTTCGGCCGTTGACGAGTTCATGCTCAAGTTCTTCGCCGCCCTCGGCGTGGTGATGCTGGTGGGCTTCCTCAGCATGGGCTGGCGCGCCGGCATCGTGGTCTCGGCAGCGGTGCCCCTGACCCTGGCCGCGGTCTTCATCGTCATGGCGGCCACCGGCAAGGACTTCGACCGGATCACGCTGGGCTCGCTGATCCTGGCGCTGGGGCTTTTGGTCGACGATGCCATCATCGCCATCGAGATGATGGTGGTGAAGATGGAGGAAGGCTACGACCGCACCCGCGCCGCGGCCTATGCCTGGAGCCATACCGCCGCGCCCATGCTCTCCGGGACCCTGGTGACGGCGATCGGCTTCATGCCGAACGGCTTCGCCAGGTCCACCGCCGGCGAGTACGCCGGCAATATGTTCTGGATCGTCGGCATGGCGTTGATCGCGTCGTGGATCGTGGCGGTCGTGTTCACGCCCTACCTGGGGGTGAAGCTGCTCCCGAACTTCGAGAAACGTGAGGGCGGGCATGAGGCGATCTACGATACGCCACGCTACAACAGCTTCCGCCGGTTGCTGGGTTCGGTGATCCGGCGCAAATGGCTGGTTGCGGCGGGCGTGATCGGTGCCTTCGTCGTCGCGGTCCTGGGCATGGGCGTGGTCAACAAGCAGTTCTTTCCGACTTCCGATCGGCCCGAGGTGCTGGTCGAAGTGCAGATGCCGTATGGCACCGCGATCGAGCAGACGAGTGCGGTGACCGCCAAGGTCGAGGCCTGGCTGGCCGAGCAGCCGGAAGCGACGATCGTGACCGCCTACGTCGGCCAGGGGGCGCCGCGCTTCTACCTCGCCATGGCGCCGGAGCTGCCCGATCCCTCGTTCGCCAAGATCGTCGTCCTGACGGACGACCAGGCGGCGCGTGAGGCACTCAAGCTCAGGCTGCGACAGGCGGTGGCCAACGGCCTGGCGCCGGAGGCGCGCGTACGGGTGACCCAGTTGGTGTTCGGCCCCCCCTCGCCGTTCCCCGTGGCCTTCCGCGTGATGGGGCCCGCCCCCGACACGCTGCGTGACATCGCGGCGCAGGTGCGTGCCGTGATGCAGGCCTCTTCCCAGATGCGGACGGTCAATACCGACTGGGGCGAGCGCGTGCCCACGCTGCGTTTCTCGCTCGATCAGGACCGGCTGCAGAGCCTCGGCCTGACCTCGAGCGACGTGGCCCAACAGCTGCAGTTCCTGTTGAGCGGCGTCCCCATTACCGAGGTGCGCGAAGACATCCGGTCGGTGGAGGTCGTAGCCCGCTCTGCCGGAGACTCGCGGCTCGATCCGAGCAAGATCGATGATTTCACCCTGGTTGGCGCGGCCGGTCAGCGGATTCCGCTGTCGCAGATCGGGACGGTGGACGTCCACATGGAAGACCCGATCCTGCGCCGCCGCGATCGCATGCCGACGATCACTGTGCGCGGCGATATCGCCGAGGGCCTGCAGCCGCCGGACGTGTCCACCGCCGTGTGGAAGGAACTGCAGCCGATCATCGCCGAACTGCCGACCGGCTACCGGATCGAGCAAGGCGGTTCCATCGAGGAATCCGGCAAGGCGAATCGCGCCATGGCGCCGATCTTCCCCATCATGATCGCCCTGACGCTGATCACGATCATCTTCCAGGTCCGCTCGATCTCCGCCATGACGATGGTCTTCGCCACCGCGCCACTGGGCCTCATCGGGGTCGTGCCCACCCTGCTGGTGTTCCAGCAGCCGTTCGGCATCAACGCCCTCGTTGGCCTGATTGCGCTGGCCGGCATCCTGATGCGCAACACCCTCATCCTGATCGGCCAGATTCACGACAACAAGAAGGCAGGACTCGCGCCCTTCGACGCCGTGGTCGAGGCCACCGTGCAGCGCGCCCGCCCGGTCATCCTGACCGCGCTCGCCGCCATCCTGGCCTTCATCCCGCTCACCCAGTCGGTGTTCTGGGGAACGCTGGCCTACACCCTGATCGGCGGCACCTTCGCCGGGACGGTGCTGACCCTGGTGTTCCTGCCGGCAATGTACGCCATCTGGTTCAGGATCAAGCCGGCCCCGTCGCAAAGCTGGGCGCCTTCATCCCAAGCCTCCCTATAAAGAGGAACTACCATGTCGAATTCCAAAGTTGTCATCGTTACCGGCGTGTCATCGGGCATCGGACGTGCCGCCGCGGTGAAGTTCGTCGAGCAGGGTTGCCGGGTGTTCGGCACCGTGCGCAACACGGCAAAGGCACAGCCAATACCGGGAGTCGAGCTGGTCGAGATGGATATTCGTGACGAAGCGTCAGTTCAACATGGAATCCAGACCGTCATCGCTCAGGCCAAGCGCATCGACGTGCTCGTCAACAGCGCTGGCGTGACCCTGCTCGGCGCAACGGAGGAGACGTCGATTGCCGAAGCCCAGACGCTGTTCGACACCAACCTCTTCGGCCTCTTGCGCACGACCAAGGCGGTGCTGCCACACATGCGCGAGCAGCGTTCTGGTCGCATCGTCAACCTCAGCTCGGTGCTGGGCTTTCTGCCTGCGCCGTACATGGGACTCTATTCGGCATCCAAGCATGCCGTCGAAGGGCTATCCGAGACCCTGGATCACGAGGTGCGCAACTTCGGCATCCGCGTGGCGCTTGTCGAACCCTCCTTCACCAAGACCAACCTGGATCTCAATGCGCCCCAAACAGCTTCCAGAATCCCTGACTACAGCAAGGAGCTAGGCGTCGTTTCCCAAGCCATCCAAAACAATGTCCAAAAAGCGCCCGAGCCCGATGGGGTCGCCACCACGATTGTCGATGCCGCGTTGGGTGCATGGAAAATGCGGCACACGCCCAAAGGCGAGGCTTCTCTTCTGAGGAAATTACGCCGCTTCATGCCCGCTGGCCCGGTCGAGAAAGGCCTCAGAAAAACGTTTGGGATCGCCTGAATCGATCCCAACCGTCTAGCAGCTGCAAGTGCTCACAGAGCTTGGCTCTGTGGGTTCAGGCGCACCAAACGACCGGAAGAACCCCATGACCGACCCGGACAGCCAGACCATCATGTCCTCGCCTGCCACCATGGCGCAGGCGTTGCCAAGCCTGCCCCCCAGCGCCGCCTCACCATGGCCGGTGTTCTGGGTGGCCAGCGTGGCGGTGTTTCTTGTCTCCATGGACGGCACCATGCTGTTCGCAGCCTTCAGCGCCTTGCGGGCAGGTTTTCCGCAGGCCACTGCGGCAGACCTTTCGTGGGTACTCAATGCCTACACCGTGGTCTATGCCGCGATGCTGATCCCATCCGGCGGGTTGGCAGACAAGCATGGGCGCAAGAAGGTGTTTCTCGTTGGCGTTGCGCTGTTTCTGGCGGCTTCTGTCGCCTGTGGCTTGGCAACCAGCGTGGAGTGGCTGGTCGCGGCAAGAGCCCTGCAGGCCATGGGGGCGGCATTGCTGACGCCCGCATCGCTCTCGCTCGTGCTGGCGGCGTTCCCGACAAACAAACGTGCCGTGGCTGTCAGTCTATGGGGCGCGGTCGGTGGTCTGGCGGCGGCGGTCGGCCCCAGCCTAGGGGCATTCGTGATCGCATCGCTCGGGTGGCAGTGGGCGTTCTACCTGAATGTGCCGTTGGGCATTCTTGCCATATGGCGCGGCGCAACGCTGCTGACGGAAGCGAAGCAGCCAGCCCGGGGGCGCCCGCTGGACCTGGTGGGGATGGGCTTGCTGATCGTCGGCATCGGCGCCTTGGCGCTGTCCATCGTGCAAGCGGAGTCGCCTGACTGGTCACGCCATGAGCTGCTTGGCGCTGCGGGCATCGGGTTGGCGAGCATCATCGGATTTGTTGCCTGGGCTCGGGTTGCCACCATGCCATTGGTGGACTTGAGCCTGTTTCGCAACGCCACATACCGCTACGTCAACCTTGCAACGCTGAGCTTCGGCATCGCGTTCTCGATGATGTTTTTCGCTTTCTTTTTCTACATGAATTCGATCTGGCACTACTCGCTGCCACTGGCTGGCCTGGCGATGGCGCCCGGGCCGCTGCTGGTGGTTCCTGTGGCTGCTTTGTCAGGTCGATTGGCGAGTCGGTATGGTCACCGCCCGCTGCTGGTCGGGGGGTGCCTGATCTACGCGGCCAGCGCACTGTGGTTTTTGCTGGTGCCGGGCAGTGAGCCCGCGTATCTGACACACTGGTTACCGGGCATGCTGTTCAGTGGCATTGGCGTGGGCATGGTGTTGCCTTCACTGTCGGGAGCTGCTGTCAGCCACTTGCCCTCAGACCATTACGCCGTAGGCGGTGCCATCAACCAGGCGATACGGCAAATCGGCTCGGTCATGGGGGTCGCCCTTACCGTACTGCTGTTGGGCGGTGCCGGTTTGCAGCGTGCAGATTTCAATGCGGTCTACCTGTGCCATATGAGTTTGGCGCTTTTGACCGCAGCCCTGTGTTTCCCCGTCAACACCTTCTCCGCAGCTATCCCCAAAGCTCGTGACTCCGATTCAAGTCCATAAACCACGCCATCTGGTTCAGGATCAAGCCGGCGGCGAAGGGAGACGCCGTTTCCGGAGGGCGAACGGAGCCCGTTGCGGTCTAAGCACATCGTCCGGGGACGGGCGCTCTGGGCATCACGAATGGCAAATGAGGAATCGAATATGCGTCGAGTTGTTGTGACCGGCCTGGGGCTGGTTTCCCCTTTGGCCGCAGGCGTAGAGGCCACTTGGGCCCGGCTCTTGAACGGAGAGTCCGGCATCGGGTACTTGCCCGAGACCATGGTACGTGACCTGGCGGTCAAGATCGCCGGGGTAGTCCCGGATCGCGCGGAAGACCCGGCGGCCGGGTTCGATGTCGACGGCGTTGCCCCGCCTAAAGAGCAGCGCAAGATGGACCGCTTCATGCTGCTTGCGCTGGCCGCGGCGGACGAGGCGGTCGCCCAGGCGGGCTGGCGTCCGCAGCGGGCGCACGAGCAAGCCCGCACCGCCACGGTGATCGCCTCCGGGGTAGGTGGCTTTCCGGCCATTGCAGAGGCAGTCCGCACCACCGACACCCGGGGCGCCCGCCGCCTCTCTCCCTTCACCGTGCCCTCCTTTCTGGTCAATCTGGCCGCCGGTCACGTCTCGATTCGCTATGGCTACCAGGGGCCGATCGGGGCACCGGTCACCGCGTGTGCCGCCGGCGTGCAGGCGATTGGCGACGCAGCGCGGCTGATTCGAGCCGACGAAGCGGACGTCGCGATCTGCGGCGGTGCCGAGGCCTGTATCAATGAAGTGAGCCTGGGCGGCTTTGCCGCCGCTCGCGCCCTCTCCACCGCGTTCAACGACACGCCGGCGCGGGCCTCGCGCCCTTTCGACAGCGCCCGGGACGGGTTCGTCATGGGCGAGGGCGCGGGCCTGCTGGTCATCGAGGAACTCGAACATGCGCTTGCCCGTGGCGCTAGGCCAATCGCCGAAATCGTGGGCTACGGCACGACGGCCGATGCTTACCACATAACGTCGGGTCCGGACGACGGCAGTGGCGCCCAGCGAGCCATGTCAAACGCGCTGGCGCAGGCCAGACTGCATCCCGCGGATGTCCAGCACCTCAACGCCCACGCCACCTCCACGCCGTTAGGCGACAGGAGCGAACTCGCGGCGATCAAGGCCGTGTTCGGTGGCGGGGTGGCAGTGAGCGCGACCAAATCGGCGACCGGTCATTTGCTCGGGGCGGCCGGGGGCTTGGAGGCCATTCTGACGATCCTGGCGCTGCGTGACCAGATTGCGCCACCCACACTCAACCTGGAGAACCCGGATCCTGCCGCCGAAGGGCTCGATTTGGTGCGGGGTACAGCACGTCGACTGTCGATGGAACACGCCATATCCAATGGCTTCGGCTTCGGTGGCGTCAACGCCAGCGTCATTTTCCGGTGCTGGCAATGATGCCGAGAATCGTGCGCCCGAGCACTCCCAACGTCGCCGAATGAGGGCATGAATAGAAGGACTACACGGAGCGCAAAGAAGAACGGGTAGTTCATCGTGACCGCCGGGAGTCTGCCCTCCTGCAACGCGAAGCGTTTGGCCATGGAGCTGAGAATGCATGACGAGGGTCAACCCGCCTCATGCATCAGGGGTAGCTAACGGTCTTCAGTATGGATAGCTATGTACTCGAACTGGATCGAGCAGACCGACACCCTGGCGTTGGGCGTTGCCATGTCCTGGTGAGGCGTCTACTACCTTGGTAGTGGCACTGGGGGCCAGGGACGGCACCCAAGTGGCATATCCAGCGAGAGGGCGGCTTCCTATACTGCGAGACACCCCGCCCTTGTTCGCCGAGACCCGCTCATGGACATCGACCTTCCGACGCCGACTGCCGACACTACCGCTCGCCAGGATGCCGTGCTGATCGCCCAGTCGCGGTCCCGGGACCCGGACATGGCCGCCCAGGACCTGGCGCGCAGCCTGTTGCACCCCTGGCTGGGGGGCGTGCTGTTCTTCTGCTCGGCGGAGTACGACCTCGCGGCCTTGGGGCAGGCGCTGGAGCAGCACTTCGGTGGCGTGAGGCTGTGTGGCTGCACCACCGCCGGCGAGATCACCGATGAGGGCTATTGCCGTGGCGGCATCACCGCCATCGGGTTCGATCATCGCGACTTCGCACTCGACTACGCGGTGATAGACGACCTCGACGACTTTTCGCTGCTGGCTGCCCAGCAGCTGACCGACCGCCTGCTCGATCAGTGCCGGCAGGTGGGTATCGCCCCGATCAAGGGCCATACCTTCGCCCTGACGCTGCTCGACGGCCTGTCGGCCAGTGAGGAGCGAGTGCTGGCGACGCTCAATGCGGCGCTCGGCAGCATCCCTCACTTCGGTGGCAGCGCCGGCGACGACAATCGCCTGGCCGGCACCCATGTCTACGGCGACGGCCGCTTCCGCACCGGCGCCGCGGTGGTGGTGATGCTCAATACCGCGCTCGACTTCGAGGTCTTCACCACCCATCACCTGCGGCCGCTCGCCGACAAGCTGGTGGTCACCGCGGCCGATCGCGAGAACCGCCGGGTCATCGAGCTCAATGCCGAGCCCGCCGCCGAGGAGTACGCGCGGCTGGTGGGGTGTCGGGTCGAGGAGCTCGACGAGGAGACCTTCGCCCGTCATCCGCTGGCGGTGCGCCTGCACGATCAGGCCTATGTACGCTCGATCCAGAGGGTCAACGAGGACCTCAGCCTGAGCTTCTACTGCGCGGTGGAGAACGGCATCGTGTTGACCGCCATGCGCGCCGCGCCGATTCTCGATGACCTGCGGGAGGTCCTCGACGGCATCGTGGCGCGGCTGGGTCCGCCCCGGCTGGTGATCGGCTGCGACTGTTTCCTGCGTCGCCTGGAGATCGAGTCGGACGGCAAGAGCGAGGCTGCCTCGGCACTGCTGCGCGACTATCGCGTGGTGGGCTTCAACACCTATGGAGAGCAGTGCAATGGCATGCACCTCAACCAGACCTTCACCGGAGTCGTCATTGGCCAGTCACGCCTCGGAGGCTGACGGCGGCGAGCGCGAGCGGGAGCTCGAGCACGAGATCGCCAAGCTCAAGCGCATCAACGCCGCCCTGATCGAGCGCGTCGAGGCCAGCAACCTGCCGCGCAGCGCCCCCTATGCCGCCTTCGAACACTCGGTGCTGCTCGCCGAGCAGGTGCGTGAACGCACCCAGGCTCTGAACCAGACCACCCACGAGTTGCGGGCCAGCAACCGCCTGCTGGCGGAAGCCCGCGAGCGGGCGGAAACCGCCGGCCAGCACCTGGTCGATGCCATCGAGAGCATCACCGACGCCTTCGTGCTGTTCGATGCCGACCAGTGCATCCAGCGCTTCAACAGCCGTTTCGCCGAGTTCTGGCGCCCGGCGGGCATCCGCATCCGCCAGGGCATGCGCCTGGAGGAGCTGCGCCGGCTGGCGCTGAGCTCGGGGCTGGTGATCAGCGAGCAAATGGGGCATCGCGACCGGCGTACCGTCTATCAACTGCACGACGACCGCTGGGTCCAGGTACATCAGCGGCCCACCCGCGGCGGTGGCCGCGTGATCCTCTACGTCGACATCACCGAGCTCAAGCGTCACGAACACGCCCAGCGCGAACACGCCCTGGCGCAGAAGACGCGCTTGCTGCAGGCCACCGTGGACAGCCTCTCCCAGGGGGTGGCGGTGGTCACCGCCAGCGGCATGCTGGAGATGTGCAACCAGCGCTTTCGTGACCTGACCGGGCTCGAGTCGCTCGAGGTGCCGCATCCGTTCGCCGCGCTGTGTCACTCCAGCCGACTGGTCGACGCCGCGGACGCCGAGGGGGTGACCGCGGCCTGCGAGCGCCGGCTCGAGGACGGCCGGGTGGTGGAGGTGCGCGGCCACGCCATGCCCGGCGGCGGCCAGGTGTTGACCTATACCGATGTCACCGAGCGTATCCGTCACGCCGAGACCCTGCGTGAACGCGAACACTGGATCCGCACCATCACCGACGAACTGCCGGCGATGATCGCCTACCTCGACCACGACCTGCGCTATGTGTTCACCAACCGCGTCTATGAGGAGTGGTACGGCTGGCCCCGCGACCTGCTGCTGGGCGGCGAGATGGAGGCCCTGCACAGTCAGGAGCATTGTGCCCGGTTGCGCCCCTATCTGACCCGGGCCCTGGCCGGGGAGAGCGTCTCCTTCGAGTTCCCGGAGCAGAGCGCCAGTGGCGAACACCGGGTGCTGCTGCGCGCCTATGTGCCGCACTACGACGGCGAGGGCGAGGTGATCGGCCTGTTCGTGCTGATCCGCGATATCACCGAGCGCCGGCGTACCGCCGAGGCGCTGCACCAGGCCTACCAGAACCTCGAGCAACGGGTGCGCGAGCGCACCGCCGAGCTGACCCAGGTCAACGGCCAGTTACGCGAGGAGATCGCCGAGCGTGCCGCCGCGGAACAGCGCCTGCGCGAGGCCAAGGCCGAGGCCGAGGCGGCCAACCTGTCGAAGACCAAGTTCCTGGCCGCGGTCAGTCACGATCTGCTGCAGCCGCTCAACGCCGCGCGGCTGTTTACCGGCGCCCTGGGCGAGCAGGACGTGGCCCCGGGGGGGCAGGAACTGATCGAGCAGATCGGCCGCTCGCTGAAGGATGTCGAGACCCTGCTCGGCACCCTGGTCGACATCTCCAAGCTCGATGCCGGGGTGGTGACCCCGGACGTCGATGCCTTCCCGGTGGCCGAACTGCTCGATGGGCTGGCCCGCGAGTACCGCCAGGTCGCGGCCAGCGAGGGGTTGGGGTTCGACTACGTCCCCAGCAGCGCGGTGGTACGCAGCGACGCCCAGTTGCTGACCCGGGTGGTGCGCAACTTCCTCACCAATGCCATTCGCTATACCGGCGAGGGGCGTATCCTGCTGGGTTGCCGGCGACGTGCCGACGGCCTGGAAATCATGGTCGGCGATACCGGCATGGGGATCGCCACCGAGGAACTGGGGGTGATCTTCCAGGAGTTTCGCCGTTCCCACGCCGCCGGCCGGCGCCAGGATCGCGGCCTGGGGCTGGGCCTGGCGATCGCCGACAAGATCTCGCGCATGCTCGAGCATCCGCTCGCGGTGACCTCGGTCGCCGGGCGTGGTTCGCTGTTCAGCGTGCGCTTGCCCTACGGCGAGCTGGCGCCGCGCAGCCAGCTTTCCCAGGCGCCGACGGCGGCGATGGGTGAGAACGTGCTGGAGGGACGGCGGATCTGGGTGGTCGACAACGATGCCGATATCTGCGAGGCCATGCGCGTGCTGTTGACGCGCTGGGGGTGCCGGGTCGTGGTGGCCGACAGCGAAGCGTCACTGGCCGCCCAGGTGGCGGTGGCCACGGCCCCCGTCGATGTGCTGATCGTCGACTATCATCTCGACCGGGGCGATACCGGGCTGGCGCTCGCCGAGCGCATCAATGCCCGGCGGCAGGGGCCGTTGCCGGTGATGGCGATTACCGCCAATCACAGCGTTGAGCTCAGGCAGCGCATGCGCGAGCTGGGCTATTCGCTGCTGCACAAGCCGGTCAAGCCGCTCAAGCTGCGCATGGCACTGTCACGGCTGGTCACCGGGCGCCTCTCGGGGTAGGCGCTCAGTGCTTGCGGAGATAGGCGCTGAAGTCGATATCGCTGGCCGAGAGGATCGCCTGGACCCGGTTGTGGACTCCGAGCTTGCGCAGGATCGCCGAGACATGGGCCTTGACCGTGGTCTCGGCGATATCGAGGTGATAGGCGATCATCTTGTTCGACTCGCCGCGGGTCATGTGCTCGAGGACCTGCAGCTGCTTGCGGGTCAGGGTCTCGAGTTGCTGAGTGGTGATGGTGTGCTCGCCGCGAGGCGAAGGGCGCTGGGCACTACCGCTGGCGCGGATGATGTCCGACGGCAGGTAGATGTTGCCGTCGAGGATCTGGGCGATGGCGTGGGTCATCTGCTCACGGGGCGACGACTTGGTGATGAAACCCACCGCGCCGTAGGTCACCGCCTGCAGGATCACCTGTTTCTCCTCCTCGGCGGAAATGATCACCACCGGGATGGTCGGCGCCTCGTTGCGCAGCTGGATCAGCCCCGACAGCCCGTGCATGCCCGGCATGTTGAGATCGAGCAGGATCAGGTCGAGGTCGTCGTGCTGCTGCGTCAGCGCCAGGGTCGACTCGAGATCCTGGGTCTCGAGGATCTCGGTATCGGTGAAGCCGTCGCGAATGACCCGGCCGATGGCCTCACGGAAGAGCGGGTGATCGTCGGCGATCAGCAGTTTGTACATGGCGGAGGCCTGATTGTCGTCGTTGTTGTCGAAAGTATGGGCCATGTTATTCATCACGACCTCTCCCGTGGGCGTTCAGCATGGGGGGCGCCTCGATTCGTTGTTGTGATGCCGTTCATTGAACGACATGTCGTGCACCGGTGGGAATGCCACCATTGTCTCTGTGAAGAGGCACCAAAGTACTATTCTGGCGTATGAATGCCCTTCGTTATCGTGCAGGACATGAACCGACACACTCCCTCGTCATGGCATCGTGCTTGCTGGTTTGCATGGTGCCGATTCCTCGTTGCCCTGTGGGTGGGGGCAGGCGGCATGGTGCTCTCCAGTCCCCTGGCCATGGCGGGCGAGGTGCCGGTGCTGAGGCTGAGTGTCCTGCAGTTCGGCACGGCTCACTGGGAGCTGGATCATATCCGGCGTCACGGCTTGGACCGGCAGGCGGGCTTCGAGCTTGAGGTACGTCTGGTGGCGCATTTGCCGGCCTCCCGTATCGCCGTTTCCAGCGGCGACGTGCAGGGCGCCGTCGTCGATCTGATGTGGGCCCAGGCCCGGTATGAGCAGGGTGAGCCTTATCTCTATCTGCCGTTTTCCTCCTCGATTGGCGAAATCCTGGTGGCCGAGGATTCCGAGATCGACTCCATCGTCGACTTGCGGGGCAGGCGAATCGGCGTGGCCGGAGGACCGGACAGCAAGGGCTGGGTGTTGTTGAAAAGGGTGGCGGCCGACCGGGGCCTGGACCTGGAACGGGAAGCCGAGGTCAGCTATGCGGCCCCGCCGTTGCTCGACGAGGCCTTGCGGCGGGGGCGGATCGACGTGCTGGTCACCTACTGGCATTTTGCCGCCAGGCTCAAGGCGGCGGGCGGCGTCCGCACGGCATGGCAGATGGCCGCGCTACTGGATGCCCTGTCGCTGGACCGTGACCTGCCGGTGCTGGGCTATGTGTTTCGCGAGGAGTGGGTGCGCGAGCACCACGACCTGCTGGATCGCTTCGCCGGCTCGCTGGTCGAGGCCAAGCAGCAATTGGCCGAGGAGCCGTCACACTGGGCGGCCATCCGCCCGCTGATGCGGGTGGAAAACGAGGCCGACTTCGAGGCGCTTCGCCAGGGCTTCATTGCCGGCACCCCGGCAGCGCTGGACGCCCGGCGCATCGCCGACCTGCAGCGGTTGCTCGTGCTGACCGGCGCCGCGCCGGACCGGGTGATGCCCGCTCGGCTGTTCTATCGGGCGGAGGTCGAAGGGTCATGAAAGCCGCGCCCTGGATCCACTGGATCGCCCTGCCGACATCGCTGCTGATCTGGGGGCTGGTGGCCGCGCTGCTGGATACCCCTCTGCTGCCCGGCCCCCTGGCCGTGCTCCAGACCCTGTGGGGAGAAGTACGGGCGGGTGAGCTGCAGCACCACCTGGGGGTGACGCTGCGCCGGGTCCTGCTCAGCTTCGCGCTGGCCATGGCGCTGGGCACGCTGCTTGGCGTCTGGATGGGACGCGCACCGCTGGTCAATGCCCTGCTCGATCCGCTGCTGGTGCTGTTCCTCAACCTGCCGGCCCTGGTCACCATCATCCTGCTCTATGTCTGGCTGGGCCTGGTGGAAACGGCGGCGGTGCTGGCGGTGGTGATCAACAAGGTCCCCAATGTGGCCGTGACCGTGCGCGAGGGCGCCCGCAGCCTGGACCATCGGCTGGAGCAGATGGCCGCGGTGTACCATTTCACCCGCTGGCAGCGCCTGGCCCATGTATGGACCCCGCAGCTGTTCCCCTACCTGATGGCGGCGACCCGGGGCGGACTGGCGCTGATCTGGAAGATCGTCCTGGTGGTGGAGCTGCTGGGTCGCTCGGACGGTGTCGGCTTCCAGCTGCACATGGCGTTTCAGGTGTTCGACGTCGCCAGCCTGCTGGCCTATAGCCTGGCGTTCATCGCCGTGGTGCAGGTGATCGAGCTGGCCGTGCTGCAGCCCCTCGAGCGCCGGGCATCGTACTGGCGCCAGGCGGGAGGCCGCCATGCTTGATTTGCGTATCGAGCCCCCCACCTCGTGTCGTTCAGTGCTGGGCACCATCGTCACCGACATCGCCGAAGGCGATCGCATCTGCCTGCTGGGACCCTCGGGCATCGGCAAGACGACCCTGCTCAATGTCATCGTCGGGCTGGATGAGTCGGTCCCTGCCGGCGCGGTGCAGCGGGCCCCGAACCTGCGGATCGGCTACCTCTTCCAGGAGCACCGCCTGCTGCCGTGGCGCACGCTGCGCCAGAACCTGCGACTGGTGGGCGTGCGTCCGCATGAGGTGGAGCCGCTGTTGGCCCAGGTGGGGCTCGCCGGGTGTGGTAATCACTTGCCGGATCAGCTGTCGCTGGGCATGGCGCGTCGTGCGGCCCTGGCGCGCTGCCTGGCCGTCAAGCCGGATTTGCTGTTGCTCGACGAACCCTTCGCGTCGCTCGACCCCCAGCGGGCGCAGTCCCTGCGCAGGCTCATCGGCGAGCTGCTGGAAGCGCGCCCGCGCATGGCGATGATCTGCGTCACCCACGATATCCGCGATGCCGGTGAGCTGGCCAATCGGATCTGGTACCTCGATGGCCAGCCCGCGCGGCTGCAGTGGGATGAGCGGCTGGCGAGCGGCGGTGACGTGGCAGGCATTACCCGGAAGTTGCGCAGCCTGGAGCACAAGGTGGTCTGACGTCCAGCGCCTCGTTCTCTGCAGGATCTGTCATGCCGGCGATGGCATCGGCACCACCGGTCTGCGGGTCGGGGGACCCGGGGCGGGGGTCGTCCCGTCGGGTGCCGTCGTCTGCGGCGCTGCCGTTGCCGAACATGCACCGTGCCAGCATGGCGGCCCGGGCCGGCGTGCTGGTGAGGGGGAATCGGGACATGACAGGAACTCCTCTCGGTGGCTTCATCCCCGGCGGTCAGAAGCCGCAGTGGAAAAACGGGGACATGGGAGAAGCCTAGGCGCACCGGGGCAGGCACCGCTATATGCCAATGGTCGCGACTGACCGGTACTTAGGGCCCATGCCGATGGAGGGATCGCCCGCGGGGCATGTCTCCCTCGAGCGAGCGTCACCGTCACGCCACATTCACCGCCGGGATCCGGGCGCGACGCTGCCGTTTCTTCCGGATCAGGCCGTCCACGCACCGGGTGTCGTCCCGCAGGATCACCACACACTCCAGGCACTGGATGCACTCGTTGTAATCGATCCGGCCATCGGTGCGGATGGCGTTGATCTCACAGTGGTGCTTGCAGACCTGGCAGGGCTGGCCGCAGAGCTTGACCCGCGTAAGCCAGCTGAACAGACGGAACTTGCCGAGCACCGCCAACCCTGCCCCCAGCGGGCACAGGTAACGGCAGAAGAACTTGTGCACGACCATGCCCGCCACCAGCAGCCCCACGGCGTAGACCACGAATGGCCAGTAGCGCCAGAAGTAGAGGGTCAGGCTGGTCTTGAAGGGTTCCACTTCCGCCAACTGCTCGGCCAGGGTGAGGGAGTGGAAGGAGGTGCCGACCAGGCCCACGAGGATCAGGTACTTGAGGTGGATCAGGCGCCGGTGCCAGGCCTCTGGCACCCTGCGCTGGCGGACCCGCAGTGTCTTGCCCAGCCAGGATGCCATCTCCTGCATCGCTCCGAACGGGCACAGCCAGCCGCAGAAGAGCCCGCGGCCCCAGATGAACAGGGTAATGAAGGTAAAGGTCCAGAGGATGAAGATCACCGGGTCCAACAGGAAGGTGCCGATCTCGAAGCCGTCGTGGAGGGACAGCAGCAAGGTGAAGATATTCACGACAGAGAGCTGGCCCTGGGCGTAGAAGCCGATGAAGAACAGGGTGAAGAACAGGAAGCCCCAGCGGAACCGGTGCAGCCGTTTCGGGTAGCGGCTGTAATGGCGCTGGCGGGCGAAGCACACCGTCAACACGACCAGGCTGGCCACCAGGATGGTCACCCGCAGCCAGCGCTCCCGCCACAGGCCCACCCAGGCCGGCAGGCGGTTCTGCGCCACCGGCGCGGTCACCGCCACCCGCTCGAAGAGTTCCTGGGGCAGGTTCAAGTCGGTGCGGAAGCTGGCCCGATCCACGCTTAGGTGGTTCCTGGGCAATGCCAGGTTCATCACCAGGCTGGCGTCGGCACCGGGGTTGAAGCCGCCACTGCCGCCCATCTTGAACAAGTGGGCCTGTTCGAATTCCGGCAGGCCATCGGCCCGCAGGCGGGTGTCCGAGTCCAGCCGGTTCATGTCCCGCAGCTCCACCGCCAGGTTGCTCTGCTCCAGGGACAGGCGTTCGGCCACGCTGCCGGGACGAAAGTCATCCGCTACGTGGGTGAATAGCCCGTTGGACATCACCGCCAGCATCTGCTCGCCGCTCTTGAGGTTCTCGGTCAGGCGGGCGAAGGCCTCGTCTCCCAGCAGGTTGCGTCCGATCATCGGTGCGCTGGCGTAGCCGTAGTAGATATCGATGACGGCCTCCCCGGGCGCCGGTTCAGGCAGCTCCGGGTAGGCGTCCAGGGCGTTGCCGAGACGGGACTCGGCTTCCTCGACCGACAGGCGCCAATGACCGAGGTATCCCCGTTCCAGCATCTGCTGCCACGTCAGCGGCTCGAAGAGATCCGCCCTGGGCTGGGCAGCCGGCGCCTGGGCGAAGGCCTCCAGCTGGTCTCGGGCCACCTTGAGCGCCGACGACAGCACGGTGTCGTTGATGATGATCACCGACACCGTGGCCGAGGTGATGCCGTCGACATACACCACGCCGCCCTCGCCGTCGCTTCCGGCCTTCCTGCCGTTGACCACGATGTGTTCGGTCAGGGAGCGGCCGCGGTACTGGTCGACGAAGTCGAACAGCGGGCCTTCCCCCAGACCATGCAGGAAGACCGGCTCGTGGTGGTCCATCACCTGCACGCCGGTGAAGTGGCCGTCGACGTCGATGCCGACCAGCAGGCTGATGGGCTTGCCGGAGTAGCCGGGCAGGTCGCTGATATCACGGGACTCGTAGGCGTAACCCAGCAGTTCGTTGAGCTGGTAGACCGGATAGACGGGGTAGTCCGCGCGCTTGTCGTCAATGCGGGTGGCCTTGGGAAAGAGCTGCTGGATGCGGGCCTGTATCTCGGGCGCTGGTTCCGCCTGAAGCGGCGAGACCGGCACCAACATCGATGCGATCAATAGCATCAGGGTGCGAGCAACTGCCATGATCATTGCCAGGCTCCGACGTCTGGTGATGGAACCGTCGCCCGGCGGCAACGGTCCGGCTCGACACGACTGGCGAGTGTCATGACCGGCACCTCGGCAGCACAGGCGCGTGCCAGGAGCGGCAGGGACGTCGGTCAGAGGCCCTGCCCGCGCTGCAGATTGAAGGTCGCGGCCGCCACCAGGCCGAACAGCCCGGTCAGCCCCAGGCACCACAGCAGCGGGCCAACCGCCAGTTGCCCATAGAGCGCGAAGCGCACCAGTTCCACACCGTGGGTGAAGGGGTTGTAGGCGCTCAGCCAGTACAGCCAGGGCCCGGCCTCCTGCATCTTCCACAGGGGGTAGAGCGCCGAGGAGAGGAAGAACAGCGGGAAGATCACGAAGTTCATCACCCCGGCAAAATTCTCCAGCTGGCGAATGGCATTGGCCAGTACCAGCCCCAGGGTGCTGAGCATCAGCGCGACCAGCAGCAGTGCCGGCAGTGCCGTGACCAGCCCCAGTGCCGGTGGCCGAATGCCGTACCACCAGGCGATGGCGAGGAAGGCGTAAACCTGCACCACCGACACCAGCGAGATCGCCAGTACCTTGCACAGCAGCAGGAAGGGGCGTGACAGCGGACTCATCAGCAGTACCTTCATGCTGCCCATCTCGCGGTCGTAGACCATCGACAGCGAGCCCTGCATGCCGTTGAACAGCAGGATCATGCAGCACAGCCCCGGGGTGATGTAGACCTCGTAGACGATGTAGGTGCCATAAGGCGCCATGATCGAGATGCCCAGCACGGCGCGAAAGCCGGCAGCGAAGACCACCAGCCACAGCAGGGGGCGTACCAGGGCGCTGAAGAAGCGCGTGCGCTGCTGGACGAAACGCCGCCACTCGCGACCGCTGACCCCCAGGAAGCAGTGTAGGTAGGCGCCGGCGTTCATGATGCCCCCTCCATGACGGTATCGCCGGACGTCGTGGTAAGACGATGGAAGGCGTCCTGCAGCGTCTGGGTGCCGGTATGGCTACACAGCGCCTGCGCCTGGCTGTCGGCGATCACCCGACCGGCGCAGAGCACCACCACGTGATCAGCAGGCGCAATCTCGTCGAGCAGATGGGTCGTCCACAAGACCGTCATGCCGCGTTCCCGGCACAGGGTGCGCACATGCTCGTTGAGCGCCTGGCGGCTGGCGGTATCCAGCCCCACGCTGGCCTCGTCGAGGATCAGCAATGCCGGCTCGTGCAGCAGTGCCCGGGCGATTTCCAGGCGCCGGCGATGGCCGCCGTTGAGCAGTCGCACCTTGTCGTCGGCACGGGCCTCGAGATGTTGACGGGCCAGCTCGCGGTCGCAGCACTCGCGGGCCTGGCGTCGCCCCAGCCCATGCAGCGACGCATGGTAGAGCAGGTTCTGACGGACGCTGAGATCGAGATCCAGGGTCGGCTGCTGGAAGACCACGCCGAGGTGTCGCCGCGCCGCGCGTGCACGCCGCGACACTGGATGGTCGGCGACGCGGATCTCGCCGTCCTGGCCACGCAATAGCCCGGTGACCAGGGCGATCAGGGTGCTCTTGCCGGCGCCGTTGGGGCCGAGCAGGGCGTGAAAGCCGCCCCGCGCCAGGGAGACATCCACCCGTTCGAGTGCCGTGTGGGCCCCGTAGCAATGGCTGACAGCGGCGACCTCGAGCATCGGGCCGGCCTCGCCCGTGAGGTGAGCGGCGGTGCTCATGGCGCCACGACCACGCCCCAGGGATAGCGGCCGACCTCGATGGACCTGGTAACCTGGAGGCTGTCGACATCGATCACGGACACGTCTCCGCTGACGCCGTTGGTGGTCAGCAGCTGGCTCTCGTCCTCGGTCAGCGCCAGTTGCCATACCCGCCGACCCACCAGCAGGTAGTCGAGGATCTCGTAGCTCTGGGCGTCGACGACCGCCACATGGTTGGCCGGCCCGAGCGCCACGAAGGCATAGCGACCGTCGGAGGTCAGCTCGATGCCGACCGGCTGCACCTTGTCCTGATTGACACCACGGATCCTGAAGTCCAGCGTCGTGATCTCTTCCAGCTCGTCCACATCGATGATGTGGACCGTGCCACCGATTTCCGCGGAGGCCCAGGCAATCTTGCCATCCCGGCTGAACTCGACGTGACGGGGGCGCTGGCCGACCACCATGTTCTTCTTTATCTCGAAGGTTTCGGTATCGATCCAGTGCAGCATGCTGGAGGTTTCGCTGGTATTTACCGCCCATTTACCATCCGGGCTGATGGCCATGCCTTCCGGCTCAATGCCGACATCGATCTGTGCCAGCACGTCCTTCGTATGAACGTCCACCACGGTCACGATAGCGTCGTCTTCGTTGGCGATGAACAGCCAACGATCGTTGGGATGCAAGGCGAACTGTTCGGGGTCTTCACCCGACGGTAGGGTATCGATGACCTTGCGGGTTTCCAGGTCCATTACCTGGACGGTATCATCGTCGCTGGCACAGATATAGAGCCTGGTATTATCCTTGGAGAGCAGGATGCCTCGTGGGCGCTGGCCGACCGGAATCGTCTCGACCACTTCCAGGGAGTCGATGTCGATCACCGAGATGCTGTTGTCCTTCTCGTTGGACACATAGGCCAGGCTGGCCAGGGCGGGAGCCGAGAGTCCCATCAGGGTCGCCAGCACAGAACTACGGAGAATATTCTTCATGTGAGTTTTCCTTCGGTTGTTCATGCAGCAATGGGAGATCACTGGCCGGCTAGGAGTCGATGCGGCAGTCGCTTTCCGCCTCGTCATATCCCAGGGAGTCGAGATCGGTTACCGGGTGAAGGAAGCCTTCGAACGGAGCGGTGGCAACGAGACCCCGGGGGTGAACCAGTGGAATCGGTTGGCGAAGCTGACCGTTCCACGGGCGATAGCTGAGCTTGCGGCCCTTGAAGGCGGCCAGTTGAAAATCATCGGAGAGCAGGAAGTCGCGAATCGCACCGGACTCCGGGGTATCGAGCTGAGTCACGGCGGTGCCCAGGGATCGCACGCCGGCCCAGGCGGCATAGTCATTACCGTTCATGTCACGCCCGGCCAGGTCGCGGAAGCGGTTCTGCAGCTGGGCGGCTCCCCAGCTTTCCACGACCCGGTGCCAGGCCTCCGGCGACATGCCCTGCGTGCCTACCACCGGCCGGGGCAGCCAGGTATTGAAGGGAACGTATTCACCGAAGTCTCCCCGTACATCGGCCACCAGCACGACATCGTAGTCGTCCGATTGGGTGAACAGAGGCAATTCCTGTGACGCCGTGCGTCGCAGATCGGCGTCGAAGGTCCAGGGTTTGTCGTCAACGATTGTCAAGCCGAAGCGTGTGGCGGCGCGGCGAAAGGCCTCGGCCCAGGCGTGGTCGCTGTCGGTCGGTCCGGTGATCATGAACACCTTCTTCCAGCGCCGCAGGTTGAGCCATTGCGCCAGGCCATCCGTCAGCATGGCGTAGCTGGGCTGGGTGTGCATGACATGGGGCTGGCACCCCGTCACGCGCAACTCATCGTCCCTGGCCCCGGCGTTGAACAGCAGCGCTTTACCCACCGTCTTGTTCGCCATGGTGCCCAGTGTGTCGGCCGGAACCCGAAGCACGAACAGGGTGATTCCTTCATCCAGCATCTGCTCAAGGGCTTCCTGTGCCTGGTCCTCGGAGTCCACCACCCGCGACGTCAGGGCGTAAAGATGATCCAGGAATCGGCCGGTGGTGTTGTTGTCCTCGATGCCCAGCTCGGCGCCACGCAGGCCGGCGTCTTCCGGTTCCGGAGTGACGTTGGACAGCACCGGGCCCTGGTCCGGAATCCATTGGATATAGCCGATGCGGACATCCATCCCGAAGGCCGTCAGCGGAGCCGACATCCAGCACGTGAATACCAAGAACATGAGGGCTTTCAGATGAATTCGCATGGGGCGCCTCTCTACTTGTCGTTATGCCCATGAGCATAGGGAAGGCGAGAGAGCACGGAAATATTCAGAAAGTAGCAATACGCCTGTACGAAAGAACTATTCCCTGCGTTCGAGGCCCGGCCACAGGCTTGACAGTGCCATCAACGATGAGATGAAGGAGTGCACTCATGCTTTGGCGCCTCTTCCTCGAGGCTACTACCAAGGGACGGGGGCGAGGGCTCGAAAGTGGCATTCAGGGGACGGGGAGGGGTTTCTAGACTGGGAGCAGATCCCCCGTCCGCCCATCGATCGCGGTGGATCGGCCCCCCGCTATCCAACAGAGGTATTCGGTATGACAATTCCTTTTCCCCTCAAAGCATGTGTTGCTGCCGGCCTGTTGGGGTGGGCGGCACTGGTCATGGGCCATGGTGACGTGACGCCTCAGGAAGTCGATACCGGGAGCCTTCCCGAGCTGGGCTCCGAGCCATTGATGGAGAACCCGTTCCGCGCCGGTAACGAGCACGATGGCTATCATGAGGAGGCGATCAAGGTCGGAGAGCGCGGGTACTCAGGGAACTGTGCCGGCTGCCATGGTATCCAGGCGCAGTCGGGGGGGCTGACGCCGGACTTGCGCGAACTCGAAGAGTGGGATGACGAGTATTTCATCGGTCGTGTGCTGAACGGGACCGATCGGGGCATGCCATCCTTCAAGAGCAACCTTGACCAGAACGCCATCTGGGCGATCAAGACCTATGTCGAGTCGGTCAAGGAGTGACGCCACGTTTCCATGAAAGTGAGGGGGAGGAGTCATGTCGTTGACTCGATGGCTTGCCGTTTTCACACTGGCATGGAGCGCACTCTCGAATGCGAGCGAGTCGATCCTCGAGCGTGCTCCCGAGAGAACCTATGACATCGTCATCGAGTCGGGCCACTTGAATGTCGGGGTCTATCGTGACTTTCCTCCCTACTCCTACGAGAAGGGAGGGGAGGCGGTCGGTGTCGATATCGACATCGGCAGGAAGATTGCCGAAGGCCTGGGAGTCGAGTTCCGCGTATACTGGATCATTCCCGACGAAACCCTGGACGACGACCTTCGCAATCACATCTGGAAAGGTCACTACCTGGCCAAGCGTCGCATCGCCGATGTCATGTTGCGGGTGCCCTATGACAAGACGTATGCCTATATGCGCGACTCCACCGGTGAGGTGATCAACGATCAGGTCGTCATGTTCGCGCCCTATCAGAGGGAGCAGTGGCAGATCGCCTACGACACCCACGTCTTGGACGATGTGGGAACGATGGCGGTATTCCAGTATCACCCCATCGGCGTCGAGATCGACACCTTGCCGGCGACATACCTGACGTCTACCTTCGCGGGTCAGTTGCGCGACAATACGCGCCATTTCGCCAGCATGCGTCAGGCCTTCATGGCGATGGTCGACGGTGAGGTGAGCGCGGTCATGGGGATGCGGGCCGAGATCGATCATGAGCTGGGCATCCACTCTGATAAGGGTTTCGAAGCGGCCGGGAATGGCTTCCCAGGCATGGGCAGGCAGGCCTGGGATGTCGGCATGGCAGTCAAGCACACGCACCGGCAGCTGGGATACGCGATCGAAGAGATAGTGGATCGCATGGTGCGTGAGGGCGAGATCGCAGAGATCTTCGAGCGTCATGGGTTGCGCTACGGCATGCCCGCGTTCTACGAGGAAATCCTGGGTGACGAAGAGGAGAACTCGCCGTAACAGGACACTGGATACTGCTGATTGGCCTGGCGCACGGGCCCTCGATAACCGCAGGCACTCCCTGCGGTTTTTTTGTGCTCTTGAAGGTCTTACTACCAAGTGATGAGGGAAGTCGTGCGAGGGTGCGATTGTTGCCGGAAGCCTTGCCGACAAGAATTGCCCGGGAGACGGGAAGACTTCCCGGTGTGCCGCGACATCCTGAAAACAAGAGAGTGAGAGCGCAACCATGAAATTGAATCCAGTCGGTCGACAGTTTGCCCTCGGTGCACTCGCGCTGGCCGTGTCCTCTGGTGCGTATGCGGTTACCGATGAGGATATCATGAACGATCACGACACGGCCGATGCCGTGGTCAGCTATGGCATGGGGCTGCAGGGCCAGCGCTACAGTACCATCGATATCCTGAATGCGGACAACGTCAAATTTCTGCAGCCAGCCTGGGCCTTCTCTTTCGGTGGCGAGAAGATGCGTGGCCAGGAATCCCAGCCCTTGGTCGAGGATGGGGTGATGTACGTCACGGCCTCCTATTCGCGTGCCTATGCCATCGACGCCAGGACCGGCGAGGAAATCTGGCAGTACGACGCCCGGTTGCCGGATGGCATCATGCCGTGCTGTGACGTGATCAATCGTGGCGGCGCCCTGTATGGCGATCTGTTCTTCTTCGCGACCCTCGATGCCAAGCTGGTCGCCCTGAACAAGGAGACGGGCAAGGTGGTGTGGATCAAGCCGGTGGCGGACTATCAGGAAGGATATTCCATCACCGCTGCCCCGATGATCGTCAAGGGCAAGCTGATCACCGGTGTCTCCGGTGGTGAGTTCGGCATCGTCGGCAAGGTCGAGGCGTATGATCCGGCTACCGGGGACAAGCTCTGGACTCGTCCGACCGTCGAGGGACACATGGGGTATGTCTACCGGGATGGCGAAGCCATCGAGAACGGGATTTCCGGTGGGGAGGCCGGCAAGACCTGGCCGGGTGACATGTGGAAGACCGGCGGTGCGGCAACCTGGCTGGGCGGGACCTACGACCCGGATACCGACTCGCTCTTCTTCGGTACCGGCAACCCGGCACCCTGGAACTCGCACCTGCGCCCCGGGGACAACCTCTTCTCTTCCTCCCGGGTGGCGCTCGACCCCGATGACGGCAGCATCAAGTGGCACTTCCAGACCACGCCCAACGACGGCTGGGACTATGACGGCGTCAACGAACTGATCTCCTTCGACTACGAAGAGAACGGCACGACCGTCAAGGCGGCCGCCACCGCCGACCGCAATGGCTTCTTCTATGTCCTCGATCGTAGCGACGGCGGCTTCATCCGTGGCTTCCCGTTCGTCGACGAGATCACCTGGGCCGAGGGGCTCGACGAGAACGGTCGGCCGATCTTTACCGAGGGGCGGCCAGGCAACCCCGCCGATGCGGAGGGCGAGAAGGGTGAGACCGTGCTGGCCCGGCCGGCCTTCCTGGGGGGCAAGAACTGGATGCCCATGGCCTATAGCCAGGATACCGGCCTGTTCTATGTGCCCTCCAACGAATGGGCCATGGATATCTGGAACGAACCGGTCTCCTACAAGAAGGGGGCGGCCTACCTGGGGGCGGGGTTCACCATCAAGCCGGCCAACGAGGAGTACATCGGGGTACTCAGGGCCATGGATCCGAAGACCGGTGAGGAAGTCTGGCGCCATGAGAACCGTGCTCCGCTCTGGGGCGGTGTCATGGCCACGGCAGGCAACCTGGTGTTTACCGGCACCCCGGAGGGCTACCTGAAGGCGTTCGATGCCAGAACCGGTGAAGAACTGTACCGCTTCAATACCGGCTCCGGGGTCGTCGGCACACCCATCACCTGGACCATGGACGGCGAACAGTATGTCTCCGTCGCCTCGGGCTGGGGAGGCGCGGTGCCGCTGTGGGGGGGTGAGGTCGCCAAGGTCGTCAAGGACTTCAATCAGGGGGGCATGCTGTGGACCTTCAAGCTCCCGGCGGAGCACGCCGGTCAGGACCTGGCCGATCGCTGAGCGCTGCCCGGCCCGGTGTTGCCGGGCCGGGTACCGAGCCCGAGGCTCGCGACCTACGACCAAAGGCCCCCGTCGTTACCCCCCATAGCAGCATGGGCCGTCCGTCAGATTTCGCTACGCTCTAACACAGGCCCGGTCAACGACTACGGCACATCGCCGGCCGCCGCGCCACCAGAGATCTCCATACACGCAGGAGTGCACGTCATGATCTACGCCAATCCCGGTAGCACTGGATCGGTCGTTTCCTTCGAGAAACGCTACGGCAACTACATCGGCGGTGAGTTCGTCGCCCCGGTCAAGGGTCAGTACTTCGACAACATCAGCCCGGTCAACGGTGAGGTGATCTGCGAGATCCCGCGCTCCACCGCCGAGGACATCGAGCTGGCGCTGGACGCCGCGCACGCCGCCGCGCCCGCCTGGGGCAAGACCTCCGCCGCCGAGCGCTCCAACCTCCTGCTCAAGCTCGCCGATCGCATCGAGCAGAACCTGGAGATGCTCGCCGTGGCCGAGACCTGGGACAACGGCAAGGCGGTGCGCGAGACGCTCAACGCCGATCTCCCGCTGGCGGTCGATCACTTCCGCTACTTCGCCGGTTGCATTCGCGCCCAGGAGGGCACCGCCGCCGATATCGACGCCAACACCGTGGCCTACCACTTCCACGAGCCGCTGGGGGTGGTGGGGCAGATCATTCCCTGGAACTTCCCGCTGCTGATGGCCGTCTGGAAGCTCGCCCCGGCACTGGCCGCCGGCAACTGCGTGGTCCTCAAGCCCGCCGAGCAGACCCCGGCCTCGATCCTCAAGCTGATGGAGCTGGTCGGCGACCTGCTGCCGGCCGGGGTGGTCAACGTGGTCAACGGCTATGGCGCCGAGGCGGGTCAGGCCCTGGCCACCAGCAAGCGTATCGCCAAGATCGCCTTCACCGGCTCCACCCCGGTGGGCGCGCACATCCTCAAGTGCGCCGCCGAGAACATCATCCCCTCCACCGTGGAGCTGGGCGGCAAGTCGCCGAACATCTACTTCGCCGACATCATGGATGCCGAGCCGGAGTTCATCGACAAGGCCGCGGAAGGGCTGGTGCTGGCCTTCTTCAACCAGGGCGAGGTGTGCACCTGCCCGTCGCGGGCGCTGATCCAGGAGAGCATCTACGACGCCTTCATGGCCAGGGTCATGGAACGGGTGGGCAAGATCAAGCGCGGCAATCCGCTGGATACCGACGTCCAGGTCGGCGCCCAGGCGTCCCAGGAGCAGTTCGACAAGATCATGTCCTACATGGACATCGCCCGCGAGGAGGGGGCCGAGTTCCTCACCGGCGGCGACAAGGAGAGCTTCGACCCGGCCTACGACAAGGGGTATTACATCCAGCCGACGCTGCTCAAGGGCAACAACAGCATGCGCGTGTTCCAGGAGGAGATCTTCGGCCCGGTGGTCGCGGTGACCACCTTCAAGGACGAGGCCGAGGCGCTGGCCATCGCCAACGACACCGAGTTCGGCCTCGGCGCCGGGGTGTGGAGCCGCGACATCAATGTCGCCTTCCGCATGGGGCGGGGTATCCAGGCCGGCCGCGTGTGGACCAACTGCTACCACCAGTACCCGGCGCATGCCGCCTTCGGTGGCTACAAGAAGTCCGGCGTCGGCCGCGAGACCCACAAGGTGGCCCTCGAGCACTACCAGCAGACCAAGAACCTGCTGGTCAGCTACGACACCAATCCGCTGGGCTTCTTCTGAGGCCGCGGCCATGACGCCGTGAAGACATTTTCGTAAGGCAAGCCGTGTAGTGTCAGCGGTGAGAAGCTTGGGGCGCGACGCGAGTCGCGCCCCTTTTTTGATTTGAGCCTGCTAGCTCAGCCCCAGCACCCTGGCCTCCTGGCGTCGCCGCTGGCGCAGGTCCCACAGGGCGGCGGCGGCCAGCAGCACGAAGCCGGCCAGCTCGACCGAGGCGTGATAGTCGACGAACAGCGCGTAGAGGATGGTGGCGCTGCCCGCCGTCGCCAGCAGCGTCGGGCCGACGGCGTGATGGCGCCGGCTACCGGCGGCCAGCATCGTCAGGGTCAGCAGCACGAAGGCGGCGATGGCAAGCGCCCAGGCCCCCTCGTCGAGGGCCAGGCCGATGCCCAGCAACGGCAGCAGGCCGACCAGCGCCAGGGTGCCGTAGCAGCTCAGCAGCGCCAGGCACAGGGCCGCGATGCCGAGCAGCCCGCGGCGGCGCAGCAGCAGCAGCCAGCGCCTGGGATCGAGCCGCCGCGCCCACTGCCGCAGGCGCGACGGGGCCGATTCTCCGCGGCGCATGCCGACCTCGATGGCATGGGCGCCGAAGCTCGCCGCGACCTCCCGGGTCTGGGCACTGGGGCTCAGGGCGAAGTAGTCGTGGCTGCCTACCACCTCGATCTCCTCGAAGCCGGCCTCCGCGAACAGCGCCAGCAGCTCCTCCCTGACGGTGGCCCCCACCACGCACTCGACCCACAGGCGCGGGTCCTCGTGGCAGTCCACCGAGACCGGACGATGGATCACCACGTCGGCGAGCTGCAGGCGCCCACCGGGCTTGAGCACCCGGAACATCTCGGCGACGGCGCGACGCTTGTCCGGTACCAGGTTGAGGGCGCCGTTGCTGGTGATGCTGTCGACGCTGGCATCGGGCAGCGGCAGCCGCTCCGCCGAGCCCTGGACCACACTGAGATTGTCGGTGCCGGCGGCGGTGATCTTGAGCTTGCGAGTCATGGCGGCGGTGAGGTCCAGGGCGATGACCCGGCCGTCGGGGCCGACGAGGCGGCCGGCGATCAGCGAGTCGTTGCCGGCGCCGGCGCCGAGGTCGAGCACCCGGTCGCCGTAGTGAATGGCCCTGGCGCGGAAGGGGTAGCCGACGCCGGCGAAGGAGGCCAGCAGCGGGGGCGGCAGGTCGACCAGCTGCTCCTCGGGATAGCCCAGTGCCCGGCAGGCCGAGCCCCCGACGGGGAAGTGGAAGGGGGAGTCCGGCGTGTCGGCCACGGCACTGTACATGCCCTGGACGGCATCGCTGATCTGCCGCGACGAGTACCCGAGTATGGCTACCATGAGCATTCTCCTCCCGGGACAGGGCGATCCGCCTAGTCGTCGAACTGGTCGAGCAGATCGCGGATACGGTGGCGCAGGCGCGTCGGGGCCTTCACCGTGCCGGCGGCTTCCACCCTGGCCCGTAGTCGTTTCTCGAATTCGGCGCGAGTGAAGCAGTCGCGGCAGCGGCTCAGGTGTCGCTCGATATCGTCCGCCTGCCGGTGATCCAGCTCACGGTCGAGATAGTCGAAGAGCCGCTCGATGACCTCCTCGCAGCTGGGCTCCCTTGGGTTCATGATCGCGGCCCTCCCTGCCCCGGGTGATGGGGGGTCACGCCCGCCTCCCTGGCCTGCTCCCAGAGCGTCTTCTGCAGCCGGGCACGCGCCCGGCTCAGCCGCGAGCGCACCGTGCCCAGCGGGATGCCGAGCAGGGAAGACACCTCGTCATACGTATAGCCCTGCACCTCCACCAGCACAATCGCCACCCGGAAGGGGTCGGGGAGGGCGTCCAGGGCTCGCTGCAGGTCCTCCTGCAGCAGGCTGTTGAAGAACTGCTCCTCCAGGCTGCCCCACCAGAGCAGGAAGGGCTGATGCAGTTGCTGGAAGAGAGTGAAGTCGCCGGCGTCGAGGTCGTCCGGGGACGGCGACTCGTTGCCGCTGGGGGGCTGGGGGCGACTCTGCCGCCGACGCCACTCGCTGATGAAGGTATTGGTGAGGATATGGAACAGCCAGGCCTCGAAGCGCTCGGGGTCGCGCAGCTTGTCGAGCCGGATCCAGGCCTTGCCGACCGCCTCGGCGACGATGTCCTCGGCGTCGTCCGGATGGCGGGTGAGGCGCAGGGCCGTGCCGTAGAGCCGGTCCATCAGCGGCTCCAGGCGTTGTTCGAACCACTGCCGGCGGCTGGCGGTATCACGGTAGCTCATGAAGGCTCCCGAGTCGTCCCGATGGACCATGACGGGCCACGGCATCGGGGGGCTGGTGAACGGGCTGGCAAGGGGCATGGCTCACCTCTTCAGAGCATGGGACGCGCGCCGGCGGCGGGCAAGTCGAGGGTATGGCAGGGACGCGGCGGCCGGCTCCCGGGTTCCCGATCCGTGCCGGGAACCATCCCGCGGGCGGCTGCGTCCTGGGGACATACGGCACTCCCGTGTCGTGCCACGTCAAGCCGAAGAGGAGAGAGAGCATGACCATCACGGCAGCTTCCACGTCCCGTGCCCCATCCACCTCACCCGCGGTGGATCGCCGCGAACTCGAAGCGCGGGTCAAGGCGATGTATCGCGAGGTGGCCGAGACGCCGGAGGGGGACTTCCACTTCGAGATGGGGCGGGCGCTGGCCGAGCGGTTGGGCTATGACCCGAACGCCCTTGACCGGATCCCCGCCGCGGCCATCGACTCCTTCGCCGGGGTCGGTCACTTCCTCGACCTGGCCGAGCTCCAGCCCGGCGAGACGGTGCTGGATCTCGGCAGCGGTTCCGGCATGGACAGCCTGCTCGCCGCCCTCGCGGTGGGACCCGAGGGACGGGTGCTGGGGCTCGACATGACCGAGGCCCAGCGCGAGAAGGCGACACGGCTGGCCTCCGAGGCGGGCTTCACCAACGTCGAGTTCCACGCCGGCTACATCGAGTCACCGCCCTTCGCCGACGGCAGTGTCGACCTGGTGATCAGCAACGGCGTCGTCAACCTGTCGGCGGACAAGCCACGGGTCTTCGCCGAGGCGGCCCGGGTACTGCGCCCCGGCGGGCGGCTGGCGCTCGCCGACATCGTCACCGAGTCGCCGTTGCCGGAGAAGGTCTCCTGCAACGCTACCCTGTGGGCCGCCTGCATCGGTGGGGCCATGCAGCAGGACGATTACCGCGCTGCCATCGAGGCGGCGGGTCTCACTGTCCGGACCGTCCGCGAGCATCCCGAGTACCGCTTCCTGACCGAGTCGGCCCGGGGTGCCAGCGAGACCTACGGCGTCAAGAGCATCTCGCTGCTGGCCATCAAGGCCTAGTCGACCAGGCGTTCATCCGAGAGAGGAGAGATACCATGAAAGCCATCATCAAGCAGTCAGCACTGGCCCTGGGGCTGGTCACGGTCCTGCCCATCGCCGCGGCACTCGCCCAGGATGACGATGCCTTGCCGGCAGGCTTCCAGACCGAGCCGGTTCTGAAGACGACCACGACCCGCGACGGCGACGCCATCGTCTGGCAGCAGGGAACGCCGGAGATCGTCTCGGTGATCGGCACCCTCGAGCCCGGTGGACGTACGCCCCTGCATCAGCACCCGGTCCCGGTCTTCGTCTATATCCTCGAGGGCGAGATCGAGTTGCGCACCGAGGGTGGCGATCCCCAGGTCTACGGGTCGGGGGAGGCCTATATCGAGGCCCTCAACCGGGACCATCAGCTGTTCAATGTCTCGGATAGCGACGCCAAGGTGCTGGTGGTGTTCGCCGGGGTGGAAGGCCAGCCCACGACGGTGGCCAGCGAGTAAGCCGTGTGCTCGGTTGTGGCGGGGCCGAGGCTGCTGGGATGCCCCCGCGCAACCGAACCCACCGATGTATCGCAGGGGCGCTGCACGCCGGGAATGGCGTGCGGCGCTCTTGCGATAGCGGGACAGCACGCTAGCATGGCGGGAAGACCCCCGACGAAAAGGAGCCCGGTCATGTGGCGACAGCAGGAACTGCGCCTGGCGCCGCGCCCGCGCGGCTTTCACCTGATCACCGACGAGGTCGCCGACGGCCTGGCCGGGCTGCGGGAAGTCTCCACGGGGCTGTTGCACCTGCAACTGCTGCACACCTCGGCGTCGCTGACACTCAACGAGAACGCCGACCCGGACGTGCGCCACGACCTCGACGCCTTCCTGCGCGAGCGCATTCCCGGCGACCTGCCCTATTTCCGCCATACCCTGGAAGGCCCCGACGACATGCCGGCCCACGTCTGCGCCAGCCTGCTCGGCACCCAACTGACCCTGGCGGTGCGCGGTGGCCGTCTGGCGCTGGGGACCTGGCAGGGCCTGTGGCTCGGCGAGCATCGCGACCACGGCGGTGCTCGCCGCCTGATCGCCACCCTGCAGGGTGAATGAGGCACGGTGAGTCGCGCTCAGTCCCCGGGGCGAGCTCTCATGGCCGCATCACCATCTTCGCATCGGTGAGCCGCTTGACCACACTCTTGAAGCTGTTCTTGAGGATCACCATCTCGCCGCTGGTCAGGGTGACCACGGCCACCGGCTCGTGGCGCGGCTCGTTTTCCGCTTCGGCCTCGGGACGAATCTGCGCGATCTGGTCGAGATGCAGCAGCAGGACGTACTCCTCTTCCGTGGTGGGATAGTCGGTGATGACCTCGAGGAATCGGTAACTCATAGTCGTTTCGCTCCATGAGCGGTAGATGGTCCTCAGTCTAGTCGAGGCCTGGCAGTGTCTCGCGTGGCTGTGTCCAGGTCAGATCACGCCCTGGGTGTGGTCGAAGAGGTCGTCCCGGTGCCGACGTGCACGAAGACGTCCTGCTCGCCGCCTGATCGCCCCCCTTGCAGGGTGAATGAGGCACGGCGAGTCGCGCTCAGTCCCCACGGTGCTCGAGCCAGTGCCCTGCCAGGCGCCGCGCATGGTCCAGGTGGCGCACGGCGGCCAGGCGGCCGGCTTCGCGATACAGGCCGGCGCGCCGCAGCTTCATCACCATCCGCGCCGGCATGCCGATGAAGATCAGCCCCACCCGCTGCGAGCGCAGCTCCTCGATCAGCGACCGCAGGGCAACGATGGCGGTGGCATCGAGGCTCGGCACGTCGCGCATGTCGAGCATCACCACCCTGACCTCCGGGTCCACCACCCGCAGCGAGGCGATCGCCTTCTCGGCGGCGCCGAAGAACAGCGGGCCGTTGACGTCGTAGAGTGCCACCTGACGCGGCAGGTCGCGGGCCTGTTCGTTGTCCTCGGCGTCGAGGCGGCGGGCATGGGTCAGCTCGGCCATGCGGCGGATGAACAGCGCCGCGGCGAGCCCCATGCCTACGGCTACCGCCAGCACCATGTCGAAGATCACCGTGAGCGCAAAGCAGATCACCAGGATCGCCACGTCGCTCCCCGGGGCGCTCTTCAGGGTGTGCAGGAAGTGGCGGGCCTCGCTCATGTTCCAGGCGATGATGAACAACAGCGCCGCCAGCGCCGCCATGGGCACCCGGCCGAGCACGCCGGCCAGCGCCACCACCGCCAGCAACACCACCAGCGAGTGCACCACGGCGGCCAGCGGCGAGGCGGCGCCGCTGCGGATGTTGGTGGCGGTGCGGGCGAGTGCGGCGGTGGCGGTGATGCCGCCGAAGAAGGGCACCACGATGTTGCCGATCCCCTGGCCGACCAGCTCGGCATTGGGGTCGTGGCGGGTGCGGGTCAGGCCATCGGCCACCACCGCGCAGAGCAGCGACTCGATGGCCGCCAGCATGGCGATGGCCAGTGCCGGCCCCAGCAGCTCGCGGATCAGCGCGAAGTCCACCGCGAGCGGCGTGCCGTCCGGCCCGGGTAACCGCCAGGGCACCACCAGGCTCGGGGCGAAGGGCGGGATGCCGCTGCCGGCCTGGCCCTGGAACTCCCAGCTGAAGCGCGAGGCGATGGTGTCGATCTCCACCCCCAGCGGGCCGATGGCGAGCGCGGCCAGGGTACCGACCACCAGGCCCACCAGGGGCGCCGGCACCGGCAGCTTGAGCCGTGGCCAGAGGATCAGGGTGGCCAGCGTCACCAGGCCGATGCCCAGTTCAGCCGGCGCCAGGCTCGGTAGTCCACGGGCGATGGCGGCCAGGTTGTGCAGGGTGCTGTCGCCGAGCGCGACCCCGACCAGGCCCAGGAAGTCGGGGAGCTGCAGCAGGGCGATCACCACCGCGATGCCGGCGGTGAAGCCGAGCACCACCGGGTAGGGCACGAACTGGATCAGGCTGCCCAGCCGCGCCAGCCCCAGGGCGACCAGGATCAGCCCCGCCATCAGGGTGGCGATCAGCAGCCCGCCGACGCCGTGGCTGGCGACGATGGGGAACAGGATCACCACGAAGGCGGCGGTGGGGCCGGAGATGTTGAAGCGCGACCCGCCGGTGAGGGCGATGATGGCACCGGCGACGATGGCGGTATAGAGACCGTGCTGGGGCGGCACCCCGGTGGCGATGGCCAGCGCCATGGAGAGCGGCACCGCGACGATGCCGATGGTCAGTCCCGCCATCAGGTCACGCCGCAACTCGGCGACGCCGTAACCCTGTTGCCAGGCGGCGAGCAAGGCGCTACCGGGCATGGGAAGACGGTAGGCAGGGGGGCGTGGCGGGTGGGACATGGCGGTTCCTTGCCGGTGAAACGAGCCCCTTAAGCTACGCCCGGCCGTTGCGCTGCCGCAAGGCGGCCAAGGTATGACGACGGCCCCTGACGCAAGACGGCGACGCCCGCAGGCGTCGCCGTTGTCGTGATGGATGCCGAGCCGCGGTTCAGGCCTGGGTGGCCTCGGCAGGCGGCTCACCCACGGAGCCGGGCATGGCCTGGACGTTGCCGCCCTCGCCGGCCAGTGCCAGGAAGTGCAGGTGGCGCTCGTACTCCGAGAGCACGTCACCGATCACCTGGCCGCGGGTATAGCCGTTGAGGTCCTGACCGGTGCCACCCTCGGCCAGGTAGACGTCGAGTCGCACGTAGTAGTCGTCATCCACTGGCAGGAAGCTCGGTGTGCGCATGCGGTGCGGACAGACCTGATAGACGAAGCTGGCGGCATTCTCCAGCAGCACCTGCAGGGTCAGGCTCGGCAACGGCTCGCCCTCTACCGGCTCCTCGGTCACCGTGGCCTCCTGGCCGCGGCTCTCCAGTTCCTGGGCGAACTGCGTCAGCGCGGGCCGGATGGCGTGCTCGATGGTGGCGGCGGCACCGGCGCGGGTCGAAGTGTCCAGGGCCCGGTCGAGGCGCTCGCGCCAGTCGCCACCCGGAGCGGTGCCGGAGACCCGGCGCCGGGCATCGGCCTTGCGGCCCTCCAGCTTGAGGGCCTTGTACATGCCCACCATGATCGCGAAGATCACCAGCGAGAAGGGCAGGGCGGTGATCACCACGGCGCTCTGCAGGGCGGCCAGGCCGCCGGCCATCAGCAGCGCGATGGTGATCAGGCCGATCACTGCCGACCAGAAGATGCGCAGGCGCACCGGGGCGTCGTGGTTCACGTCGGACAGGATCGAGGTGAAGTTGGCCAGCACCAGGGCACCGGAGTCCGCCGAGGTGACGAAGAAGACGATGCCCAGCACCGTGACCACGGCGGCGGTGACGCCGACCCAGGGGTAATGCTCGAGCAGGGTGTACATGGTGGTCTGCGGCGTATTGAGCGCCTGTTCGCCGAGCTCGACGATACCCTGGTTGGCGACCAGCTCGATGCCGCTGTTACCGAATACCGACATCCACACCATCATGAAGGCCAGCGGGATGCCGAGTGCGCCGGCGACGAACTGGCGGATGGTGCGGCCGCGGGAGATGCGCGCCAGGAACAGGCCGACGAAGGGGGTCCAGGCGATCCACCAGCCCCAGAAGAAGATCGTCCACCACATCTTCCACTCGTTGGCCTCGTCGCCGGCGAAGGCGTAGGTATCGAAGCTCTTGGCCACGAAGCCCGAGAAGTAGTCGCCGGCATTGTTCACCACCATGTCGAGCAGCTTCAGGGTGTGACCCTGGAAGAGCACGAACAGCAGCAGCGCCAGTGCCAGCAGCATGTTGAACTCGGAGAGCCGGCGGATGCCCTTCTCCACGCCGCTGACCACCGAGATCGTCGCCAGCACGACCACCAGGGCGATCAGGATGATCTGCACCGAGAGGCTCTCGGGCACGTCGAACATGTAGGCCAGGCCGTAGTTCAGCTGCATCACGCCGATACCGAGGCTGGTGGCGATGCCGAACACCGTGGAGATCACCGCGGTGATGTCCACGGCGTTGCCGATGGGGCCATGGATGCGCTTGCCCAGCAGCGGATAGAGGGCGCTGCGGATGGCCAGCGGCAGGCGGTGGCGATAGCTGAAGTAGGCCAGTGCCATGCCCATCAGTACGTAGAGCCCCCAGCCGGAGAGCCCCCAGTGCATGAAGGTCTGGACCACCGCGGCGCGCATCGCCTCCTGGCTCTCGGGCGTCAGGTCCGGCGGTGCCAGGTAGTGGGCGACCGGCTCGGCGACGCTGAAGAACAGCAGGTCGATACCGATGCCGGCGGCGAACAGCATCGCCGACCAGGAGAGCAGCGAGAACTCCGGCCGCGAGTGGTCGGGGCCGAGGCGGATGCTGCCGAAGCGCGAGGCGCCGATGGCGATCACGAACACCAGGTAGGCCACGACCGCCAGCATGTAGTACCAGCCGAAGGTCTCGCTGACCCAGGCCAGGCCGGCATCGAAGAAGGCACCGGCCTGCTCAGTGAAGAGCATGGTCAGTACGAGGAAGACCAGGATGCCGGCAACCGAACCGTGGAACACGGCCGGGTTGAGACGATCCCGTCGTTCGAGGGGGGCATTGTCATGCGCCATGGGGCTGACTCCCTGAATGTTGTTGATGTCGAGTCTCACGCCGTCGTCGGGCGACGGGTGGGCAGGGCTGTCGTGCGAGCGTCCGGATGATGCCGTGGTGTTATTTTGATTGAACGCGCAATCAAAATAACGTCAACCGGTACGTCATGGCTAGCCCCGGCTCCCCTGGTGTCGCCATTGGACATGAGACGGGATGCAGCATCGGCACCGCCAGGCTCACCGGAACGGCGACGGTCACTGGCCTCGCCTGGCGGGTGTCGCCTGGAGAGTGAGCCGCCAGCGGGTATCGCTGGCCGTGGTTCGGTGCGTGCCGCATAATGTTTTTTATTAATTGATCGTTCAAATAAAATACGTACTTCTAGTGTCGGCTGCAACCCTGCGTTGAATACAGTGTCGTCTGAGTGGAACGAATGGGCCGCCATCCTTTGCAGAACCGGTTACTGGAGCTATACCTGATATAACCGACGACCAACGGGGAAGGCACAAGGGCCGCAACGCCATGTGGGCCGCTGGGAGGCAATCGGGAGTATGGGTTTCCGTGGGCATACCATCCCGCAGGAGACAGAACAACGAAACGATTCCGGAGTGTCCGATGGCTCATGACCAGACGCCTGTCACCCAACAGGCCGACAACGATACGACATCCGCCGATACCACGCCCGCCAGCACCTCGCGTCGTCGCTTTCTCACCGGATCGGCCGTCGCCGTGGGTGCAGGAGCCGCGGCCGCCGTGGGCTTTCCCAGCATCGCCGTGGCCCAGACCACGACCCTGCGTTTCCAGAGCACCTGGCCCACCCAGGACATCTTCCATGAGTTCGCCGCCGACTACGTGCGCATCGTCAACGAGATGTCCGGTGGCCGCCTGCGGCTCAACCTGCTGCCGGCCGGCGCCGTGGTGGGGGCCCTGCAGATGCAGGATGCGGTGATCTCCGGGGCGCTCGACGGCGGCCACGGCGTCACCGCCTACTGGTACGGCAAGCACAAGGCCTACTCGCTGTTCGGTACTCCGCCGCCCTTCGGCTGGGATGCCAACCAGTTCCTGGCCTGGTTCTGGACCGGCGGCGGCCTCGAGCTCTACAACGAGCTGCTGGAGCTGCTCGAGCTGCCGCTGGTCGGTTATCTCACCGGCCCCATGCCGACCCAGGCGCTGGGCTGGTTCAAGGAGCCGATCCGCAGCGCCGACGACCTGCGGGGCATGAAGTACCGCACCGTGGGCCTGGCGGCCGACCTGATGCGCGAGTTCGGCGCGGCGGTGACCATCATGGGTCCCGGCGACATCGTGCCGGCCATGGACCGCGGCCTGCTCGACGGGGCCGAGTTCAACAACCCGTCCTCCGACCGCCTGCTCGGTTTCCCGGATGTCAGCAAGACCTGGATGCTGCGCAGTTACCATCAGGACTGCGAAGCCTTCGAGATCATTCTCAACAAGGCCAAGCACGACAGCCTGCCCGAGGAGTTCCAGGCGATCCTGCAGTATGCCGCCAAGGCGGCCTCGTCGGAGATGTACTGGAAGGCCATGGAGCGTTATCCGAGGGATCTGGAGGGCATGCGGGCGGAACAGGGCGTGCAGACCTACATCACCCCGGACTCGATCCTCGAGGCGCAGCTCCAGGCCTGGGATACCGTCATCGAGAACGAATCCAGCGATCCCTTCTTCAAGAAGGTCGTCGACCACCAGCGCGAGTACTGCGACCGGGTAGTGGGTTGGCACCTCGAGGGCAATACCCCCAAGGAGCCGGCCTATCGCCACTTCTACGGCAAGGAACCTACCGACACCTCCACCATCCTGTGATGGCGGTACCCTGCTCGGGGCCCGGTCGAGCCAAGCAGCCCCGGTGCCAGGACGGCGCCGGGCCCGAATCGCGGCGGTCTCTCCGGAAGGGGCGGCCGCCGCCGTCGAGAGGCTGTCATGCGCTTCATCTTCTTCATCGATCATGTCAGCACCTGGGTGGGCAAGGTGTTCGCCTGGGCGATCCTGATCCTGACCTTCGTGGTGAGCTTCGAGGTCTTCATGCGCTACGTGATGAGGGCGCCGACGGCCTGGGCCTACGACACCAGCTACATTCTCTACGGCACCCTGTTCATGATGAGCGGGGCCTATGCCCTGGCCCACAACGCCCATGTGCGGGCCGACGTGGTGTCGCGCTATTTCTCGCCGCGGGCCCAGGCCGGCATGGATCTGCTGCTCTACCTGCTGTTCTTCTATCCCGGCATCATCGCCCTGATGTGGAGCGGCTGGGACTTCTTCGCGCTCTCCTTCCGCCAGAACGAGCACAGCTCCTTCACCCCCGGCGGGCCGCCGATCTGGCCCTTCAAGTTCGTCATTCCGGCCTGCGCCGCGCTGCTGGCGGTGCAGGGGGGCGCCGAGGTCAGTCGCTGCGTGATCTGCCTCAGGCAGGGCAAGTGGCCGCGACGACTGGGTGACGTCGAGGAGATCGCGATTCCGTTGAACAAGCAGGAAGAGATAGAAAAGATCAAGGTCGCCAAGGATGATTCCGGGGAGACGCGTCGATGACCGAACCGCAGGTAGGCATCATGATGCTGGGCATGCTGGTCGTACTGATCATGCTCGGTTTCCCCATCGCCTTCACCCTGATCGCCATGGGCGTCGCCTTCGGCTATTTCGTCATCGGCGACATCATCTTCTCGCTGCTGGTCCAGCGCGCCTACGGGGTCATGGCCAACGATGTGCTGATCGCCGTGCCGTTGTTCCTGTTCATGGGCTATCTGGTGGAGCGAGCGAACATCCTCGACCGCCTGTTCGCGAGCCTGCAGCTCGCCGCCCGGGGCATGCCGGCCTCGTTGGCGGTGGCCAGTCTGATCACCTGTGCGCTCTTTGCCACCGCCACCGGCATCGTCGGTGCCGTGGTGACCCTGATGGGGTTGCTGGCCCTGCCGGCGATGCTCAACGCGGGCTACGACAAGCGCATGTCGAGCGGGGTGATCTGCGCCGGCGGCTGCCTGGGCATCCTGATACCGCCGAGCATCATGCTGATCCTCTACGGCGCCATGGCCGGGGTCTCGGTGGTGCGCCTCTATGCGGCGGCGCTGCTGCCGGGGTTGCTGCTGGCGGGGCTCTATATCGTCTACGTCATGGGCCGGGCGATGATCAACCCGGCGGTGGCGCCGAAGCTCTCCGCGGAGAAGCTCGACGTGCCGCTCAAGGAAGTCTACTGGGGGCTGCTGACGTCGTTCGTGCCGCTCTTCGTGCTGATCATGGCGGTACTGGGGGCGATCCTGTTCGGCCTGGCCACGCCCCACGAGGCGGCGGGCATCGGGGCGCTTGGTGCCATCGTGTTGGCGGCGGCCTATCGGCAGCTGACCTTCGTCCGGCTCAAGGAGGCCGTGTTTCTCACCGCGCGTACCAGTGCCATGGTCTGCTGGTTGTTCGTCGGGTCGTGGATCTTCTCTTCGGTGTTCTCGCTGCTCGACGGCCACTCGCTGATCGAGCACTGGATCAGCGGCCTCGCGCTGACGCCGTTGCAGTTCCTGATCCTTGCCCAGGTGATGATCTTCCTGCTCGGCTGGCCACTGGAGTGGACCGAGATCATCATCATCTTCGTGCCGATCTTCCTGCCGCTGCTGGCCCTGTTCGGCATCGACCCGCTGTTCTTCGGCGTGCTGGTGGCCCTCAACATCCAGACCTCCTTCCTCACGCCGCCCATGGCGATGTCGGCCTTCTATCTCAAGGGCATCGCGCCCAAGGGCGTGCAGCTGAACGATATCTTCCTGGGTATCGCGCCCTTCCTGCTGATGGTGGTCGTGGCGATGGTGATCCTCTACAACTTCCCCGGCATCGCCATGTGGCTGCCGGGCGTGTTGTACAACTGACGGCTCGCTGGCCTGGCACGAAAAGGCCCGACACGGAGGTCGGGCCGGGGGCGCGGGACGCACCGGGTGGGTCAGTCGTTGTGACGTTCGCCTCGTTCGCCGTGCCCGTCGCCGCCGTGATGCCGGTGGTAATGGCCGTGGCGCTTGCCATGGGCCTTGTCGCCGCGCGGTTTCATGGCGTCCTTCAACTCCTCCAGTTGCTCATCGCTGAGCAGTTCGGCCAGGCTGGCCTGGTGGGTGGCCCGCATTTCGCGCATGGCCTCGCGACGCTCTTCCCGGGAGTCGAAATCCCGGCCGCGCAGCTCCTCGAGATCGGCATAGATCGACTCGCGGGTCTCACGCAGGGCCTCGCGCTCCTCGTCGCTGAGCTCCCAGCCGTCGACCAGCGTCTCGAGGCGCTCCTGCATGGCGGCACGACGGCTCTCGTGCCACTCGCTGCGCTGCTCCTCGCGCATCTCACGGCGGGCCTCCGCGAGGGCCTCACGCTGCTCCTCGTCGAGGATCCCGTCGACACGCTCGCGGTGCTGCTGGTGCAGCTCGCGCATGGCCTGGTGGTGTTCGCCGTGGGCCTCTTCCAGGGCCTCGCGGGTGGTCTCGTCGAGGCCGGCGCGCTCGAACAGCGCCTGGCGCTGGGCTTCGCGCTGCTCCCGATACTGTTCCCAGCCCTGATGGCGACCCTCGCCGTGGAGGCCGGCGGTAGCGGCAAGCGACAGTGGCGCGATGGCGACGGCGAGCAGGGCGGGCAGCAGCAGCTTGCGCGACAGGGATGTCTTCATGGTGGCACTCCTCGAGGGCTTGAGTTGACGATGGCAGTCTCGCCCGGCGCCGTGCAAGGGCGATGCAGCGAAGGTGCAAAGGTCGTGCATCGCGCCCTCTCGCCTACTCCTCCGGCTGGTACTTGTAGCCGACGCCATAGACCGAGCGGATGATCTCCCGCTCCGGCCACACCTCGCCGATCTTCTTGCGCAGCTTCTTGACGTGGCTGTCCACGGTGCGCTCGGAGACGATGCGGTGGTCGCGGTACATGTGATCCATCAACTGGTCGCGGGAGAAGATCCGGCCGGGGGCGTGCATCATCACCCGCAGCAGCTGGAACTCCACCGCGGTCAGGCCCAGGTCCTGGCCGTCGGCCAGCGCCCGCCAGCCGTCGTCGTCGAGCACCAGGTCACTGCCGGTCGCGGTGGCGGGATCCTGGACGGCCCGGCTGCGGCGCAGTACCGCCTTGACCCTGGCCACCACTTCCCGCGGACTGAAGGGCTTGCAGATGTAGTCGTCGGCGCCGAGCTCGAGGCCCAGCAGACGGTCCACCTCTTCGACCCGCGCGGTGAGCATGATCACCGCCAGCCGCGGCCAGCGCTGGCGAATCTCGCGGCACAGGGTCAGGCCGTCGGTGCCCGGCAGCATCAGGTCGAGCAGCACCAGGTCGGGGGCCTGGCCGCCCTCCCGGGCGTGTTCGAGCCAGGGCAGTACTGCATCGCCGTGGTCCAGGTGGTGGGTGGCGAAGCCGTTGCCTGCCAGGTAGTCGGCGACCAGCCGGGCGATCTTGGGTTCGTCCTCGACGATCAGGACGGTATCCGCCGGGGTGTCGTGGTGGTTCATGCGAGTCTCTCCCTGAAGCCTGGGTCGTCGAGTGCCGGAAACTCCAGCGTCCAGCATAACCCACCGAGCGCCGATGACGAGGCCACCATGCGTCCGCCATGGGCCTTGACCAGGGCGGAGGCGATGGAGAGCCCCAGGCCGCTGCCGCCGCTGGCGCGACTGCGCGAGCCCTCGACCCGGTAGAGGCGTTCGGTCAGCCGCGGCAGTTCCGATGGCGGCACGCCCGGGGCGCTGTCCTCCCAGGTCACCCGGACTCCGTTCGCCAGTGGCTGCACGCTCACCCGGAGCCGGCCGGGGGCGCGTGTGTAGGCACAGGTGTTGTCGAGCAGATTGTTCCACAGCTGGCGCAGGCGCTGGATATCACCGCGGATCCGGGCCGTGCCGGCGATATCGGTCTCGAGCGTGATGCCACTGTCGGCGAGCCAGCCGCGGGCGTCCTCCAGTCGGCTCGCGAGGCTCTCGGCCAGATCCAGCGGGGCGAGCTGGACCTCGAGGGCCCCGGCATCGCTCTGGGAGAGCAGCCGCAGGTCGGCCACCAGGCGCTCGAGCTGGCCCACTTCCTGGGAGAGGGAGTGGAGGTTGTCCTGGTCCAGGGCACGGATGCCGTCCTGCATCGCCTCGATCTCGCCGCGCAGTACGGCGAGCGGGGTGCGCAGCTCATGGGCGATGTCGGAGACCCAGCGCGAGCGCGCCGCGCGGCTGGCCTCCAGGGTGCCGGCCAGGACGTTGAAGTCGCGGGCCAGCCGCGAGAGCTCGTCGCGCCCCCGTTCAGGAAGACGGATGCTGTAGTCGCCCTCGGTGAGCCGCCGGGTGGCCAGCGCCATGCTGCGGGTGCGCCGGCCCAGCCACCAGGAGAGCCCCCCGGCCAGCAGCAGCGAGGCGATGCCCAGGGAGCCGACGATGATCGCCAGGCTGCGCTGCTGGCGCGCCAGGAAGATACGATCCATGCGTGCCATCAGCTGCTCGGGGGGGCGATACCCCAGGGTGCCGACCCGCTCGCCGTCGTAGACGATGGGCAGCCAGCGCAGCTCGGGGGGGGGCTCATGCTCGTCGGGCGGCGCCGGGGGCAGGCCGATCACCGGCAGGCCGCGGGCGTCGTGGAGCACGAAGTCGCTGGGTTCGCCCAGGCGGCGCTCGATGCCGTGGGGCGGTGGCCCTTCGCCCGGCCACAGCTGCTGGCGCACCAGGCGGTGCCAGGCGTCGGGGGAGTGACGCAGCCACTGCCAGTCGCCGCGCCGGGCCCACTCCTCGCCGAGGCCCTCGGCGAGGGTCTCGGCGCGATTGGCCTGGGTGGTGTCGAGGTACTCGATGAAGCCGCGGTCGAGGCTGCGGGACACCGCCAGGAAGACCAGCGCCGAGATGGCCACGTTGACCACCAGGATGATCACGAACAGCTTGATGCCCAGGCGGGACACGGCGGGACGGGGGAGGCGGGGGCTCATGGGCGACTCGAGACGGAAGAACGAAGACCACAGCATCGCCCGGCGCGATGCAGCCATTGGTCATGCACTGTGCAAGCAAGGTGCAAGCGCTGGCAACTGCGCCTGTCGACGCCTGGCCGGCATCACGGGCAGCTGTCGCCGATCACCAGTTCGGTGTGCAGCAGGGTCGACTCGGAGGGCGCCAGGCCGAGGATCATGCGGGCGGCCATGCGTCCCTTCTCGACGCTGTCCTGGCGCACCGTGGTCAGCCGCGGGGCGCGGTACTGGCCCTCGGCGATGCCATCGAAACCGGTCAGGCGCAGGTCCTCGGGAACGCGCAGGCCGCGCTGCTCGGCCAGGGTGAGGGCGGTGAGGGCGATGCGGTCGGACATGCACAGCAGCAGGTCGGGGCGCTCGGCGTCGGGCAGGTCGAGGATCTCCTCGAGCACCGGGGCACACATCTCGTAGGTGTTCTCCTCGATATTCCACATCGGCACGTCCTCGGGTGCGAAACCCCGCTCCTCCAGGGCCTGGTGGAAGCCGGCGAGACGCGAGCGGGTGATGGAGCGTTCGGCCGGCAGCAGCTCGTGCTCCTCGGTGATGCGGCCATTGCAGGGGGCTTCGGTGAGCCGCAGGCTGACGATTGCCACTCGGCGTGCCGGGGTGCTCAGGGCATGGCGGGCGACACGGTAGCTTGAAGGCTCATTATCGATATGCACGGTGGGATAGCCTGCGGGGCTGAAGTCCACGGCTACCAGCGGTCGCTGGGCAGGCAGGTCCGCAGAGACCATCAGGCTTGGTGGCATCAGGCCGTAGGCGATGAAGCCGTCGGCGATGCTCGACGAGCCGGGCGCTTGAGAGATGTGCTGGCGACCCGAGAGCAGCAGCAGGGTATGGCCATGGGCATCCAGTACCTCCGCGATACCGGACAACAGCTCGCTGGCCACGGCATCGTTGATGCTGTAGGTGAGGCTCTCGGCGAGGATCACCGCGATGATCCGCGAGCGTCCGGTGCGCAGGCTGCGTGCCTTGGCGTCGGGGCCGCGGTAGCCGAGCCGTTTGGCTTCGCCGAGGATGCGCTCGCGTAGCCTGGGCGAGAGCTGGTCGGGCCGGTTGAAGGCGTTGGAGACGGTCGCCGTGGAGACGCCGAGCTCGCGGGCCAGGTCCTTGAGGGTGGTGCGGCGTGGGGGACACACAGGGCGACTCGGCTCCGGGCGGGTGTCTTTAACGATTTAGTTAGCAGCCTAGCATAGCGTGCCGTGATGCGCGATACCAGGCTCGACGACCTTTCGGAAAGGTCGCCGAGCGGTGTCGTCTCAGCTGATCGCCATCCACGCCGCTTGCCCGGGGTCGAGGCCCAGTTCGCGGCCCTCCAACCGGGGGGTGGCCATGCCCGGCAGGGCCAGGCTCGACCAGCCGTCGGCACCGGGCACCAGGGCGTCGAGCCGCACCCGTGCCGCCGCGGCACCCTGGCGGCCGAGATGGGCCAGGCACAGCAGGTGTCGTCCGCCCGACTGACGTACCACCCCGAAGACGTCGGCCGGAAGCGCGGCCGGTGCCAGCAACTGCTGCTCACCCTGGCGCAGGGTGTCGCTGTCGGCACGCAGCTTCAGCAGCCGGCGTATCCGGTTCAGCAGGCTGTCGGGATCGGCCTCCTGGCGCGCCACGGCCAGGGGACGATGCCGGGAATAAACCGGCAGCCAGGGCGTGGTTCCTTCCGGGCAGAAGCCGCCCTGCGGGCCGTCCTCCCAGGCCATGGGCGTGCGACAGCCGTCGCGGCCCTTGACCTCCGGCCAGAGGTTGATGCCGAAGGGGTCCCGGAGATCCTCGTGGGCCAGTTCCGCCTCGGGCAGGCCGAGCTCCTCGCCCTGGTAGAGGCACAGGTTGCCGCGCAGCGAGCAGAGCACGGTCAGCGCCAGCAGGGCCCGATCCTCGCCCCAACTGGTGGCGCTGCGCTCCACGTCGTGGTTGGAGAGCGCCCAGCAGGGCCAGGCGTCCTCGCCCAGCTCACGGAAACGGACCAGGACGCCGTACAGCTCGTCGGCGTTGCCGGTGCTGCCCAGCAGGTCGAAGGTGTAGGCCATATGCAGGCGGCTGTCGCCGGCGGTATAGGCGGCCATGATCGGCAACTGGTCGTTGCCGGCGATCTCGCCCACGCTGGTGGCGCCCGGGTATTCGTCGAGCAGGGCGCGGATCCGCTCCAAGTAGGCGAGGTTCTCGGGCTGCTCGATATTGTGGCGCTGGAACTGGTAGCTCTGTGGGTTACCGGGCAGGACCCGTTCGCGGGGCATCGGCGGGTTGTCGGTCAAGGCCGGGTCGTGGAAGAAGTAGTTGACCACGTCGAAGCGGAAGCCGTCGACGCCGAGCTCCAGCCAGAAGCGCAGGTTGTCGAGCTGGGCCTGCTGGACCGCCGGGTGGTGGAAGTCGAGGTCCGGCTGGCTGGGCAGGAAGTTGTGCAGGTAGTACTGGCGGCGCCGGGCGTCGAAGGTCCAGGCCGGCCCGCCGAAGGCGGCCATCCAGTTGTTGGGGGGCGTGCCATCGGGCTTGGGGTCGGCCCAGACGTACCAGTCGGCCTTGCCATTGGTGCGATCCCGGCGGCTCTCCTGGAACCAGGGGTGCGCATCGGAGCTGTGCGACAGCACCTGGTCGATGATCACCCTCAGGCCCAGGGCATGGGCGCGGGCGATCAGCGCGCGGAAGTCGTCGAGGGTGCCGAACATCGGGTCGACATCGCGGTAGTCGGCGACATCGTAGCCGAAGTCCTTCATCGGCGAGGTGAAGAAGGGCGACAGCCAGATGGCATCGACCTTCAGCGAGGCGACGTAATCGAGCTTCTCGGTGATGCCCTTGAGATCGCCGATGCCGTCGCCATTGGCATCCATGAAGCTGCGCGGGTAGATCTGGTAGAGGGTGGCGCCGCGCCACCAGTCGGTGTCTGCCTCGCGGCGTTGCTGTGACAGTGTCATCGAGGTCTCCTGCCCCCGGCAGGGCCGGCTGGCCCTCCCGGCGGGTTGGGATAAGGGAGGGGGGAAGGGGGGCTTACCAGCCGCGGCGGCTCATGCGGCCGAGTTCCCGCTCCAGCTGCTCCAGGCCCTGCTCGGCGGTGAGGTCGCCGGAGAGCACGTCGTGGACACGGTTGAAGAAGGCGTTGGAGACCCGCGGGTAGTGCTCGCCGGTGACGTTGGCCGGACGCGGCACGCCGCCCACCAGGGTGTCGTAGAGCTCGCCGATGAACGGCTGGGCCTCGAGCACCTCCGCGTCCTGGTAGAGCGCCTCGCGGGTGGGGTTCATGCCGAAGCGGATGGCGTGGGCCTTCTGCTGGGCCTCGCCGGTCATATAGGCCACCAGGTCGGCGGCCTCCGCGGGGTGCTCGGAGTAGCGCGACACCGCATAGCTCCAGCCGCCCAGGGTGGCCACCGACTCGCCCTCGGGACCGTGGGGCAGCGGCGCGGCGCCGAACCGGCCCTGGATGGCGGTGCCCTCGGCCTCGCCCAGGGCCCAGACATAGGGCCAGTTGCGCATGAACACGGCGTTGCCGGACTGGAAGACCCCGCGGGCCTCCTCTTCCATGTAGTTGCGCACGCCTCGCGGCGCGATATCGCCGATCCAGGTGGCGGCCAGGGTCAGCGCCTCGGCGGCCCGGGGGTTGTTGACGGTGACGTTGCCCTCGGCGTCGACGAGGGTGCCGCCGCCGTAGCTGGCGATCCACTCCAGGGCGTTGGTGGTCAGGCCCTCGTAGGCGCGGCCCTGGAAGACGAAGCCGTGCATGCGCTCGTTGCCTGCCTCGCGCTCGGCGTTCTGGATCTCCCGGGCGATCTCGGTCAGTTGCTCCCAGGTCTCGGGGACCTCATGGCCATACTGCTCCAGCAGGTCGCGGCGATAGTAGAGCAGGCCGGCGTCGGTGAACCAGGGCAGCGCCAGCAGGCGGTCGTCCACGGTGTTGTTGTCGATCATCGCCGGGAAGAAGCCCTCGGTGGCGTCCTCGGGCAGGTGCTCGGCGAGATCCACCAGGTGGGGGGCAAGCAGACCCGGCCAGACGGTGTCGATCATCAGCACGTCGATGTCGCCGGACTGGCTGCCGAGCAGCTGCTGGTAGAGGGAGAGCTTCTCGGTGGCCGACTGGGGCGTGGTGACCACCGCCACCTCGTGGCCGGTCTGCTCGGCCCACTGCTCGGCGAGCACCGGGCAGAAGTCGGCGGCGCCACCGTCGCCGCAGGCGATGGTGATGGTGGCGGCCTGCGCCTGGGTGGCGGTCAGCGTCAGGCCGCCGGCCAGCAGGGAGGCCAGCAGGACGGGGCGAGCGAGGGGGGCAGGCGTGCGGGAGTTCATGAGGCGACGTCCTCTCGTTGTAGTCATTGGCGGTATGATCCCGGGGGAGGCGGCGTCATCGCGACGGGGCCAGGCAAGATCACCGGCGGTGGGGGCGGGGAGGCGTCAGGCCACGGCCCGGGCCGGGGCGACGGTCAGCGCCCGGTTCTGGCCGTCGAACAGGTGGACATGCTCGGGATCCGGCACCAGGGCGACCCGCTGGCCGACCCGCCAGGGGCTCGGTGCCTCGCTGCGATGGATCAGCAGGGTGTCGCCGGCCTTGGGCTCCAGGTAGACGTAGACCTCGTTGCCCAGGTACTCGACGTTGACGATCTCGAAGGCGTTGTCGCCGGTGGCCTCGGCCAGGCGCAGATGCTCGGGGCGCACGCCCAGGGTCAGTGCCTCGTCGGCGCTATGCTGGGCGGTGTCCTGGGGCAGGGCCAGTTCGCCGACGCCGGCGGTGCGCACCCGGCAGCCACGCTTGTCGCCGGCCACCAGGGACGCGGGCAGGAAGTTCATGGTCGGCGAGCCGATAAAGCCGGCCACGAACCGGGTGGCCGGACGCTGGTAGAGCTCATGGGGGCTGCCGACCTGCTCGACCCGGCCGGCATTGAGCACCACGATCTTGTCGGCGAGGGTCATCGCCTCCACCTGGTCGTGGGTGACGTAGATCATGGTGGACTCGAGGCGCTGGTGCAGGCGGGCGATCTCGTTGCGCATCTGCACCCGCAGCGAGGCATCCAGGTTGGAGAGCGGCTCGTCGAACAGCAGGATGCGCGGTTCACGTGCCATGGCGCGGCCCATGGCCACGCGCTGGCGCTGGCCGCCGGAGAGCGCCTTGGGCTTGCGCTCGAGCAGCTCCTCGAGCTGCAGGATGCGCGCGGTGGCCATGACTCGCTCGTGGACCGTCTCCTTGGCGGCCTTGGCGAGTTTGAGCCCGAAGGCCATGTTCTCGTAGACCGTCATGTGCGGGTAGAGGGCATAGGACTGGAAGACCATGCCCACGCCGCGCTCGCGGGGCGGCAGCTCGTTGACCACGGTGTCGCCGATGGAGAGCTCGCCGTCGCTGATCGACTCGAGCCCGGCGATCAGCCGCAGCAGGGTCGACTTGCCGCAGCCCGAGGGCCCGACAAAGACCACGAACTCGCCGTCGCCGATCTCCAGGTCGACGTCCTTGATGATATGGGTACTGCCGAAGACCTTGTTGACCTTGTCGAGTTTGACGCTTGCCATGGGTGTGTCTCCTTGCCGGCCCGGCGGTGGATTGCCTCTCCGCGGGCCGGCCTGGTTGTTATGAGTAGCTGTTATGAGTGTGGCTCAACGGTGAAGTAGGCGGCCTGGTAGGGCGGCAGGCGCAGGGTCTCGCCATCGCGCTCGTGGGTGAAGCCGTGACCGTCCAGGGCCCTGTCGACCGTCAGCGGCAGCCGGGTCTGCTGGGCCTGGCCTGTGAGGTTGAAGACGCAGAGGATGCGCTCCTCGCCCTTCTGGCGAACGAAGCCCAGCAGTGCCTCACCGACATCGACCAGGCTCAGGTCGCCGTCGAACAGCGCCGGATGGGCGGTGCGCAGGGCGAGCAGGCGCCGGGTGGCGCTGAGCACCGAGTCCGCGTCGTCCTGCTGCTCGGCGACGGAGAGCGGCAGCTGGCGTGACGCCACCGGCAGCCAGGGCTCCACCCCCGCGGCGGTGAAGCCGCCATGCTCGGCATTGTCCCAGGGCATGGGGGTGCGACAGCCATCGCGGCCCTTGAATTCCGGCCACAGCACCTTGCCGTAGGGGTCCTGGATGCGCTCGAAGGGCACCTCGGCCTCGGGCAGGCCCAGCTCCTCGCCCTGGTAGAGGCAGACGCTGCCGCGCAGGGAGAAGAGCAGGGCCAGGGCGACCTTGGGGTAGGCGATGGGGTCCTCGTCCGCGCCCCAGCGGCTGGCGCTTCTCACCACGTCATGATTGGAGAGCGCCCAGCACGGCCAGGCGTCGCCGGCCAGGCGCTGGAAGCGCTCGATCACCTCGCGGATATAGGCCGCCGAGTGGGGTTCGTTGAGCAGGTCGAAGGTGTAGGCCATGTGCAGCTTGTCGCCGCCGGCGGTGTATTCGGCCATGCGCTCGAGCGGATTGTCGTCGCCGATCTCGCCCACCGTGGTGGTACCGGGGAACGCGTCCATCAGCGCGCGCAGCTCCCTGAGGAAGTCGAGGTTCTCCGGGCGGCTAAGGTCATAGACATGGCGCTGCCAGGTGTAGGGGTTGGCGTCCGGCGCGCCCAGGGTCTTGGTCTCGCCCGCCGGTACCGGCGGGTTGTCGCGCAGTTTCTGGTCGTGGAAGTAGAAGTTGACGGTATCCAGGCGGAAGCCGTCGACGCCGAGCTCGAGCCAGAAGCGCATGTTGTCGAGCTGCGCCGCCCTGACCTCCGGGTGATGGAAGTTGAGGTCCGGCTGGCTAGTCAGGAAGTTGTGCAGGTAGTACTGGCGCCGCCGCGAGTCGAAGGTCCAGGCCGAGCCGCCGAAGATCGACAGCCAGTTGTTGGGTGGCGTGCCGTCCGGCTTGGGGTCGGCCCAGACGTACCAGTCGGCCTTGGGGTTGGTGCGATCGGCGCGGCTCTCCTGGAACCAGGGGTGCGCCTCGGAGGTGTGGCTGATCACCTGGTCGATCATCACCTTGAGGCCCAGGCCATGGGCCTTCGCCAGCAGCGCCTTGAAGTCGTCCAGGGTGCCGAACATCGGGTCCACGTCGCGGTAGTCGCTGACGTCGTAGCCGAAGTCGAGCATCGGCGAGGTGAAGAAGGGCGACAGCCAGATGGCGTCCACGCCCAGCGAGGCCACGTAGTCGAGCTTCTCGGTGATACCCGCCAGATCACCAATTCCATCATGATTGGTGTCCATGAAGCTGCGCGGATAGATCTGGTAGATGACGCCACCGCGCCACCAGAGGGTGTTGTCTTGCATTGAGGCATTCCGGGGTGACATGGGTTTAGCCCTTGACCGCGCCGGCGGTCAGGCCGGAGACGATGCGTCGCTGGAAGATGATCACCAGGATCACCAGGGGCACGGTGACCACCACCGAGGCGGCCATGATCGGGCCCCAGGGCAGCTCGTAGGCGCTGCCGCCGGAGAGCAGGGCGATGGCCACCGGCACGGTGCGCTGGCTGTCGGTGAGGGTGAAGGTCAGGGCGAACAGGAACTCGTTCCAGGCGGCGATAAAGGCCAATAGCCCCGTCGTCGCCATGGCCGGCCACATCAGCGGCAGGAACACCTTGGTGATGGTGATCCAGGGGGTGGCGCCGTCCATGATCGCCGCCTCCTCGAGCTCCATGGGCAACTGCTTCATGAAGGTGGTCAGCACCCAGACGGTGAAGGGCAGGGTGAAGATGGTGTAGCTCAGTATCAGGCCGCCCGGGTTGTTGTAGAGATTCAGTGCGCGGATCACCTCGAACAGGCCGGAGAGCACCGCCACCTGGGGAAACATCGACACCCCGAGGATCACCAGCAGCACCGTGGAGCGGCCGCGGAAGCGCACCCGGCCCAGGGCGTAGGAGGCGGTGATGCCGAGCAGCAGGGCGATGAACACCACGCTGGTGGCGATCAGGATGGAGTTGAAGATCGCCTGGATGAAACTGCGCTGGGTGAATACCTGCACGTAGTTGGCCAGGCTCCAGGTGCTGGGCCACAGCTCGACCCGGAACAGGTCGCTGGACGGCTTGAAGGAGGTGATCACGGCGTAATAGAAGGGGAACACCGCGATGACCACCACGAAGGCCACCAGCAGCCAGAAGCCGAGGCGAGTGGCGAGCTTGTTGAACTGGCGCGAGGTCATGCGTCACCTCCCAGGTTGAGACGGTTTCGGCCCAGGTAGAGATAGGCGATGGTCGCCAGCGCGATGATCAGGAACAGCAGGGTCGAGGCGGCGCTGCCATAGCCCACGTCCTGGAACTCGACCAGTTGCTGGCGGGCGTAGATCGACATCGACATGGTGCTGGTGGAGTTGGAGGTCAGCACGTAGATGACGTCGAACACGCGCAGGGCATCGAGCAGGCGGAAGATCACCGCCACCATCAGCGCCGGGGTGATCAGCGGCAGGGTGACCTTGAAGAACACCGTGACCGGGTGGATGCCGTCGACCTCGGCGGCTTCATAGCAGTCCTTGGGCAGCATCTGCAGGGCGGCCAGCGCCAGCAGGGCGACGAAGGGGGTGGTCTTCCAGACGTCGACCATGATCACCGCCCACATGGAGTAGGAGGCGTCGGCGGTCCAGGCGATGGGCGCACCGATGATGCCCAGTGCCATCAGGATCTGGTTGATGATCCCGAACTGGTCGTTGAGCATCCAGGCCCACATCTGGGCCGAGACGATGGTGGGAATGGCCCAGGGGATCAGCACCGCGGCGCGCACGAAGGTGCGGCCCTTGAACTCGGCGTTGAGGATCAGCGCGACGATGATGCCGAACACCACCTCCAGGGACACCGACACCACCGAGAAGTAGGCGGTGTTCCACACCGCGCGCCACCAGATGGGATCGGCGAGCACGCCGTACCACTGGCCGTCGTCGTAGACCAGGTAGTTCTCCAGGCCGACGAAGAAGACGTTGCTGAGGTCGGAGAGGGTGGCATCGGTGAAGCTGAAGTAGAAGGTGCGCAGCAGCGGCCAACCGGCGACCAGGGTCAGCGCGACGAGCATCGGCGCCAGGAAGGTCCAGGCGGCGCGAACCCGCTGGCGGCGCACCTTGGTGCTGCGGTAGCGGCCTTGCTGGGGGCGCGCCGCGGCGGGCGCGCTCTCGAGGGTGGTGGACATGGGAGACTCCCGGGGTTACCAGTTGCGACGCTTGAGACGCGACAGCTCGCGCTCCAGGTCGGTCACTGCCTGCTCGCCGCTCTTGCTGCCGGAGAGCACGTCGTGGGTGGTGCTGAAGAAGGCGTTGCTGACTCGGCCGTAAGCGTCGCCGGTCACCGCCGAGGGGCGTGCTACCGCATTGACGAAGGTCTCGTAGAGGTCGCCGAAGAAGGGGACCGCCTCGAGTACCTCGTCGTCCTGGTAGAGGGCTTCGAGGGTCGGGTTGTAGGCCCCCTCGATGGCACGGCGCTTCTGCTCCGCCTCACCGGTCAGGAAGGCCACCAGCTCGGCGGCCAGCTCGCGATTCTCGCTGTAGCGGGAGACCGCCAGGTTCCAGCCACCCAGGGTCGCGGCGCTCTGGTTGTCGCCGCCCGAAGCCGCGGCCTGGTTATCGCCGCCCTCGCCGCCGTGAGGCAGCTTGACCACGCCGACCTTGCCGCGCACCTCGCTGCCCTCGCTCTGGGCCAGGGCCCAGGCATAGGGCCAGTTGCGCATGAACACCGCGTTGCCGCCCTGGAAGACGCCGCGGGCCTCCTCCTCGGTATAGTTGAGCACGCCGTTCGGGGCGATGTCGCCGATCCAGCTGGCCGCCAGGTCCAGGGCCGCAGCGGCGCCGTCGTTGTCGATGCTGACCTCGCCGTCGGACTCCACCAGGGTGCCGCCGCCGTGGCTGGCCACCCACTCCAGGGCGTTGCAGGTCAGGCCTTCGTAGGCGCGGCCCTGGAAGACGAAGCCGTGCATGCGCCCGTTGCCGGCCTCACGCTCCGCGTTCTGGATCTTGCGGGCGATCTCGGTGAGCTCCTCCCAGGTCTCGGGCGGTTCGAAGCCGTACTGCTCCAGCAGGTCGGTGCGGTAGTAGAGCACCCCGGCATCGGTGAACCAGGGCAGGGCCACCAGGCGGCCGTCCACGGTGTTGTTCTCGACGATGGCCGGGAAGTGGCCCTCGGCGGCGTCCTCGCCCAGTACCTCGCCCAGATCGAGCAGGTGGTTGCCGAGCAGGCCCGGCCAGATCACGTCGATCTGGAAGACGTCGATGTCGCTGGAGTTGGCGGAGAGGATCTGCTGATAGAGCGACAGGCGCTCGGTGGAGGAGTTGGGGGTGGAGACGATGTCGACGCTATGGCCGGTCTGCTCCTCCCAGGCGGCGACGCCCTCCTGGCAGAGGGTGAGCTCGGCGCCCACGGCGCCGCATGAGATCGTCAGGTCGGCGGCCTGGGCCTGGCCGGTTGCGGCAAGGGTGGATGTGGCCATGGAGATGGCGGCGATCAGGGTCTTCTTGAGCATGGTGGCTTCCTCGTCGGCTTGTTGTTATGACATCGCTGGCAGTTGGCAGTCAGTCGTTTCTTAAACGATTAAGATCGTAGGCGCTCAGTTAGCCGTTTCGTGTGGCGGAGTTCAACCTAGACTTTGGGCTAACGAGCTACGAGCTACGAGCTACGAGCTACGAGCTACGAGCAGAGGGCGCCGGCGGTTGGTGGCTCCGATCATAGGGAGAGCAGGAACAGGATCAACGGTGGCGAGAGCAGCGAGAGGATGAAGCCGCTGACCACGGCGATGGGCACGCAGGCCACCCCGCCGTGCTGCTGGATCACCGGCAGGGTGAAGTCCATGGAGGTGGCGCCGCCGTAGCCGATGGCGAGTGCCGCGTGGCGGCGGATCACCAGGGGGATCAGCACGAAGGCGAGCAGCTCCCGGGTCAGGTCGTTGAAGAAGGCCACGCCGCCGAGCAGCGGCCCGAGCCGGTCGCCGATCAGGATGCCCGACAGCGAGTACCAGCCGAAGCCGGCGGCCATGGCCAACCCCTCGTTCCAGGTCAGGCCGAGCAGAGGAGCGGCCAGCAGGCCGCCGGCGAGCGAGGTCACGGCCAGCACCATGGCGATGGCCAGGCCGAAGCGGTTGAGCAGGATCTGGCGCAGGGGCATACCGGAGTTGCGCAGCTGGCAGCCGATCAGCGCCAGCAGGGCATAGAGCACCCACTCGGCGAGGGTCTCGGCCCCGGCGAAGAGGGCCTCGCCGGTCAGGTTGCCACCGGCCAGGCCCAGCAGCACGCCCAGCAGCACCGCGCCCACCAGCGCGAGCGAGCCGGTCATGGCGGCCAGTTTGCTGGTGGGGGCCCCGGGCACCACCCGTGACGGGTCGGCGCGCAGGCCGAGCCGTCGGGAGAGCCACCACAGTCCGGCCAGGTTCAGGGCGCTGATGACTGCGAACAACTGCAGGGCCTGACCGCCCATGCGCGAGAGCTGGCTGGCGAGGTCCTCGAGCCCGGCAAGGCTCACCCCCATCAGCAGCAGGATCACATAGACCGAGGCGTTCACCCCGCGATTGATCAGGGCCAGGGTCGCGGCATGGTGCACCGGTACCAGATAGCCCAGCACCAGTGGCAACAGCACGATCAGCAGGCCGGACAGCATCGAGATTCCCTTCCCTGCAAGGGCCGCCGACGACGGCCGTGAGGCCCGTTACTCTAGAGAATCCCGCGGGAGAGGGAAACGGCTTTTCCCGAATGGGGCATCAGCGACACGAATGTCAATCGGGCCGCGCCAGTTCGGTCAGCGACAGGCGGCTCTGGCGCTGGCCGTCGCGGTGGTATTCCACCGCCAGCAGTAGCCCGGGGAACTCGGGGTGGAAGCTGAACAACAGCCGGCGTTCGGGCTTCTCGGGGTCGATCGCCTCGACCCTGACGGCCTCGAACTCTCCGGCGGGCAGGGCGATCGTCTCGCGGTCGAGCACGCGGTAGTCGAGCCGCTCCTCGCGGCCGCGGTGGTCCTGGTAGTCGAGCCGGCAGGCGGCGTCCTGGCAGTCGCCGGTGAGGGCGCGACGCGACAGCTCGAACAGGGCGGCCTGGCGGTCGGGGCGCTCGGCAAGGGCCTCGCCGGTGAGCCGGTAGTCGCCGCCGAGGCCCAGCAGCGAGTAGCCGCTGGCGTAGTGCACCGAGCGCACGCCCTGTGGCTCGACGATGAAGCGGCTACGCTCCCTACCCTTGGCCACGGCGATGGCGGCGCTCATGCGGCTCTGCCAATGGTCGTCTTCGCGGGTCAAGCGATGCTCGATGGTGGCATTGGGCCAGCCACGTACCTCCAACCGGTAGTTGGCGGTGAAGGGGCGGGGCACCGCGCTGTGCTCGGGTCCCACCGCCTTCCTGCCGGGAACCGCCGCGTGTGCCCCGGGCAAGGCAGCCACCAGGGCCAGGGTCAGCAGCAGGAGCAGCACTGAGGAAAGAAGGCGTGAAGGGTGGGGCATGGCGGGTCTCCCCGTGGCAGGGCATGGCAAGTATGGTGGAAGCAACACGGCTGAGAACCGCGGCGCACGGTTCTGGTTCCCTGCTACACGGTTGTTGCACGCTCGGGCGGGGTGATCGATGGGCTGCTACGCTTCTGCCTGCAGGTCGCGACAGTTCCGTCACGACCCTTCAAGGAGGATTCTCTCATGGCCAGACTCTTGCTGATTGCCGGTGACTTCGTCGAGGACTACGAGATCATGGTGCCCTTCCAGGCGTTGCAGGCCATGGGGCACGAGGTCGATGCCGTCTGCCCGGAGAAGCGCGAGGGGGACCGGATCCGCACAGCCATCCATGACTTCGAGGGGGACCAGACCTACACCGAGAAGCCGGGGCACGACTTCACCCTCAACGCCACCTTCGCCGAGGTCGAGGTGGCCGACTACGATGGCCTGGTGATCCCCGGCGGTCGGGCTCCGGAGTACCTGCGCCTCGACGAGCGGGTGCTGGAGATGGTCCGTCACTTCTTCGAGCATGAAAAGCCGGTCGCCGCGATCTGTCACGGCGCTCAGTTGCTGGCGGCGGCGGTGTCGCTGGAGGGGCGCCGGGTCTCGGCCTATCCGGCCTGTGCGCCGGAAGTCCGCCTGGCCGGCGGCGACTATGCCGAGATCGAGGTCGATCAGGCCGTATCGAGCGGCAAGCTGGTCACGGCGCCAGCCTGGCCGGCGCATCCGGCCTGGCTCAGCCAGTTCAATGCGCTGCTGTAGGATGGACGCTGTCGAGGGGGCCGAGACGATCACTCCGGCGCGATGCATGGGCCGGCGTGGGGGCGTATCGCCGCACTCAGGTCGATGACTGCAGGCGCGCCAGGCCCGCGCTGAGTTCCACCGGGTAGCCGCTCTCGCCCTCCTCGAGCCGCCTGACGTCCTCGGGGAAGCGGGCGAGGGCATCCGTGACCCGTTCCCGGGCCCGGTCCGCCCGGGCCATTTCCGCCTCGTCGATTCGACCCGCCCGCACCAGCGGCGCCAGCAGCGGCTCGCCTTCCTCGATCGGTTCGTCGCGCAGGGCGATGATGTCGCCCGCATAGCGCCCGTCGGCGTCCCGGCGACGATAGAGCTGCTTGCGCGCCGGCAGGTTGATCTTGCCGGGCGAGTGCTTGACCCGGGGCATGCCGGCGTACTCCACCAGCTTGTAGGAGAGGTCGATCACCGGGGCGTCCGCCGAGACCCCCATCTCGGTGCCCACGCCGAAGGCGTCGATGGGGGCGTCGTCCTCGAGCAGGGCGTCGATCTTGTGCTCGTCGAGCCCGCTGCTGGCGACGATCTTCACCTCGGCATGGCCGGCCGTGTCGAGCAGGGCGCGAGCCCCCCTGGCGAGCTCGCCCAGGTCGCCGGAGTCGAGCCGGATGGCATTCACCCGCACCTCGGGATCGTCACGCATCAGCTCGATCACCTTGCGCACCCCTTCCAGGGTGTCGTGGGTGTCCACCAGCAGGGTGGTGCCGGGATAGTGGCGGGCGAAGGCGCGGAAGGCCTCGTGCTCGTGGTCGTGGGCGAGGATATAGCTGTGGGCCATGGTGCCGTTGAGTGCCAGGTCGTGGCGCAGGCCGCCGAGCACGTTGCTGGTGCCGGCCAGCCCGGCGGTGCGGTAGGCGCGCACCCCGCGTACGGCGGCGTCGATCCCGTGCATGCGGCGCAGGCCGAAGTCGACCACCGGGCGGTCGCGGGCCGCCATCACGATGCGTACCGCCTTGGAGGCCAGCACCGTCTCGAGCTGCACCAGGTTCATGATCAGGCTCTCGAGTAGCTGGGCCTCGGCGATGGGGGCCTCGACCTCCATGAAGGGTTCGTTCTGGAACACCGGGGTGCCCTCGGGGAGGGTCCAGATGTCGCCGCTGAAGCGCCAGCCGGCGAGCCAGTCGAGGAAGGCGTCGTCGAAGGTGCCGGTGCCGGCCAGCCGTTCCAGCGCCGACGGCGTGAAGCGGATTCGGCTGGCCAGGGCGGCGGCATGCTGCTGGCCGCAGGCGAGCATGAAGCGCCGGGTCGGCGGCAGCTTGCGGAAGTAGAGGCTGAAGGTGGCCCGCTCGTGCATCCGCTCCTTCCAGTAGGCCTGGAGCATGGTGAGCTGGTAGAGGTCGGTGAGCAGCGCCAGCTCGCTGTCGTCGACCTGGACGGGGATCGGCTCGCTCATTGACGAACCTCGATGCCGGCGGCCTCGAACTCGCGTCGGCAGGCCTCGCCGGCCTGGGCATCCACCGCCGCGCTCAGGCTCTCCAGCAGCAGGGTGGTGAAGCCGGCCCGACGAGCCTCCAGCACCGTGGCTCGGACACAGACGTCCAGGGCCAGCCCGCAGACGACCACCCGCTCGACGCCCTTCTCCTTCAGGTAGCCGGCGAGCCCGGTATCGTCGAAGGCGGAGTAGGCGTCGCGGTCGAAGGCCGTGGCCTTGCTGACCCGGATGGTGCCCTCGGGGAGGGCGAGGTCGCGATGAAAGGCCGCGCCCTCGGTGTCCTGGACGCAGTGTACCGGCCAGGGGCCGCCGCGATGTTCGAAGCTGACGTGATCGACGGGGTGCCAGTCGCGGGAGGCGACCACCAGGGCGCCGCCGCGCCGGGCGGCGGCGATCTCGGCGTTGATGCCCGGCACCAGGGCGGAGCCGCCGGTCACCGCCAGGGCGCCACCCTCGCAGAAGTCGTTCTGCAGGTCCACGACCAGCAGGGCGTCATGGGGGCCATAGTCCACTCGCGTCGTCATCGTGCACCTCCCGGGAGGTCGATGGGTTCACCTTCAGCCTATCGCCTGTACCGCCTTTCTTGTAGGCAGGGATGAGGTCGATGCCGCGATGATTCAATAGCCGGCGTCGGGGTCGACGGTCGCCACCGGCTCGCCGGCCTCGAAGGCGCGCAGCGTATCGGCCACCTGGTCGAGTGCCGCCGAGAGCGGTGTCGGCCCGGCCATATGGGGCGTGATCCAGATGCGTGGATGCGACCAGAGGGGGCTGTCGGCCGGCAGCGGCTCCTCGGCAAAGGCGTCGAGGAGGGCGCCGCGCAGCCGGCCCTCCCGTTCGCCTTCCCCCAGCGCCTCGAGCAGCGCCTGCTCGTCGATCAGGGTGCCGCGGCCGGGGTTGATCAGGCTGGCCCCCTCGGGCAGCGCGCCCAGCGCCTCGGCGTCGATGAGATGCCGGGTCTCCCGGGTGTCGGGCAGCAACAGCACCAGGGTGCGCACCCGGCCGAGCAACGCGACGAGCCCGTCGTCGCCATGGTGGCAGGTGATGGCCTCGAGCGACTTGGGCGTGCGGCTCCAGCCGTGCACGGGAAAGCCGTCGGCGGCGATCGTCTCGGCCACCTTGGCGCCGATGGCGCCGAGGCCCAGCACTCCCACCGGCCAGTCGCCCTTGTCGGTCACGGCGTGTTCGCGCCACTCCCGGTGTGCCTGCTGGCGGCGGTAGCGGTCGAAGTCGCGCTGGAAGTGCAGCACGCCGTAGCGCACGTAGTCGCCGATCAGGTCACTCATGCCCGCGTCGCGCAGCTTGACGATGGGCACGCCCGCGGGCAGGCCGGGGTTGCCCAGCAGGGCATCGACCCCGGCCCCCAGGTTGACGATGCCCTTCAGCCGGGTCTGCTCGCGCAGCAGCTCGGCGGGGGGCTTCCACACCGCCAGGTAGTCAACATCGCGGCGCGCCTCGGCGGGGGCGTCGCTGGTGACGATCTCGGCGTCCGGCAGGCGCTCGACCAGCGCCTCGCGCCAGGTCTCGGCGTCGTCGATATGGAGCAGTACGCGCATGTCGGCTCCCTCTGCTGGGTCGCGGTGGCTTCAGTACACGATCTGCATCATGGGCGGTGGCGCCTCGTCGAGCAAGCCGGCCAGGCGGGCCAGCCCCTCGCCGAGCCGGGCGGTGTCGGGCTCGGCGCCGAGACTGACGCGGATGCGCCGTGGCGGTGGGGTCTGTTCCACCATGAAGGGCACCGCCGTGGTGATGGCCAGCCCCTCCTGCTCGGCATGCTGCTGGAGCTCCTCGGCGCGCCACGCACCGGGCAGCGTGATCCACAGGTGCAGGCTGCTGGGCCGCGAGACGAAGGGGTGGCGCCCCAGCCGGCGGGTGGCGAGCCGCTGTCGCTCGCCGAGCAGCTCGCGCTGCTCGGCCGCCAGGGCCTCGACGCTGCCGTCCGCCAGCCACAGGTGGGCGAGCTCGAAGACCAGCGGGGTGGCCATCCAGGTGGTGGCGCGCATCCGCGGCAGGGTGTGATGCAGCTGGCTGCGGGGCACCGTCAGGTAACCCGCCCGCAGTCCCGGTACCGTGACCTTGGTCAGGCTGGTGACGTGGAAGCCGAGCTGGGGAAGCCTGGCCGTCAGCGGCGTCAGCCCCGGCGCTTCCAGCAGGGCGTGGACATCGTCCTCGATCAGCCATACGCCGTGACGCTCGAGCACCTCGGCCACGGCATCGCGGCGCGCCTCGCTCATGGTCGCGCCCGTGGGGTTGAGCTGGGTGGGCGTCAGGCAGACGGCGCGGGGCTTGAAGCGACGACAGGCGACGTCGAGCGCCTCGGGGACCACGCCCTCGTCGTCGATGGTCACGCCGCGCAGCTGGAAGCCGAGGGTGCGCGACAGGGCGATCAGCCCGTGGTCGGTGAGCGCCTCGGTGAGCACCAGGTCGCCGTGCTGGACCACCGTGGAGATCGCCAGCATCAGGCCGTGGGCGGCGCCGTTGCAGAGGATGAGATCGTCGACCTCTGCGGGCACCCCGAGCCGGGTGGTGAGCCAGGTGCTGGCGCGCTCACGCTGGTGCAGGAGCCCGGCGATCGGCCGGTTGGCCGTGATCACCTCGGGACTGGCGTGCTCGGCCAGCTCGGCCAGGGCCTGGCGAAAGCGCAGGTGATGGCCCGGCGGGCAGACGGGGTGGGCGATGGAGAGGTCGATCAACGGGTGCTCCTGACGCGGCTCATGGCCGCGCAGGTAGGCCGACTCCTTGGCATCGTCCAGGGCATTGATCCAGGTCCCGCTGCCGATGCGTGCCTGGACCAGGCCCATCTTCTCGGCCTGGGCGTAGGCGCGGGACACCGTCTGCACGCTGACGCCGAGGGTCTCGGCCAGCTGGCGATGGGGCGGCAGGCGGGTGCCGGGCGTGAGTTCGCCCTGGCGGATCGCTTCCGACAGCGCCCTGGCGATGGCCAGGTACTTGGGGCCTGCGTCGGTCAGGTAGGGGGTCAGATCAATTGTCATGATGCAATAAAGCCTTTGACCGCCAGCCAATGGGTGGTGCTAGTATCCTCCTAGCGGCATTGACTGGCAATTGTCATGGTTGATATCACAAAGCATCATGACAATTATCACGACGGCGGATCAATCGTGCCAGTGACCGGTACCCCTGCGGCCCGGCCCTCTCCCCGGCGGGAGACGGCCGGTTCTTGGTGATGTGATGCGATGGCGAGTGGCCACATGATTCAGGTTTCCCTGCCCTTCACTCGTGAGGAATATGCCAGCCGCCTGTGGAAGGTGCGTGCCGAGATGGCCGGTCGAGGGATCGACGTGCTGATCATCAGCGACCCTTCCAACATGGCGTGGCTGACCGGCTATGACGGCTGGTCGTTCTACGTGCACCAGTGCGTGCTGCTCGGCCTGGAGGGCGAGCCGGTGTGGTATGGCCGGCGCCAGGACAGCAACGGTGCCCTGCGCACCTGCTGGATGGATCCGGACAACATCACCTACTACCCGGATTACTATGTGCAGAATCCGGACATGCACCCCATGGACTACCTGGCCCAGACCATCCTGCCCGACCGTGGCTGGCACCAGGGCGTGGTAGGCATGGAGATGGACAACTACTATTTCTCGGCCAAGGCCTACCAGAGCCTGCTGCGCGAGCTGCCCCACGCCCGCTTCCTCGATGCCAATGCCCTGGTCAACTGGTGCCGCGCCATCAAGTCGCCCCAGGAGATCGAGTACATGCGTATCGCCGCCCGCATCGTCGAGGGCATGCACTCGCGGATCCTGGAGGTCATCGAGCCGGGGCTCGCCAAGAGCAAGCTGGTCTCGGAGATCTACCGGGTCGGCATCGAGGGCTGGACGGCGCCGGACGGCAAGGTCTACGGCGGCGACTACCCGGCCATCGTGCCGCTGCTGCCCACCGGCTCGGATGCCGCCGCCCCCCATCTGACCTGGGACGATACCCCCTTCCGCCAGGGCGAGGGCACCTTCTTCGAGATCGCCGGTTGCTTCAAGCGCTACCATGCGCCGCTGTCGCGCACGGTGTTCCTCGGCAAGCCGCCCCAGGAGTTCGTGCGCGGCGAGTCGGCGCTGCTCGAGGGCATCGAGAACGGCCTGGAGGTGGCCAGGCCCGGCAACCGCTGTGCCGACATCGCCATGGCGCTGGGCGCGGCCATGGACAAGTACGGTTTCGACCGCGGCGGTGCCCGCTGCGGCTACCCCATCGGCATCAGCTATCCGCCGGACTGGGGCGAGCGGACCATGAGCCTGCGCCCCTCCGACGAGACCATCCTGCAGCCGGGCATGACCTTCCACTTCATGCCCGGCATGTGGATGGACGACTGGGGCCTGGAGATCACCGAGAGCATCCTGATCACCGAGAGCGGCGCCGAGCCGCTGGCGAACTTCCCCCGTCAGCTGTTCGTCAAGTAAGGAGACGACCATGAACAAGCGACCCAGCCCGATTTCCGCCACCGTCGACTTCGACGCCGATGGCGTCCAGCATGGCTTCCTCAAGCTGCCGATCTCCAACGACGAGTCGGCGTGGGGGGCGGTGATGATCCCCGTCACCGTGGTGAAGAATGGCGAGGGCCCCACGGCCCTGCTGACCGGCGGCAACCACGGCGACGAGTACGAAGGCATCACCGCCCTGCTCAAGCTGGCCAACTCGCTCACCGCCGACCAGGTGCGGGGGCGGGTGATCATCGTGCCGATGATGAACACCCCGGCGGCCATGGCCGGCAAGCGGACGTCGCCCATGGACGGCGGCAACCTCAACCGCAGCTTTCCCGGCGACCCCGACGGCACGGTCACCGAGAGGATCGCCGACTACTTCACCCGGGTGATGGTGCCGATGTGCGACGTGGTGCTCGACCTGCACTCCGGCGGGCGCACCCTGGACATCATCCCCTTCGCCGCTTCCCACGTGCTGGAGGACGCCGAGCAGCAGCGCCAGGCGCTGGCAGGCGCCAAGGCCTTCGGCGCCCCCTATGCGATGATGATGTTCGAACTCGACGCCGCGGCGCTGTTCGACACCGCGGTGGAGAGCCAGGGCAAGGTGTTCGTCGCCACCGAACTGGGCGGCGGCGGCACCTCGACGCCACAGAGCCTGGCCATCACCGAGCGCGGCATCCGCAACTTCCTGATCCACTTCGGCCTGACCGCCGGCGAGCTGGAGCTGCCCGCCGCGCCGCAGGTCTACCTCGACATGCCCGATGCCAGCTGCTATGTGCAGAGCGAGCACACCGGCCTGCTCGAGCTGACCCTGGCGCTGGGCGAGGCGGTGGAAGAGGGGCAGGTGATCGCCCGGGTCTTCGATCTGACCCGCAGCGGCGCCCCACCGGTGGAGTACCGGGCGGGCCGCAGCGGGGTGCTGGCGGCGCGGCGCTTCCCGGCCCAGGTCAACATGGGGGACACCATCGCGGTGATCGCCGAAGTCGTCGATTCGCTGGGCTGATCCGACACGTCAGGAAGACAACGCATGAAGCTCGATCGCTATGACCTGAAGATTCTCGAGATCCTCTCCCGGGACGGGCGCATCACCAAGTCGAAGCTGGCCGAGGCGATCAACCTCTCGGTCAGCCCCTGCTGGGAGCGGGTGCGGCGGCTGGAGAAGGCCGGCATCATCGAGGGCTACACCGCCCGGATCAATGCCGGTGCACTGGTCCGGCGCACGCCGGTCTGGGTGCAGGTCGAGCTCAAGGCGCACAACGCCGAGAGCTTCGCCCGCTTCGAGGCGCTGGTCCACGACACCCCCGAGGTCACCGAGTGCGTGGCGGTGGGGGGGGGCGTCGACTACCTGATCAAGGTCGAGGCCGAGACCATCGACGCCTACCAGCGGCTGCTCGATACCTGGCTGACCGGTGAGGCCGGGATCGAGCGCTATTTCACCTACATCGTCACCAAGACGGTGAAGCGTCCCGCCCCCGGTTTCGCGCCCCGCGACTTCGCCTGAGCCCGGCGATCAGCCGATGGCATCCTGCCTCGGGCGCGCAAGCGAAACTTCAGCGTTGATTTCACGGAGACCGATTCTGGCTTAAGCTTGTCGTGGAGGGTGAGCCGATGCTCACCCAGGCCGGGCGATCCCACCGGCACTGATCTTCCAATGGTGCCGGTCATGTTTGATGGATAGTCGATAGCGCCCTTGAAGATTTCGAGATCGCCTGACGCAGAGAGACCACGATGTCCTACTTCACGATTGCCGGTGTGCAGATGTATGCCCTGCACCACGGCGACAACACCGAGGCCATGCGCCACCGGGTCGACGTGCTGATGAGCCGTTTCCCCCAGGTGCAGATGGTAGTCTTCAGCGAGCTGATGCCCATGGGCGCCTCGCCGCACCATGCAGAACCGATGCCCAGCAACGCCGAGGCGCTGTTCTGCCAGATCGCCGAGCAGCACCGCATCTGGTTGATTCCCGGCTCGATGTTCGAGCAGGTGGACGACCGGGTCTACAACACTCTCTCAGTGATCAACCCTCACGGCCAGGTGGTGGCCCGCTACCGCAAGATGTTTCCCTTCTGTCCCTACGAGGCCGGGGTGGAGAGCGGCGGCGAGTTCGTCACCTTCGACGTGCCCAACGTCGGCCGCTTCGGGGTGTCGATCTGCTATGACATGTGGTTCCCCGAGACCACCCGCACGCTCGCTGCCATGGGCGCCGAGGTGATCCTGCACCCGACCATGACCGACACCATCGACCGCGACATCGAGCTGTCCATCGCGCGGACCAATGCGGCGGTCAACCAGTGCTACTTCTTCGACATCAACGGTGCCGGCGCCATCGGCAACGGTCGCTCCATCGTGGTCGGCCCCTCCGGCGACGTCATTCACCAGGCCGGCACCGGCGAGGA
>NZ_PNRE01000064.1 GCF_002879645.1 Halomonas heilongjiangensis | reverse complement strand
GACAACTGGGCACCGCCCGCCCCCATCTCGCCCCGGCGAGGCCGACCCGGCCCGCCGCCGAGCCGACCGAAATGCCCGCCCCCCTGGCGGTCAGGCCGGGGCCACGCCCCCGGATCCGGCTCACCACCCTGACCGCGACCCTGGTCAATGGCGTCTTCGGCGACCCCTTGCTGCACCTGCGCCTGAGGCACCAGAAGCGCAGCCTGCTGTTCGACCTGGGCGACCCCGGTCGGCTGCCGGCGCGCCTCGCCCATCAGGTGACCGACGTCTTCATCAGCCACGCCCACTTCGACCATATCGGCGGCTTCCCCTGGCTGCTACGCTCGCGGATCGGCGCCTTCCCCGCCTGCCGGTTCTACGGCCCGCCGGGCCTGGCCGACCATCTAGCCGGGCAGATCCGTGGCGTACTCTGGGATCGGGTGGGCGACAAGGCACCCCGCTTCGAGGTCAACGAGCTGCACGGCGAACGGCTCGAGCGCTGCCGCCTCACCGCCGGCGAGAAACGGCCGACGCCCCTGCCGCCACGACCGGCGACCGACGGCGTGCTGCACGAGGAGCTCGGCTTTCGCGTGCGCGCGGCGACGCTGGATCACGGCACCCCGGTGCTCGCCTTCGCCTTCGAGCCCGACCTTCAGGTGAAGGTGCGCAAGGAACGACTGGAGGCCCTCGGCTGGCCGCCCGGCCCCTGGCTGGGCGAACTCAAGCACCATGTGCTGGCCGGCGACGGTGCCGCCCGGCTCACCCTGCCCAACGGCGAGCGCTGGCAGGTGGCACGACTGGCGGAGGTTCTGCTGCTCACCGAGCCCGGCCAGCGGCTGGTCTACGCCACCGACCTGGGCGACACCAAGGAGAACCGCCGGCGCCTGGTCGCCCTGGCCCGGGGCGCCCAGGTGCTGTTCTGCGAGGCCCCCTTCCTGGCACGCGAGGCCGACCAGGCGCGACTCACCGGCCACCTCACCGCCCGCGCCTGCGGCGAGATCGCCGCCGCGGCCGGCGCCCGCCAGCTCGCCCCCTTCCACTTCTCGCGCCGCCATGCGGGCAACGCCCGGGCGATTCACGACGAGATCCGTACCCGCTTCGCTCACCTGCCGCCAGCGGCCGATGACGGGGACGAGTGAGCCACCCGGCGGCTCAGGGCAACGGCTTCGGCGGCCGGCCGTTGCGCAGCAGCAGGGCGATGGCCGTCAGCACCAGCAGGCTGCCCGGCAGCCACACCCAGCCGATCCGCTGCGGCGACTCGATGAACAGCAACAGCATGGAGACGAAGGGCACCAGATAGCCGTAGGCGGTGACCGCCCCGGGGGTGAGCGCCGCGGTGGCTCGCTGCATCAGCCAGAAGGTCAGGGCGCTGGAGAACAGCCCCAGGTAGACCAGCAGCAGGAGGTCGTCCCGGCTCATCGCAGCGAGGCGCCCGACGGGCTCGATCGCCAGGCCCAGCAGGCCGATCAGCACCCCGCCCAGGCCCAGGCTCCAGAAGGTGCGTACCGCCGCCGACTCGTCCAGGCGGCCGCTGGCCAGCCCCCACTTGCTGAGCACCGGGTAGAGCGCCGAGGAGACGCAGCCGAGGAAGAACACCGCCTCGCCGCTGCCGAGGCCGAATCCTTCCGGCGCCCCCAGCGACTCGGCGAAGGCCAGCCCCAGCGCCCCGGCCGCCCCCAGGCCGAGGATCGCCGGCAGCCGCCAGGCCAGGCGCTCGACCCCGAACCCCAGCCCCAGCAGGAAGGCCAGCAGCGGCACGGTGACATAGAGGGTGGCCATGGAGAGCGCCGTGGCATGGTGCGCCGCCCAGAACATGGCGCCGAAGAAGCCCGCCAGGCAGAGCCCCATCAGGCCGTAGAGCGGCAGCGCCCGCCAGCCGGGGAGGAAGGCCGGGGAGCGGCGTGCCAGCCACCAGAGCCCGGCGCAGGCGATGGCGAAGCGCAGGGCGGTGAGCGAGAGCGGCGGCAGCTCGCTCATCAGCCCCACGGCAGGAAACGACAGCCCCACCAGCCCCGCCCACAGCAGCATGCCCAGGTGGGCGACACGTGGCGTCGGCGCGGCGACGCTCAATTTTCCCAGACGATGACCAGTTCCTCGTCGCCCGCCATGCGCTCGAGGTGGCTCGCCACTACCCCCTCCAGGCGGTCCAGACCCTCCTCCTCCAGGGCCTCGATGGCCACCACCAGCTTGTCCGCCTCGGCCTGCATCAGGCAGGTGCCGTCCTCGAAGGCCACCCGGCCCTCGCCCTCCTTGTGCTCCACCTCCAGCTTGTGCGCCCAGTGCTTGCACAGCCGGTTGATCAGCTTCGCCCCGGACTCGGTGGCGATCTCCGCGCGCGAAATCGGCATGGTCCTCTCCCGTCGTCTGTCGCTGGAAGGCTCAGCCTATGACGAGCCGCCCGCTCGGCGCCAGCCCCGCCGCCGTCTATTCGAGCAGAACGACGTGTTCGACCAGCCGGATCACCCGGCGACCCTGCCGCGCCCCCACCACGACAAGCCCCCGGCATCCGACGATACCGGGGGCCTTTCGCTTCGGGGCAGAAGCCGGGAGGTTACGGCTTCATGTCCTCGAAGAACTTCTTCACGCCGTCGAAGAAGTTGGTCTTCTTCGGCGAGTGGCTGTTGCCTTCGCCGAGGCTCTCCTGGAGCTGGCGCAGCAGCTCCTTCTGATCTTCCTTGAGGTTGACCGGGGTCTCGACCACCACCCGACAGAGCAGGTCGCCGGGGGGGCCGCCACGCACCGGCTTGACGCCCTTGCCGCGCAGGCGGAACAGCTTGCCGGTCTGGGTCTCGGCGGGGATCTTGAGCTTGACCCGGCCGTCGAGGGTCGGCACCTCGAGCTCGCCGCCAAGCGCGGCGTCGACGAAGTTGATCGGCACCTCGCACTGCAGGTGACGGCCCTCGCGCTGGAAGATGTGGTGCGGCTTGATCGCCACCTGGACGTAGAGATCCCCGGGCGGGCCGCCGTTGATGCCGGCCTCGCCCTCGCCGTTGAGGCGGATGCGATCGCCGGTATCCACCCCAGCGGGGATCTTCACCGACAGGGTGCGGGTCTCGCGCACCCGGCCCTCGCCGTGGCACTTGTGGCACGGCACCTTGATGTGCTGGCCGCTGCCGTGGCAGGTCGGGCAGGTCTGCTGCACGGCGAAGAAGCCCTGCTGCATGCGCACCTGGCCATGGCCCTGGCAGGTCGGGCAGGTCTCCTTGGAGGAGCCCGGCTCGGCGCCGCTGCCGTCGCAGCGTTCGCACTCGACGTGGCGCGGCACGCGGATGTCCACGGTGGTACCGGCCACCGCGCTCTCGAGGTCGAGCTCGAGATTGTAGCGCAGGTCGCTGCCGCGCGCCGGGGCATTGGGGTTGCGGCGCCCGCCTCCGCCGCCGCCGAAGATGTCGCCGAAGACATCGCCGAAGATGTCGCTGAAGCCCCCGGCCCCGGCGCCGCCGAAGCCGCCCGCCCCGAAGCCGCCGCCCTGGCCGTCGACGCCGGCATGGCCGAACTGGTCGTAGGCGGCGCGCTTCTCGCTGTCGGTCAGGACCTCGTAGGCCTCCGAGACCTCGCGGAACTTCGCCGCCGCCGTGTCGTCGTCCGGGTTGCGGTCGGGGTGAAACTTCTGGGCCAGGCGCCGATAGGCCTTCTTGATGTCCTTCTGGTCGGCCCCGCGCTCAACGCCCAGCACCTCGTAATAGTCACGTTTGGACATGGGTCTGTCCGCCTCCGTAGCGACACCGCGGAAACACCAACGCGGGAGTCGGGCCCCCGCGCTGGCGTCATCCGTGGTTCAGATGTCGTGGTTTACTGCTTCTTCTGGTCGTCGTTGACTTCTTCGTACTCGGCGTCGACCACGTCATCTTCCTGCTTGGCACCGGCGTCAGCGGCCTCGCCCTCGGCCTGTTGCGCAGCCTCGGCCTGGGCGGCGTACATCTTCTGGGCCAGGTTGCCGGAGGCCTCGGTCAGGGCATCCAGCTTGCTCTGGATGGCGTCCTTGTCGTCGCCCTTGAGCGCCTCCTCGAGCTCGGAGACGGCGCTCTCGATGGCCTGCTTCTCCTCGGCGCTGGCCTGCTCGCCGGCCTCCTCGAGGGTCTTGCGCGCGGCGTGGACCATGCCGTCGGCCTGGTTGCGCAGCGCCACCAGCTCCTCGAACTTCTTGTCCTCGTCGGCGTGGGCCTCGGCGTCGCGGACCATCTGTTCGATCTCCTCGTCGGTCAGGCCGCTGGAGGCCTTGATGACGATGGACTGCTCCTTGTTGGTGGCCTTGTCCTTGGCGGAGACGTGCAGGATGCCGTTGGCGTCCAGGTCGAAGGCGACCTCGATCTGCGGCACACCGCGCGGCGCCGGCGGAATGTCGGCCAGGTCGAAGCGGCCCAGCGACTTGTTGCCCCCGGCCTGCTTGCGCTCGCCCTGCAGCACGTGGATGGTCACGGCGGTCTGGTTGTCATCCGCGGTCGAGAAGGTCTGGGTCTTCTTGGTCGGGATGGTGGTGTTCTTCTCGATCAGCGGGGTCATCACGCCGCCCAGGGTCTCGATGCCCAGTGTCAGCGGGGTGACGTCGAGCAGCAGCACGTCCTTGACGTCACCGCCGAGCACGCCGCCCTGGATCGCCGCCCCCACGGCCACCGCCTCGTCCGGGTTGACGTCCTTGCGCGCTTCCTTGCCGAAGAAGTCGGCGACCTTCTTCTGCACCATGGGCATGCGGGTCTGGCCGCCGACCAGGATGACGTCGTCGATCTCGGACGCCGACAGCCCGGCGTCGGCCAGCGCGGTCTTGCACGGCCCCATGGAGCGCTGCACCAGGTCTTCCACCAGCGACTCCAGCTTGGCCCGGGTCACCTTGACGTTGAGGTGCTTGGGCCCGGTGTTGTCGGCGGTGATGTAGGGCAGGTTGACGTCGGTCTGCTGGGCGCTGGACAGCTCGATCTTGGCCTTCTCGGCGGCCTCCTTGAGGCGCTGCATGGCCAGGTTGTCGCCGGACAGGTCGATGCCGCTGTCGGCCTTGAACTGGTCGACCAGGTAGTTGATCAGCTTGAGGTCGAAGTCCTCGCCGCCCAGGAAGGTGTCGCCGTTGGTGGCCAGCACCTCGAACTGGGTCTCGCCGTCGACGTCGGCCACCTCGATGATCGAGATGTCGAAGGTACCGCCGCCCAGGTCGTAGACCGCGATGGTCTTGTCGCCGCGCGACTTGTCCATGCCGTAGGCCAGGGCCGCCGCGGTGGGCTCGTTGATGATGCGCTTGACCTCGAGCCCGGCGATGCGGCCGGCGTCCTTGGTGGCCTGGCGCTGGGAGTCGTTGAAGTAGGCCGGCACGGTGATGACCGCCTCGGTGACCGTCTCACCCAGGTAGTCTTCCGCAGTCTTCTTCATCTTCTTCAGCACTTCGGCGCTGACCTGCGGCGGTGCCAGCTTCTTGCCCTTCACTTCCACCCAGGCGTCGCCGTTGTCGGCCTCGGTGATGGTGTAGGGCACCATCTTGATGTCCTTCTGCACGACGTCGTCCTTGAAACGACGGCCGATCAGGCGCTTGATGGCATACAGGGTGTTGGTCGGGTTGGTGACCGCCTGGCGCTTGGCCGCCTGGCCCACCAGGATCTCGCCATCATCGGTGTAGGCGATGATGGACGGCGTGGTGCGCGCGCCCTCGGCGTTCTCGATCACCTTGGCGCTGTCGCCGTCGAGCACGGCGACACAGGAGTTGGTGGTCCCCAGGTCAATACCGATGATGCGTCCCATAGGAAATCCTCGAAAGTCGTTGCAATGTTTCTGAAAGTCGCGTTCTGCGGCCTTCGCCGCGGAGTTGTCGTCTATCTGGGGGCCGCTCGGCGCTTTTCAAGACCCGCCACCCCCATTTTTGCTCGCCGTCAGCCGGCGGCCTGGCTGACCACCACCATGGCCGGTCGCACCAGGCGACCGTTGAGCAGGTAGCCCTTCTGCATCACGTCCATCACGGTGTTGGGCTCGAGCTCGGGGTTGGGCACCATGGCCATGGCCTCGTGGTACTGCGGGTCGAAGGGCTCGCCATGGGGCTCCACCATCTCGACGCCGAACTTGCCGAGCACGTCGTGCTGCATCTTCAGCGTCATCGAGACGCCCTCGCGGTGGGCCTCGGTGGCGTCCTCGCCCATGGCCTCGAGCGCCTTCTCCAGGCTGTCGACCACCGGCAGCAGCTCCTTGACGAACCTCTCCAGGGCGAACTTGCGCGCCTTCTCGGCCTCCTGCTCGGCACGACGGCGCACGTTCTGCGCCTCGGCGGCAGCACGCAACGCCTGGTCCTTGGCCTCGGCCAGGCTCTGCTCGAGCTCCTCGACGCGGGCCGCCAGCACCTCGGCCTCCGGGTTGTCGGAGGCTTCGGCCTCACGGGCGACCAGCTCGGCCTCTTCGGCCCCCTCGATGGCGGCCTCCAGCTCGCCCTCCTGTGCCTGGGGCTCGGCCTCCTCTTCCTGGCGGGCGAGTTCCTCGTCAAGCGGGGTCTGGGGGTCTTTGGCCATGTGTCTCTCCTGAAATACCGCTCGTGAAAGCTGGGGGCGACGCACGCGCCGCCCGCTGGGAATGTCGAATCGTATTCGCCGTCTGCGGGGATATATGGGGCTGGGTGGGCCGAACTCAAGCCATGACAGCGACAAGGCGGCCATCGAGGGCGTCGACGTGCATTGTCGGCCCCCCTGGACTACTGTATAAACGCACAAGACGTGTACGGATAGACAGTGGTTTCGAACAGGCCCCGGGAGGCGTCATGCTGACAGAGCTTGCCATTCGCGACTTCGCCATCGTCGATCACCTCGAGCTGGAGCTGGCCACCGGCATGACCGCCATCACCGGCGAGACCGGCGCCGGCAAGTCGATCCTGCTCGGCGCCCTGGGGCTCTGCCTGGGCGAGCGTGCCGATGCCGCCAGCGTGCGCCACGGCCGCGAGCGCGCCGACCTCTCGGCCCGCTTCGACATCCGCCGGTTGCCCGCGGCGCGCGCCTGGCTCGAGGAGCGCGAGCTGCCCGCGGACGACTGCCTGCTGCGCCGGGTGGTCACCGCCGCCGGCCGCTCGAAGGCCTGGATCAACGGCCAGCCGGCCACGGTGGCCGACCTCAGGTCGCTCGGTGAACGGTTGATCGAGATCCACGGCCAGCACGCCCACCAGGCGCTGCTGCGCGAGGAGACCCACCTGCGCCTGCTCGACGACTTCGCCGGCCAGCGCGAGGCCGTGGCGGCCCTGGGCGAGACCTTCCGCCGCTGGCAGGCGGCCCGGCGCAAGCTCAAGCGACTGGCCGAGGACGGCGACGAACTCCAGGCGCGCCGCCAGCTGCTGCGTTACCAGGTCGAGGAGCTCGACCAGCTGGCCCTGGCGGAGGACGAGCTCAAGGGCCTGGAAGAAGAGCAGGAGGAGCTCGCCCATGCCGAGGAGCGCCTGCGCGAGGCGCAGTTCGCCGCCGCGTGCTGCGACAACGACGAGGGCGGTGCCGCGCCCCTGCTGACCCAGGCGATCAACCGGCTCTCGGCGCTGCCGGGCAGCGACCGCGGCGCCCTCGCCGACGCCCTGACGATGCTCGGCGACGCCCGCATTCAGGTCGAGGAAGCGGCCCGCGAGCTCAACCACTTCGCCGGCACCACCGAGCTCGACCCGGAGCGCCTGGCGTGGGTCGAGGAGCGCCTCGGCGAGGTGCACCGCATCGCCCGCAAGCACCACGTGCTGCCCGAGGAGGTCACCGCACTGCACCGCCGCCTGCAGGGGGAGCTCGAGGAGCTCGAGGGCGGCGAACAGGACCTGGAGACGCTCTCCGCCGAGGTCGACGCCCTGCGCGACACCTGGCGCGAGCAGGCCCGCGGCGTGGGCGAGGCACGACGCCGGGCGGCCGTGCGCTTCGGCAAGGCGGTGCAGGAGCAGCTCGCCTTCCTGGCCATGGACAAGGCACGCTTCGCGGTGGAGGTGGAGGCTCGCGACACCCCGGCCGCGGAGGGCCTGGAGAGCGTGCGCTTCGTGATCAGCGCCAACCCCGGCCAGCCACCGCGGCCACTGGCCAAGGTGGCCTCGGGCGGCGAGCTGTCACGTATCAGCCTGGCGATCCAGGTGGTGGCGGCGCGCCACTCGACCATCCCCTGCCTGGTGTTCGACGAGGTGGACGTGGGGGTCTCGGGCGCCACCGCCGAGATCGTCGGCCAGCTGCTGCGGCGGCTGGGCGAGCAGGGCCAGGTGCTGACCGTCACCCACCTGCCCCAGGTGGCCGCCCAGGCCCACCACCATCTGCATATCGAGAAGCAGGCGAAACGCGACACCACCCTGACCCGCATGGCGCTGCTCGACGAGGCCGGCCGGGTCGGCGAACTGGCCCGTATGCTGGGCGGCGTCAGCCTCTCCGACCGCACCCTGGCCCACGCCCGGGAAATGCTTGATGCCAGCCAGCAGGGTGCTCACCACTAGGGCCACCCCTCCGACCGACTCCCCACCTGGCGGCCCACGCCCGGGAGATGCTCGACGCCAGCCAGCGCGCCCATCACTGACCGCACCCTGCGCCACAACGCACACGGCCCCGATCGTCGATCGGGGCCGTGTGCATGTTCAGGCCAGTGCACGCCACCCGGCGCGCGATCACTTCTTCGGGTGGATGCCTTCCTGGCGGGTCGCCTTGGAGCCCTTGGGGCGCACATAGAGCACCAGGGCATGGTCGACGAGCTCGAAGCCGTGCTCCTCGGCGATCTCCTGCTGGCGACGCTCGATGGTCTCGTCGAAGAATTCGATGATCTCGCCGCTCTCGAGGCAGACCATGTGGTCGTGGTGCTCATCCTGGGAGAGCTCGAACAGGGCGTGGCCGCCGTCGAAGTTGTGGCGAACCACCAGGCCGGCCGATTCGAACTGGGTAAGCACGCGATAGACGGTGGCCAGGCCCACGTCCTCACCGGCCTCCAGCAACGCCTTGTAGACGTCCTCGGCACTCAGGTGGTGCTGTCCCGGGGCATTCTCCAGGATCTGCAGGATCTTCACGCGCGGCAGGGTCACCTTGAGACCGGCCTTGCGTAGTTCATGGTTCTGGTCGGCCATGGTCGCTCTTCGCAGTATCGGGTAGGGTCGGGTATGATCGACCGAATCCACGATAGTGAAGAACAGGCGCAAATGCAAAAGTTGACTGGAATCGTCACCCTCTCGGCCATCCTGCTACTGAGCAGCGGCTGCAGCTACTTCGGTGTCTACAAGCGCGACATCCCTCAGGGCAACCTGGTGACCGCCGACATGGTGGAACAGCTGCAGCCTGGCATGAGCCGGGATCAGGTGATCCGTGTGATGGGTCGCCCGCTGCTGGAGGCCCCCTTCGATGCCAACCAGTGGGACTACGTGTTCCGCCTCGACGAGGCCTATGGCGGCGTGGACAGCCGCCGCGTCACCCTGACCTTTGCCGGCGACCGCCTGGCCAACGTCGAGCGCGAGGGCGACCTCAGTGGCGACATCGAGCTGCGCCCCCTCGAGGGCATCGGCCCCCAGACCGAGGGCGCCGAGGCGCTGGATACCATGCCGGCACAGGAGCCGCAGCCGCAACCCCAGCCGCAGGGCGGTGCGCCCGTTCCCCAGGGCGGCGAGCCGGCCAGCGAACCGTCCGATTTCTGACCCAGCCAGCACGGTTCGGTAACACGCCCCGGCCAGGTCCGGGGCGTCAGCGTCTGGTGCGGGCGCGCTCGGCACGCGCCGCCTTGGGGTCGATCGCCAGCGGGCGGTAGACCTCGACGCGATCGCCGGTGCACAGCACGTGGCGCTCGGGGTCGCGCAGCGACTTGCCGAAGATACCGAGATCGGCGTCGAGGAAGGTCTCGGCGGGCAGTTCGGGGAAATAGCGCTCCAGCCCGGCGAGCCGCACGGCCTGGCGGGCCGTGGTGCCTTCCGGCACGGCGAGGGTGACCAGGCGCTGCCGATCCGGCAGGGCGAAGGCCACCTCGACCGCGATCTCAGTAGCGGCCATAGATGTCATCGGCACGACGGGTGAAGGAGTCCACCAGCTGGCCGGCCACCTGCTGGAAGAGCTTGCCGAAGGCCATGCCCAGCAGCCGGCTGGCGAACTCGAACTCCATCTCCAGGCTCACCTTGCAGGCGTTCTCTCCCATGGGGATGAACATCCAGCGACCGCGCAGTCGCTTGAAGGGGCCGCTGACCAGCGACATCTCGATGCGATCGGGCTCGATCAGGTCGTTGCGGGTGGCGATGCTCTGCTCGATACCGGCCCGCCCCAGGGTCATCTCGCCGATCAGGTGGGAATCGTCGCGCTCGATCAACCGTGCGCGACGGCACCCGGGCAGGAACTCCGGATAACGCTCGAAGTCGTTGACCAGGTCGAACATCTCCTGAGGGGTATGCCGCACCATGGCGGACCGATTGACCGTTGGCATTGAGCTCTCCGCTGACTTCACCGTGCCCAGGGCGTATCATGAGCCGTTATTTCGGGCCTTGAATGGTATCACGCTTCCCCCCATGTCGGAGGGGGAGCCGACATCGGCAGAACACGACACGAGGTTTCATGGCCAACAAGAACGCCAAGGGCAAGGGGCCCGGCAGCAACGTCATCGCCTTGAACAAGAAGGCACGCTTCGAATACCACATCGACGAGACCTTCGAGGCCGGCCTGGTGCTGGCCGGTTGGGAAGTGAAGAGCCTGCGTGCCGGCAAGGCGCAGCTGACGGACACCTACATCCTGATCAAGGACGGCGAGGCCTGGCTGCTGGGCAGCCATATCATGCCGCTCAACACCGCGAGCACCCACGAGGTGGCCGACCCCACCCGCACCCGCAAGCTGCTGATGCACCGCAAGGAAATCGCGCGGGTCTTCTCGCGCACCCAGGAGAAGGGGCACACCTGCGTGCCGCTCAAGCTCTACTGGAAGGGCAACCGGGTGAAGTGCGAGCTGGCGCTGGTGACGGGCAAGAAGCTGCACGACAAGCGGGCCACCGAGAAGGACCGCGACTGGCAGCGGCAGAAGGGGCGCATCATGCGTGAACAAAACAAGGCCTGAGGTGTCACAAGACCGTCCATCCTGATAGGATAGGCGCTATGGGGGCGACATGGTTTCGACGCCGGTGACAACCCCTGCGGTGCATGCCGAGAGCGTGATGTATCTCGTAAATCCAACATCATGACTAAATAGTCGCAAACGACGACAACTACGCTCAGGGCGCGCTGGCAGCTTAAACGCTGTTAGCTTCTAGTCCGGCCCGAACGCGATGTGCCCATTCATCGCCGACGGGATATGAGCCAAGACTGATGGGATCGCGGTTGGTGGTGTCCTCTCGCCAATCGCTAAACTTGACGAGGAATCGCGTCGCTGGATCCTGCCCGTCGGAGCCAGTAGCGTTAAATCAAACGACGGAACTAAGCATGTAGAGCCAATGGGCGAGTGCTGGCGGACGCGGGTTCAATTCCCGCCGCCTCCACCAATCAAGTCGACGAATCAAGCACCTACGGGTGCTTTTTTCGTTCCTGGCGGCCTCACCGGGCACCCACCCGAGGGCGATGGACGCCTCGTCGTCGGGACGGCCCGGCAACCGACGCCCCTCCCCCCGAACTTTCGTCTTAGCCTTGACGCGAAAAGCACTTGATAGCAGCCTCAGGGGGGGCCATTATCTGCGCCCTCTCGTCGGCCTCTAGGGTGCCGGGCGAGGCCAAGACCGGGGTGGCATCGGGTCGGGGTGCGCTGTGGCGGCCCACTACCGATAAGACCCTACCACTGTTGACATTTCCCGATCTGGATTCGAACCCATGAGCAAAGTCCTGATTATCGGCGCCGGCGGCGTCGGCGGTGTCGTCACCCACAAGTGCGCCCAGCATCCCGAGGTCTTCAATGAGATCATGCTGGCCAGCCGCAACGAAGCGAAGTGCAAGGCCATCGCGGCCCAGCTGGACCGTTCCATCCAGACCGCCCAGGTGGACGCCGATAACGTCGATGACCTCGTTGCGCTGATCGAGTCGTTCAAGCCGGACGTGCTGATCCACGTGGCCCTGCCCTATCAGGACCTGACCATCATGGAGGCGTGCTTGCGCACCGGCGTGCCCTACCTCGACACCGCCAACTACGAGCACCCCGACGAGGCCAAGTTCGAGTACAAGGAGCAGTGGGCCTTCCAGGAGCGCTACGCCCGCGCCGGTAACATGGCCACCCTGGGCTGCGGTTTCGACCCGGGCATGACCAACATCTACTGCGCCTATGGCCAGAAGAACCTGTTCGACGAGATCCATCGCATCGACATCCTGGACGCCAACGGCGGCGACCACGGCTACCCCTTCGCCACCAACTTCAATCCCGAGATCAACATCCGCGAGATCACCGCGAATGGCCGCTACTGGGAGAAGGGCGAGTGGAAGGAGACCGCGCCGCTGGCCGAGAAGCGCACCTTCGACTTCGACGGCATCGGCGAGAAGGACCTCTACCTGCTCTACCACGAGGAGCTCGAGTCGCTGTCGCGGAACATCAAGGGGCTGGAGCGCATCCGCTTCTGGATGACCTTCTCCGAGAAGTACATCACCCACCTCAAGGTGCTCGAGAACGTCGGCATGACCAGCATCGAGCCGATCGAGTTCGAGGGTCGCCAGGTCACGCCGCTGCAGTTCCTCAAGGCGGTGCTGCCCGACCCGGCGTCGCTCGGCCCGCGCACCAAGGGCAAGACCAACATCGGCGTGATCCTCGACGGCATCAAGGACGGCAAGCGGCGCAAGGTGTACATCTACAACATCTGCGACCACGAGGCGTGCTACCGGGAGGTGCAGTCCCAGGCGATCTCCTATACCACCGGCGTGCCCGCAGTGACCGGCGCCATGCTGATGCTGGAAGGGATCTGGAAGGGCGAGGGCGTGTTCAACGTCGAACAGCTCGACCCCGACCCCTTCATGGCACGCATCGGCGACATGGGCCTGCCGTGGCAGATGGTCGAGCTCGACCCCGAGGTGGACCTGCTGGGATGACCCCCCTCACCTTCGATATCCACGCCTGCCCGTCGCCGGCCTATGTGGTGGACGACGCCCTGCTGCGCAAGAACCTGGAGCTCCTCGGCGAGGTCCAGGAGCTCAGCGGGGCCCGCATCCTGCTGGCGCTCAAGGGCTTCGCCATGTGGGACTGCTTCCCCATGATCCGCGAGTACCTGGTGGGGACCACCTCCAGCGGCCAGGACGAGGCACGCCTCGGCGCCGAGACCTTCGGCGGCGAGGTGCACGTCTACTCGCCGGCCTTCACCGAGCCGGAGATGGAGGTGGTGCTGCGCTACGCGGACCACCTCAGCTTCAATTCGCCGGGCCAGTGGCGGCGCTTCCGCGACACCGTCGCGGCGGCGCCGCGCCGGGTCTCCTGCGGGTTGCGGGTCAATCCGGAGCACTCCACCGGCGCGGTGCCGCTCTATGATCCCTGCGCCCCCGGCTCGCGGCTCGGCACCCGGGCCGCGGACCTCGCACCGGAGGATCTGGCGGGGCTCGAGGGGCTGCACTTCCATACCCTGTGCGAGCAGAACAGCGATGCCCTCGAACATACCCTGGAAGCCTTCGAGGCGAAGTTCGGCCACTACCTCGCCGGCATGCAGTGGATGAACTTCGGCGGCGGCCACCATATCACCCGCTCCGACTACGACGTGGCGCGGCTGGTGCGGGTGGTCCGCGACTTCAAGGCGCGCCATCCGCACCTCACGGTCTACCTGGAGCCCGGCGAGGCGATCGCGCTGAACACCGGCTATCTGGTGTGCACGGTGCTGGACATCGTCGAGAACGGCGGCCCCATCGCCATCCTCGACACCTCGGCCACGGCGCACATGCCGGACGTGCTGGAGATGCCCTACCGGCCGGAGATCATCGGCGCCGGCGAACCGGGCGAGAAGGCCCACAGCTATCGGCTGGGCGGCCTGACCTGCCTCGCCGGCGACGTGGTGGGCGAGTACTCCTTCGATGCGCCGCTGGCCATCGGCGACCGCCTGGTGTTCACCGACATGGCCCACTACACCATGGTCAAGACCACCACCTTCAATGGCATCCGCCTGCCGTCGATCTGCCGCATCGACGAGGCGAGCCGCGAGGTACGCACGGTCAGGACCTTCGGCTACGTGGACTACATGCAGCGGCTGAGCTGAGCGCGAGGCGCCATGACGAAGGAAGCACCCGCGGGTGCTTCTTTCGTTCCTGTGCCACGCATTTTCCCTCTCCCACCACCCCCCCTTCTCCCTGGCCCGGATTTGCCGCATGGTGCCCATTGCAACCTCGACAGACAGGGAGAGCCGGGAATGACCACGGTCTACAAGTTCGGCGGCGCCTCGATCCAGGACGCCGCGGCCATCCGCCACCTGGGCGAAGTGCTGGCGACCACCCGGGAGCGCCCGCTGGTGGTCGTGGTCTCGGCCATGGGCAAGACCACCAACGCCCTGGAGGCGCTGCTCGCCGCCGCGCGCAGCGACGATGACCGGGACTACCGCAGCCGACTCGACGAGCTGCGCAGCGCTCACCTGGCCACCGTCGACGCCCTGTTCGGCGACCGGAAAGCCACCGTCGCCGAGCGGGTCGAGGCGCTGTTCGAGGAGCTCGACCATCGCCATCGGACGCACCGGCGGGAGCCGCGCCCCTTCCACTACGATCAGACGATCTGCTTCGGCGAACTGCTGTCCACCACCATCGTGGCCGCCTGGCTCAACGCGAGCGGCACCGCCACCGACTGGCACGACGCCCGGGAGCTGATCGTCACCGACGCCCACCACCAGGCCGCCAATATCGACTGGCAGGCCACCGGTGCAAAAGTGCGCTCACTGGACCTCGGCAGTGGACGACTGTTGATCACCCAGGGCTTTATCGGCGGCACCCCCGACGGGGTCTCGACGACCCTCGGCCGGGAAGGCTCGGACTTCAGCGCGGCGATTTTCGCCCACTGCCTCGGGGCCGGGGAGCTGGTGATCTGGAAGGACGTACCGGGGCTGTTCAACGCCGACCCGCGCCGCTTCGACAACGCCGTGCAGCTGCAGCGGCTCTCCTACGACGAGGCCATCGAACTGGCCTGGCACGGCGCCAAGGTGATCCACCCCAAGACGCTGGCCCCGCTGCGGGAGCAGGGCATCCCGCTGAAGGTCCGCTCCTTCGAGGAGCTCGGTGCCCCGCCCAGCGTCATCTCGGCCGAGGGGGCGAGTGCCGCCACGCCGGCCTTCATCCTCGCCGAGGAGCAGGCGCTGCTGGAGCTCCGCCCCCGGGACTTCTCGTTCATGGACGAGGCCAGGCAGCACGACATCCTCGGCCGCCTCGTCGAGGCCGGCGTGCACGCCAACCTGATCGACAGCGGCGCCACGCGCCTGTCGCTCTGCCTCGACGCGCACCCGACGCGCCTCGAGCCGCTGGTCGAGGCGCTGGCCGCCGACTATGCCCTCGAGCGCCACGACGACCTGACGCTGCTCACCGTGCGCCACCCCACCGAGCCCCTGGTGGAGGCGCTCAGCGGGAACCGCGAGATTCTCGCCGAGCGGCGTAACCGTGACACGGCACAGCGGCTGTTTCATAGCCGGGAGTGTTCGGAGACCTGGCACATACCGGAAGGACGCTAGAAGGGAAAGAACCGCGCCTGCTCATGGGCAGGCGCGGCCTGTTCGGCTCTGTCGTGCTGGTGGGCGGATCAATCGTCGAGGTCGATATCGTCCTCGTCGGTGGCCGCTCCGGTCACGGCACCCGCCCCGGCGCCGATCGCCGCACCGCGTACCACGCTGCCTCCCGTGGCGGCACCCGCGGCACCGCCCACCGCGGCCCCGACGCCGGCACCGCTGGCAGCACGTTCACCGGTACTGGTGCCACAACCGGCCAAGGCCAGCATCAATGAGCAGCAAAGACCATCGCCAGACTACGCAATCCATAACGTTTCATGTCATACCTCCCAATCCATGGATGTACTTTCTCAGCGTAGTCAAGGCAAGCGATGGGGGGCAAAAGGCATCGCACCTGATCAGGAATGCAGCAAGGGATGACCGGCCCACCATCGTGGGCCGGGCCACTCATCAAGGTGGATCCATGCCAGGAGGTTCAGGCACCGCGTGGTTGGCGGCGGTGTTTCATCCACAGGCTGGCCGAGATGAAATAGACCACCGTCGCACCACGATCAGCAGTTGGAAGCTGCCGGGGTGGGCGACGGCATCTGCACCGTTGAACCAGACCCAGCCGGCCACGCCCAGGATCACCAGCAGGCAACTCACGGCGGTGAAATACCATGGGTCGAGCACACGACGACGCTGGATCCCTTTAGGACCCCGGAGGTTAAGGTAGCGGTGCGGTTGCTATCGAGTTAGCCATCAGTTGGTATAAAAGTCAGGGCACTCGGGAAGCTCAATCGGCTCGATCTGGCCGGAGTGCTTGGCCTTGACGCAGGCATCGCTGGTCATGGCCACCACATAACCGTCCCAGGCACTGGGGCCTGTCATCTCACCGCGGGTGGTGGCATCGATCCACTCCTGAAACTCGACGTCGAAGGCATCGATGAAGCGGTCTTTCCAACTGACTAGAATGTCAAAGGACAACTTGGCTTCGCGGCGGACCGGCACGCTGGCCGGTTCGGGAAGATTGGCGGTCCCCGTTTCCCCGACTACCTGACATTGAATGTCGTAGCCATATTGGCAGTTGACAAAACTCTCGATGGAGATATGCACCCCTTGGCGGGTCCGCAATAGGATGACATGCGGGTCCTGCAGGCTATCATCGTCGCAGAGTCGAGTCCTGCGCGGCTGGATCACCTGAGCGGAGATATAGTCGTCAGCCAGCAGCCAGCGCAAGACGTCGAATTCATGCACGCAGGAGTCGGTCAGTGCCATGTCGCCGCTGAATCCAGGTGCCTCCGGGTTGCGATGGACGCAGTTGAGGATCAGCGGGGCGCCAATGGTATCGGCTTCCAGCACGCACTTGAGCTGACGATAGGCGTAGTCGAAGCGACGCATGAAACCGACTTGAACCAACTTGCGCCCCGCGGCCATCTCGGCCTCAACGATCTGTCGACACCCTTCTGCGGTCACGGCCAGGGGTTTTTCACAGAATACTGGCTTGCCAGCAGCGATGGACGCCAGTACGAACTCTTCATGAGTTGGCCCCCAAGAGGTGACAATCACCGCATCAACGTCGGCCGCCTGGATGACCTCCGCGCCGGTGGTATAGACCTTGGCCTCGAGATCAAGAGCCCGGACCACGCCCTGGGCCTGCTCGGTGTTGACATCGTTGACCGCCACCACCTGGGCGCCCTTTAGCTTATGGGTGATCCGGTGAATATGTTCCCGGCCGATGGCACCCGTGCCGATTACGCCGATTCTCAGTGTCATGATGAAGCTCCTTGTACTTCCTGGTTGACTCACTGATCCGATTTATTTATCGGCTGCGCAAGGCCCAATCGCGCAAATGTCGGTCACTGATCGCCGCGGCCACCACGATCACCCCCAGCAATAGCATGAACCACTGAGGACGCACACCATTGACGACCAGGTAGCTCTGAATAGCGGACAGCACGAAGGCGCCGACCACCACTCCAACCAGCGAGACCCGGCCGCCCAGCAGCGCACAGCCACCCAGCACACAAGCGGCGATCGCTTGCAACTCCATCAAGCGGCCCATGCCACCATCGGCGAAGCCCAGCTTGCCGCCTTCCAGGGTGCCAGCCAGCGCGGCCAGCACGCCACAGATGATGAAAGCCCTCACCTTTACCCGAGTCACGCGGATACCTCGTGAGCGAGCCGACTCGGCCGACCCGCCGACAGCCAGCAGGCGGCTGCCTCCCGGGGTGGCATAGAGGAAGACCATCAGGACGGCCAATCCAAGGATCAACCACCAGAAGCCGGTATTCACCCCCAGGAAGTCTCCGCCACCGAACAGCTGGTAAAGGAACCCGGAACGTTCGCCGTAGGGCACGGAGAACGAAAATCCATCGGTCAACGCCACCGCGACACCCCGGAATACCAGTAGGGTACTCAGGGTGAGCAACAGCGAGGAGACACCAAAACGGGTGACGATGAACCCATTGAACAAACCGATGGCAGCACCCGCCGCTGCCGCCAGGAGCATGGCCGGAAGCGGGCCGATCGTTGCCACTGTGCCCAGATAGACCAAGGCGCCGATACCGAAGGTTGAGCCGACCGAGATATCAATCTCGCCGGTCCCCATAACCAGGGAAGCACCCAATGCCAACAATCCCAGGGTGGCGGTAATCTGGGCAATCGACGCCAGATTGTAGGCCGTGGCCCATCTGTCAAAGGAGGTGGTTGAGAAGAACATGACCAGCAGGATAGCGATTAGGATGATACCAATTTCGCTGTGCTGGCGGACCAGTTGACGAATCGAGAGTCCCATCATGACGGCGCTACCTCGCTGGCTTTTTCGACAACCCGACCACCGCAACGAATGACCTCTTCAAGCTCATCGGCGGTCATCTCGTGCTTGGCGACATCCGTGACCTTCTCACCGTTTTCCATGATAACGATACGATCGGCAAGTTTATGGACTTGGTGGATATCATGGGTGATATAGATCACCAGCAAGCCTTGATCCCGCATCTGCTGGGCCAGTTCGTTGACATGCTCGCGCTCACGGACCGAGAGGTGATTGGTGGGTTCGTCCATGATCACGACCCGGTTCTTGAACTCGACAGCCCGGCCAATCTTGATCGACTGTCGCTCGCCACCGGAGAGCATCTCGACTAGATCATCGGCGCTGACGTTGTCACGCAGTCCGAAGGTACGAATGACCTTGGTGCTGGCCTCACGCATCTTCTTGAAATCGAGGAAGGGAATACCAAACCAGCGCTTGATAGGCTCCCGCCCCAAGTAGAAATTACGGGCGATCGACAGGTTGTCACACAGACCAACACTTTGTTGAAGTGTCTCTATTCCGAACTTTATGGCCAGCTTGGGATGGAACTCCCTGACCTTCTCTCCATCGAAATAGACTTCTCCACTATTAGGCTTGTGAATGCCGGAGAGCACCTTAATCAGGGTGGTCTTTCCCGCACCGTTGTCACCTACCAGGCCGATCAGCTGCCCTGCCTCGAAGGATACCGAGACATTCTTGAGCGCATGGAAAGCACCGAAGTGCAAGTTGAGATTACGCACTTCGATTAGCGGAGATTTCTTGATGGCGGCTACGGACATGATGATTCTCCTCAGGCCTGTTTAGTGGCCCAACGGGCCAGGAACTGGTTGAAGATGAGGGCAGCGATAACCACGAGGCCGACGAAGGTGATGTACCAGGAAGCGGGCGCCCCCAGGCTGATCATCTGGTAACGCACACTAGTGATAATGAAGGCACCCAGCACGGCGCCGAGCAGTGAGCCGCGACCACCCGTGAGCAGGCAACCTCCTATCACGGCCGCAGCAATGGCTTCCAGCTCCATGAGATCGCCCAGGGTGACATGCGTCCGAGGATCATCTGCCAAGGTCAGAATGGCAGCGAAACCGGCTAGCAGTGAGCAGAGCACGAAGGCTACTGTCTTGACGCGGTCGGTGCGGATGCCTTGGCTGAGTGCGGTGTTTTCATCACCACCCGTTGCCAGCAGGCGATTGCCGAACTTGGTGCGCCATACCACCAGCGACAGAAGCACGATCAGCAGAGCCAGCCAGAGGATAGCGGCATCAATTCCGAACAGTTCACCACCGAACAGCTGATTCAACCAATGGGCACGGGAGTCGGCCGGCATGGTGCGGACCGAGCCTCCCGTCCATACATAGATCAGGCCACGCGCGGCAAAGAGCCCCCCCAGGGTGACGATCATCGAAGGGATCTTGCCTTTGATGACGGCCATCGCCTGAAGGAAGCCGATGCTCCCGGCAATGGTCATTGCCGCCAGCATGGCGCCTGGAATGCCAAGGTCCGCCTCCAGAGTAATGTAGGCGATACCGGTCAGGCCATAGACGGATCCTACCGAGAGATCGATCTCCTTGACCATGATCACTATAGCCTGGCCAATGGCGATACAGCCGAGAATGGCGGTAAACTGCAGGATATTGCCCAGAGTTCTACCTGACCACCATCCGGAAAAATCGATGAGAGAAAACACCACGAACAGCAGGGCGACACCAATAATGGCCCCGAAGTCTGGGCGACGCGCAAAAATTCTAGTCGATAGAGTCATAATGTTTTCTTCCGGTTCAACCAGGAATAGTCGATTGAGCCGGACCTCCCTGTCTCCGGCTCTTTGGCCTGGCGAGTCGACCCATTGCCTACTGCGCCAGGCCGGGTGATCCCCTTATTGCCAGGCTGAGTCGTCCTCTGAGCCTGCGCCGAAGACCGCCTTGGACAGCGGGTCGAACTTGTCGATATTGTCCCTGTCGACCATGATCGGGCCGGTGATGATGTCCGACTGGGGCTCATAGCCGAGTTCGTGGTGCCAGTAGAGCCATTCGAACGGTATATACCCCTGAAGCCAGAAACCTTGTTCACTGGCAACCAGCAAGTGATTGTTCTTGAGCCCTGAAAGGCCAATGGGCCCGATACCGACGGCGAGGATGGTCATGCCTTCTTGGTTAACATCCGGATTCATGTCAAGTTCATTGGCAACCTGCCAGGACCAGGGAGCAGTGAAATCCCCCATGTTAAGAATGTAGTTGGACTGTGGGTTGGCGGAAAGGTAGGAGCGCAGATTGCTACGGAAGGTGGAAGGATCGGCACCGGTGAAGAGATACTCCGTGGTCGCCCCCACTTCTGCTACGGCCTCCTCGATGCCACGGCAGCGCTCACGCAAGCCTTCGTGTTCCGCGGCGATCATCGCGCAGACCACATGCTCCGGCATCGGTACTTCCCCGGCTTCCGCCTTCTCAATGGCATATTGCCCCGTCATGTAGCCGGTGAGGTACTCATCGCCACCGACATAGGTCAGATAGGGGATGCGCTCTTCCTGAGAGCGATTATCGGGAATATTGAAAGCAACAACGGGAATGCCCTGATCGATCGCCCGGCGAATCGGCCCCTCCAGGGCATCGCGGCTGACGATGGGCACGGCGATACCGTCGGGACGGGAAGCGATGGTCTGATCCAGCAAGCGCACCAGTTCCTGAACGGAATACTGGTTGGAAGAAACATAATCCAGGCTGACGTTGGGATATTTCTTCTCAAACTCATCCATTGCGATGGTGAGCCATCTCATGTTTGGGTCATTGGACCCGATGTGGGAAACCATGACGAAACGGTATTCATTCTCCTCCTGGGCGATGGCTGCCGAGGTGGTCAGGGTCAGGCCTAATGCCAGCACCCCCATCTTGAGCGGTGTGAGCCATTTCATGTTGTTTTCCTCTTTGTAGTGATGTCCGCCAAGTCGTGCAGCACTGCCTTCGGCACAGGTGGTTGTTGATATACCTGACCATGCCGATGAACAAGACCGCACTATGAAATGTAGATTCCATACTTACAGAATGCAAATCATATATTCTATACTTTGGTATAAATGGAATTGCTGTTCCATCCCTTCCAACAAGCCTTCCCAAGCAAGGCAGCGCCGAGCCCTCTGTCAGTACCTGGCTGGCCCGGCGCTGCTACGAATCGCTAACGGCTGATAGTCTGCTGCAGAGCCTCGACGGAGGACTGGATACCTGCCTCGGTGGACATGGTGAAGTCCTCCATCTCGAGGCTGATCCAGTCGTTGTAGCCAGCCATGCGCACGACGGAGAAGAACTCCTTCCACCACTGCAGGTCGTGACCGGCACCGACGGCGACGTAGTTCCACGCGCGGTTGGCCACGTCGGTGACCTCCTTCAGTTCGAGCAGGCCGTTCACATCGGCCAAGCCGCGCTCAATGCGGGTGTCCTTTCCATGGCAATGGTGGATCGCCTCACCCAGGGCTCGGGCTCCGGCGATGGGGCAGGCGCCTTTCCAGAACAGATGCGACGGGTCGAGGTTCATGCCGACCTTCGGTCCCACTTCGTCGCGCAGGCGGAACAGGGTCTCGGGGTTCCACACCAGCATGGCGGAGAAGTTCTCCAGCGCGTATTTCTCGACACCCACTTCCTCGGCGAGCCGGACCAGTCCGTGCCAATAGGGGAAGGCGCACTCCTCCCACTGGTAGCGGTCGCGTTCGGGCATCTCATCGGGCCAGCTCTTGGTGTAGACGAGCCAATTCGGGACCATGTCGCCCGGCGCGGCAGGGGGCAGACCGGACATAGTAACGATCTTCGTCACGCCGATTTCACCGGCCAGGCGGATGGTCTGCTCGATCTCCTTGCGGTGACGCTCGCCGAGCGCGCCGGGATCGAGCGGGTTGCCCGAGCAGTTGAGCGCGGCGATCTCCAGACCACGGACCTCGATCTCCTTGAGCCTGGACCTCAGCAAGCCCTTGTCGGCCAGCAGTTCATCGGCCCGGAAATGGGGCGCCGGCGACCAGCCACCACCGGTCATCTCAATACCCTCGACGCCCAACGCCACGCATTTGTCGAGCATTTCGGTGAAGGAGAGATCGCCCATCACATCGGTACAAATGGAAAGTCTCATTGTCATTACTCTCGTTATCGGATCTCTATGACTCGTAATCGACCCAGACGGCACCGGCATCCGCCGAGCGAGCGCAGTGCTCAAGCCAACACACGCCTTCGGTGCCGACGATCCGGTCAGATGAGAACGGCGGAGCCCAGGCCCCGGCGTACGCTGTCACTGGTGTCCCGCTTCGCGGGCTCGGATCAATGGGTCGGCATGGTGAAGTGGTTGGTCTCTTCGCGGATGCCGCTGGGCCAGCGCTGGGTGACGGTCTTCATGCGGGTGTAGAAGCGCACGCCGTCGGGGCCGTGCATGTGCAGCGGGCCGAACAGCGAGCGCTTCCAGCCACCGAAGCTGTGGAAGGCCATGGGCACCGGGATCGGCACGTTGACGCCAACCATGCCGACCTGGATCTGCTCGACGAACTGGCGGGCGGCGTCGCCATCGCGAGTGAAGATGGCGGTGCCGTTGCCGTACTCGTGTGCATTGATCATCGCCACGGCCTCGTCGAAGCTCACCGCCCGGGCAATCGCCAGCACCGGACCGAAGATCTCCTCGCTGTGGATGCGCATGCCCGGCTTGACGTGATCGAACAGGGAGCCACCGAGGAAGTAGCCGTCGCCGGCGCCCTCGATGCGTGCCTCGCGGCCGTCGACTACCAGTTCGGCGCCCTCATCCACGCCGGCCTGGATATAGCCCTTGACCTTCTCCAGGTGCTCGCGGGTGATCAGCGGGCCCATGTCGTTGTCGGGGCCATCCACCAGCCCGGGGCCAACCCTGAGCTTGGCCAGCTCACCGATGAGCTTCTCGCGCAGACGCTGGGCGGTCTCTTCCCCCACCGGCACCGCCACGGAAATGGCCATGCAGCGCTCGCCGGCGGAGCCGTAGGCGGCACCCATCAGCGCCCCCACGGCCTGGTCGAGATCGGCGTCGGGCATGATCACCATATGGTTCTTGGCGCCGCCCAGGGCCTGGACGCGCTTGCCGTGGCTCGATGCCGTGGCGTAGATGTACTCGGCGATGGGGGTGGAGCCGACGAAGCTCACCGCCTGGACCCGCTCGTCGGTGAGCAGCACGTCGACGGCCTCCTTGTCGCCGTTGACCACGTTGAACACACCGTCGGGCAGACCGGCCTCCCGGAGCAGCTCGGCCAGGCGCATCGGCGTGGAGGGGTCCTTCTCGGAGGGCTTCATGACGAAGGTGTTGCCGCAGGCGAGCGCGATGGGGAACATCCACATCGGCACCATGGCCGGGAAGTTGAACGGCGAGATGCCGGCGCACACACCCAGCGGCTGCATCAGGGAGTAGCTGTCCACCCCGGTGCCGACGTTCATGGAGTGCTCGCCCTTCTGCAGGTGCGGGATGCCGCAGGCGAACTCGACCACCTCCAGGCCGCGGGTCACCTCGCCCTTGGCGTCGGAGAACACCTTGCCGTGCTCGCTGGCGATCAGCCGCGCCAGCTCGTCGGCGTGCGCCTCGACCAGCGCCTTGAACCGGAACAGGATGCGCGAACGCTTCAGCGGGCTGACCTTCGCCCAGGCGGCGAAGGCCTCATGGGCGATGCGCACCGCTTCGCGGGTCTCGTCGGCCGAGGAGAGCGCCACCTGCAGGCGCTGCGCGCCGGTGGCGGGGTTGTAGACGGGTGCGGTGCGGCCGCTCTGGCTGGCCACCGCCTGGCCGTTGATGTAGTTGCCCAGCATGCTCATGGGGGCTCCTCGTTAGGTTATGAAACTGATTATTCGGTGACCGTCAGGCCGGCCTCGGCACAGAAGCGCTTGAGGTTGTCGCGGCCCAGGCGCGCATAGGTCAGCGGATGGGCCACGGCGGGGTCCTGCTCCGCCTCGACCACCAGCCAGCCCGCGTAGTCGCTGGCCGCGAGCTGCCTGAACAGACTGGTGTAGTCGATGTAGCCATCGCCCGGCACGGTGAACATGCCGTTGAGTACGCCTTCCAGGAAGCTGAGGTCGCGGTTGCGGACGTCGGCCAGCACCTCGCGGCGGATGTCCTTGCAGTGCACGTGGTTGATGCGCTCGGCGTACTTCTGCTGGACGGCGAGGGGATCGCCGCCGGCGCCCACCAGGTGGCCGGAGTCGAGCAGCAGGCCCACGGAGGGCCTGGTGCCGGCCATCAGCCGGTCGATCTCCTCCTCGGTCTCGATCACCGTGCCCAGGTGGTGGTGATAGGCGATCTGCACGCCCTGCTCCTGGCAGTAGTCGGCCACCTCATTGAGGCGCGGCAGGAAGCGCTGCCACTTCGCCTCGCTCATGGTCGGGCTGTGGGAGAGCGGCACGTCGCGCTGGCCGTGCACGCAGTGGGTGACCTCGCAGAACACCATCGCCGTGGCGCCCAGCGACTTGAGCAGGTGCAGGTGCGGCTTGAGCGCCTCGATCTCCTCCTCGGCGCTGCGGGTCAGCAGCTCGCTGCTGTACCAGCCGGAGACCAGCGCCAGGCCATGGCTTTCCAGGATCGGCCCCAGCACCGCCGGGTCGCGGGGAAACTTGTGGCCCAGTTCGAAGCCCGAAAAGCCGGCCTGCTTGCCTTCCGCCAGGCAGACCTCGAGCGGTGTGTCGCCGCCGAGCGATGGCATGTCGTCGTTGGTCCAGGTCAGCGGGTTGATGCCGAGTCTTACGCTCATGGCGAACTCCTGAAATCGGTCGTCGTGATCGAGGATTAGAGATTCTTGAACTGCCGCGCCTTGTAGCTTTCGTAGCGCCTGCGCGCCTCGTTGACCTCGGCGCGCGGGGAGACTTCCGGCACGGCCACGTCCCACCAGGCGCCGCCCTCCTGGGTATCGGCCAGGGGGTCGGTGTCGATGGCGATCACGTAGCTGATGTCGGACACCTTGGCGCGTTCGAGCGCCGCCTCCAGTTCGCCGATGGTGCGAACGCTTTCGGACTTCGCCCCCAGGGCCACGGCGTGGGCGGCGAAGTCCGTCTTGGGGGCGCCGCCCTCCACGGTCAGGCAGTCGTCGAGCAGGTTGTTGAAGCCGGGGCCGCCGCAGAACTGCTGCAGGCGGTGGATGCAACCGTAGCCGCGGTTGTCTAGCACCACGGCGATGATCTTGTGGCCCAGCATCACCGAGGTGGCGATCTCGGAGTTGAGCATCAGGTAGGAGCCGTCGCCCACCATGACGAAGACCTCGGAGTCGGGCATGGCCATCTTGGCGCCCAGGCCGCCGGCCAGCTCATAGCCCATGCAGGAGTAGCCGTACTCCATGTGGTAGCCGCGGTGGAAGCGGGTGCGCCACAGCTTCTGCAGTGCACCCGGCAGGCCGCCGGCGGCACACACCACGATGTCACGCTCGCCGGCGGCACGGTTGACGGCGCCCACCACCTCGGCGTCACAGGGCAGGTCGCTGCCGCGGTCGGCGGTGACGCGCTCCACGGTGCGGTTCCAGTCGGCACGCAGCTCGGCGGCCTGCTCGATCCAGGCGCCCTCGGGGTGCCAGCCCACGAGGCCGGCGCTGAGCTCCGGCAGGCTGAGCTTGGCATCGCCCACCAGCGCCTGGCCCTTGTGCTTGATCGCGTCGAAGGAAGCCACGTTGATGCTCAAGAGCCTGGCCTCGGGATTGATCAAGGCCCGGGAGCCGGAGGCGAAGTCGCCCAGGCGGGTGCCCACGGCGATGATCAGGTCGGCCTCGGCGGCCAGCGCATTGGCCGCCGCCCCGCCGGTGACGCCGATGGTGCCCAGGTTCTGCTCGTGATCCCACGGCAGCGCGCCCTTGCCGGCCTGGGTCTCGCCCACCGGCAGGTGATAGCGGGAGACGAAGGCGTCGAGCTCCGCCAGGGCACCCGAGTAATGCGCCCCGCCCCCGGCGATCACTAGCGGTTTCCTGGCCCGACGGATCAGGGCGATGGCGTCCTCGAGCTCCCGGCGGTCGGCGGCCTGGCGGCGCAGCCGGTGCACCCCCTCGGCGAAGAAGTGCTCGGGATAATCGAAGGCCATAGTCTGCACGTCCTGGGGCAGCGCCAGAGTCACCGGGCCGCACTCCACCGGGTCGGTGAGCACCCGCACCGCCTGGGGCAGCGAGGTGAGCAACTGCTCGGGACGGGTGATGCGGTCGAAGAAGCGGCTCACCGGCTTGAAGCAGTCGTTGGAGGTCAGAGTGTGGTCGTGGAAGTTCTCCACCTGCTGCAGTACCGGGTCGGGCAGGCGGGTGGCGAAGGTGTCGCCCGGTAGGAAGAGCACCGGCAGGCGGTTCACATGGGCCACCGCGGCGGCGGTGACCATGTTGGTGGAGCCCGGCCCCGCCGAGGCGGTGCAGGCCATCACCTGGCGCCGATTCAGGGTCTTGGCATAGGCGATGGCCGCATGGGCCATGCCCTGCTCGTTGTGGGCGCGGTAGGTGGGCAGGGTCTCCCGTGCCTGGTAGAGCGCCTCGCCCAGGCCGGCCACGTTGCCGTGACCGAAGATCGCCCAGACCCCGGGGAACAGCGGCTCGATCGCGCCGTCGAGTTCGACCTTCTGGGCCATCATGTAGCGAACGACGGCCTGGGCCATGGTGAGTCGGATGGTAGTCATGGTCATTTGCCCTTGATCAGGAGTCCAGAAGGGTCAGGCAGCGTCGCGCTGGCGCGCCTGCCAGGTTTCCACCAGCTCGAGATAGTTGGCCTTCACGGCCTCGATCAGCTGCTCGTCGTCGTAGTCGCCACGCAGCCACCTGCGGCTCGGCTCGCCGAAGATGGTGCGGCCCACGGCGAAGCCCTTGCAGGCCTCGGCGCCGGCGCTGTCCATGATGCCCTTCTTGAGCTCCTCGGCCGGCGCATCCAGGCCCAGCATCACCACGCCGCGGCAGTGGGGGGCACGCTCAGCGAGCAGATCAGCGATGCGCCGCCAAGCGGCCGGCGTCTGCGGCGGCAGCTTCCACCAGTCGGGCTGCACGCCCAGGTTGTAGAAGCGCTGCATGGCGTTGAGATAGGTGTCGTCGTCGCTGACCAGGTCGCGGGGCGGAATCACCTCCAGCAACAGCTCGTGCCCCGAGGCACAGCAGGCGCGGTAGAGCTCCACCACCTGGCGCTCCTGGGTGCGGCGCAGCTCGACCTGCTCCTGTGGATGGTAGAACACCAGGCACTTGACGATATGCTCGCGCGGCCAGCTCTTGAGTCGCGAGCCGATGCTGCGGCCGCCCTCCAGCTCGATGGGGCGCGAGCTGGGCAGCTCCACGGGGCGGCCGATCCACCAGCCGCGACCGGTGACGTCATTGAGGGCGTCCTGGCCGTAGGTGTCGTCGATCAGCACACCCACCTGGCTCGCGCCCAGCTGCTGGCTGCCACGCTCGGTGGCCTGGACCAGCAAGCGCTTGAGGGTGTGGATGCGAGCCGGATCGGCGCCCGCCTCGCGGGCCATATCGAAGAGCTGCTTGCGATGGTCGAAGGCCAGGATGCACAGGTCCTTCCACTCGGTGGCGGTGCGCTGAGTGGTCACCCGGTGCAGGTAGTTGAGCCGCGCGTCCAGGTCCGGGCGCGAGATCGACTCGGCGCGGGACAGGTAGTCGTCGAGCTCCTCGGCGCTGGGAATCGCCGGCGCACAGCCGTGGCGGGACACCACCAGGGCGCCGCAGGCGTTGGCGTAGGCGCAGCTCTGGGCATGGGACTCGCCGCGTAGCCAGCCGCGCAGGAAACCGCTCATGAAGGCATCGCCGGCGCCCAGCACGTTGAGCACCTCGACCCGCACCCCGGTGTGCACCTCGAAGTCGTCCTCGCTGTCGGGAATGGCCCCGTCCAGGACGGTGCAGCCCTGGGCGCCAAGCTTGAGCACGATGGTGGCATCGGAGAGCTCACGGATCTTCTTCAGGGCGGCGATGGTATCGGTGCTGCCACCCGCGATATGCACCTCCTCCTCGGTGCCCACCACCAGATCCAGATCGGGCAGGATGGTCTGCAGGTGCCGGCTGACGCCCTCGTCGGAGATGAAACGGGTCTCGCCGTCGCCCAGGGTAGTCAGGCCCCAGAGCACTGGCCGATAGTCGATGTCGAGGATCACCTTGGTACCGGCCGCCTTGGCGTACTCGATGGCGGTCTTGCTGGCCTGGTAGGTCTGCTCGGTGGAGAAGTGGGTACCGGTGATCAGCAGGGCCCGGCTCGAGGCGATGAACTCAGGGCTGAAGTCGCCGGCGTCGATGGCCATGTCGGCGCAGTCATGACGGTAGAAGATCAGCGGGAAGGTGTCGCGATCCTTGATGCCCAAGATCACCAGACCGGTGAGGCGCTCCTGGTCGGTGACCACATGACTGGTATCGACACCGGCGCGCGCCAGCTCCTCGCGCACGAAGCGTCCCATGTGCTCATCGCCCACTCGGGTCAGCATGGCGGACTTGAGGCCCATGCGAGCGGTGCCATAGGCGATATTGGCGGAGGAGCCGCCGAGATACTTGGCAAAGCCACTCATGTCTTCCAGGCGGCTGCCGATCTGATCGCCGTACAGATCGACAGCGGCGCGCCCCAGGCAGATCAGGTCGAGTGTCTTGGTGTCGTTCATGGGATCGCATCCTACGCTTGGCCAGTCTCGAGCCCGAGTCGGCGGTCACGCCATCACGGCTCGGCGGTCGGTCTATTGAAATCAGTGTCACATCTGGTGCGTGCGTTCTACTGACCCACAGATTAGAACAAAGATTCTATTAATTCAATAAATGGAAGGAATGATCCGCTATGCTTTAGTCGCAGTACTCTATGGGACCACACCGCAGACGCAACGGCCCCGCACCCGGGTGGGTACGAGGCCGTCTGCGACTCATGGAGGCGCGCCTCAGGCTGCACCTCGGGTTGCACTTAAGAGTGGAAGGCCGGCCGTTCGGGCATCCAAGAAGCGCCCGCATGGGCCTTGAGCCAGTCATTCCGGCGCTGATGACTCTTGCGCCCATGGAGTCGCCCTCTTACTGGTCCCAGTACTTGCCGACGTAGCGCTGGATCTCCTGGCGCATAAAACGCGAGGACTCCACCGCCCGCTCCTCCCAGCCGAAGACGCAGCTCGAGAGCACGCCGTCGAAGCCGATCTCGTGCAGGGTCTTGAAGAAGACGTCCCAGTCGATCTCGCCCTCGCCGATATCCAGGTGCTGGTGGACCCGGGCCTCGGAGCCCGGCGGATTGACGATATAGCGCAGCTGGGAGGAGGCCTTGTGGTTGAAGGTGTCGGCGACCCGGGCATGCACCAGCTCGCCCTTGGTGGCGCGGATGGTCTCGGCCAGGTCGTCGCCGTAGTAGAAGCTGTGCGGGGCGATGTAGGAGCACTTCACCGCCGGCGAGTCGATGGTCTTGATGATCTCCACCGCCGGCTCCATGGTCTCGATCCAGTCCTCGGGATGGGGCTCGACGCTCAGCGTCAGGCCTTCGCGCTCGAGAATCGGTACCAGCACGTCCATGGAGCGCCAGAAGGCATTCTCGCAGGCCTCGGGGGTGTGAATCCCCTGGCGGTCGGCCTGGGAGCGCTCCGGGGAGCCGCCGCGGCCGAACTCGGAGATCAGGGTGTCGCACTCCAGCTCCACCGCCACCTCGATGATCCGCTTCCAGTTGTCCATGGCCATCTCCCACTCGTCGCGGTAGGGGCTGGACCAGCGGTACATGGGCTGCATGGTGGCCAGCCCGACGTCATGCTCGCGCATGGCCTTCTTGAAGGCCTGCACGGCGGCCGGATAGGTGCGCGGCCGGGTCCACCAGACCATGAAGTCCGGGCGCGGCGACAGCTCGATGTAGTCGTAGCCCAGCTCCTTGGTGAGCCGACAGGTCTCCGGCAGGGAGAGATGGCGATGCATATGGGGGTCGAGAGCGATCTTCATGTCGAAACCCTCTTGTCGTTGGGTGTTCAGTGGCCGAGTCCGGCACGCACGTAGGCCATGCTCTGCTTGAGCGCGGCGACCGGATCCTCGAGCGCATGGACTGTCTCGGCGAAGGGCTCGAAGGAGACATAGCCGTCGTAGCCGTCGGCGAGCAGCCGGCGGAGCTGGCTGACGTTGTCGAGCCGGTCGCGTTCGCCGACCAGCAGGCGGTGCGGATCGAGCATCGCTTCGAAGCCGATGGCCGGATCCTCGACACCGGAGATATGCACCAGCCCGGTCTGCCCAGCGAAGAAGGCAGTCTCCCCGGCGCCTTGGTGATGGAAGGTGTCGTGGACCAGGCCGAAGCGTCGCTCCAAGCCCAGCCCCTCGATCGCCGCCACCGCCTCGGCCTTGGTGCGCAGCGAGGAGATCGGGAAGCCCAGCGGCTCGACGAAGCCACGCAGGTCATGGCGACTGAGGATGGCGTCCAGCTCGAGCAGCGCCTGCTCAAGGCCAGCGCGCTTCTCTTCGGCACTGGCGGAGTAGTTGGCATCCACCAGCGGGCAGAGCACCAGGCCGCGCCCGCCGGCGGCCGCGACCCGCTCGGCCAGCGCCTCTGCCTGGGCGGCACGCTCCGCGCTCCAGATATTGAAGGGATAGAGGGCATTGATGCTCAGTACCTCGATGCCCAGTTCCCGGGCGCGCTGGCCGGCGGCCCGCGCGGTGTCGAGGTCGAGGATGCTGTTCGCGCCCACGTCATTGCGCAGCTCCACGGCACCGACGCCCATCACGGCGGCGACTTCGATCAGCTGCGGCGGCGTCCAGCGCGGGCAGACCATATGGTTGAGGGAGAACTTCAGGGTGGGTTGTGCCATGGCGGCCTCCAGTCATCGTGATGTCGTCATGCCCGCACGCCAGGGCCGCCTCGACCCGTGGTAGCGGAGCGCCGCCCGTTCGCAAAGAAGATAGAACATACATTCCATACAAATCAACAAACAGAATATTCCATCTCGAAAGCCGTGCCCTCGAGGGTCTCGATGTACATCATGGAAATCAAGGTGTTAACACGAGAATCGGCAGGCGCCCCTCACCCCCATGCTCGACCAAAGCAGCATCTCCTACCGCTATCCGGTCCGAAGCAGGCCGCCATGGATTACCAGAGCCAGAATTCTATACCAACGTTCAAATGGAATTTTCATTCTCTAGATGCTAGGGTGACCTGGAGCATCACCCGACTCGACCCCGGACGCTGATCGGCTTAAGCAAGGCGGACACCATGCCCCAGACACCACAGGACTTCACCGACCTGGAAGCGCGCATCACGGCGGACTATCCGTCGCTGAGCCGCCGCCTGCAGCAGACCGCGCGCTTCCTGCTCGACCACCCCCAAGAGGTGGCCTTCGCAACCGTGGCCAAACTGGCCGAGCAGGCCGGCGTCACCCCCTCGACCCTGATCCGGTTCGCCAACAACTTCGGCTTCAAGGGCTTCTCCGAGATGCAGCAGCTGTTCCGGGCCCGCCTGGTGGACGAGCTGCCCAACTACACCGAACGCATCCACGCGGTGCGCACCGCCACCGGCGAGACCCCCGACAGCACCCAGCTGCTGTGGGAATTCGCCGAGGCCAATCGGGAGGTACTGGAGCAGCTGCCGGGGCGCACCGATCCCCGCCAGCTGGAACGCGCCCTGGATATCTTCGAGCGCGCGGAAATAGTGCACGTCATGGGCGCCCGACGCAGCTTCGTGGTCGCCAGCTACATGGCCTATGCGCTCCAGCACGTGGACAAGCGGACCCAGTTAGTCAGCGGCCTGGGCGGCATGCATCGCGAACAGCTCAAGTCCATGGGCGCCAAGGATGCCCTGATGGTGGTGAGCTTTTCCCCCTATGCCCAGGAATCCCGTGACGCGGCGGAAGAAGCCTGCGAGCGCGGCATCCCGGTGGTGGTGATCACCGACTCCAACCTGAGCCCGCTGGCCCGGCTGGCCGACGTCTCGCTGGTGGTAAAGGAAGCCGAGGTCAAGAGCTTCCGCGGCCTGACCGCCTCCCTGTGCCTGACCCAGACCCTGGCCATCGCCCTGGGCGTCCGGCAGGACGAGGCGCGCGATGCTGGCACACGCCTCGAGAAGAGCTCAGCGGACAAGCTCCTCTGAGCAGCGCATGCGGCCGACCCGTCGGCCGCATGCAACCCAGACCCCGATATCAAACGGAAAGGGTAAAGGCTTCCTCGAAACGCCTCAGGGCCAGTTCATCATCCCCTGAGGCCCAGCCCTCCAGCCCAATGGTGCCCCGATAGCCGATGTCATTGAGTGTGCGGGCGATAGCCGGGTAATGGATCTCGCCGCTACCGGGCTCGCAGCGCCCCGGCACGTCGGCAACCTGGATCTCACCGAGATAGGGAGCACAGCGACGCACCAGCTCGATCAGGTTCCCCTCGCCAATCTGGGCGTGATAGAGGTCGAGCATGATGCGGACCTCCGGGCGATCCACGCTCGCCACCAGATCCAGCACGTCGCAGGCCCTTGCGAAGGGCACCCCAGGGTGGTCCACCTGGGTGTTGAGGTTCTCCAGCACGAACGTGACGCCGTGCTCCTGACCAAGGTCAGCCAGACGATTGAGGGTGTCGTGGGCGCGGATCCACATCGGCCCTGTCACCTCACCGGCCGGCACGACGGGCAGCCCCTGATCATCGAGGCCGGTACCGTGCAGGTTAAGGCGGGGGATACCCAATTCTTTCGCCACGGCAATCGATTGCCGGGCCGTCTTGACCAGCCGATCGGAGCCTTCCTTGTCTGCCAGGGTGCCGTCGATGTAGCCGGTCATGGAAGAGAAGGTAGCCCCAGTATTCACCAGTGCCATGATGTCGTGCCTGGTCCAGTCCCAGATCTCCACCTGGAAGCCCAGGGCGTCGATTCGCTTGACCCGCTCGACGATCGGCATGTCGCGAAACACCATCTCGGCACATACCGCGAGAGTGAATGGGGAGTGCTTAACCCTCTCGTTCATTGCGATTGCCTCTCGAACATTGCGTCATTAGAAGAGCCCGGCGATGGGCCGTGATTGACATGGCTTTGGCACTCGCCTGCGGAAAGGTATGGATATTGAGAATGCCTGAAATGTAGATTCCATAGTCTCGCAGGTCAAACAAAAAATTCTATACAATGGTATTACTGGAATTTTTATTCCATACGCCCTAGACTACCTCACAGTCCATGAATCTCGGCACGGGGCGAGAGGATGCCCCCAAGCGCCCGACGTTCCACGGCATCGGCCCGTTCCATCGACCACCAAGGCAAGAGGACAGCTCATGAAACTCGCCCTGATCGGCGCCGGGCGCATCGGCAAGGTGCACGCCCAGACCATCGCCAGCCATCCCGAGGTAACCCTGGCCGCCATCGCCGACTACCACGCCCCGGCCGCCGAGGCACTGGCCGCCCAGTATGGCACCCGAGCCTTGAGCGCCGAGGCCATCTTCGCGGATGAAGACATCGATGCCGTGCTGATCGCTTCCAGTACCCCGACCCACGCCGACTACCTGGAACAAGCCGCCCGCGCCGGCAAAGCGATTCTGTGCGAGAAGCCTATCGCCTTGGATCTGGCACGTACCCGCGATGCCCTGCAGGTGCTGGCCGCTCATCCGGTGACCTGTGCCTTGGGCTTCAACCGCCGTCACGACCCCCAATTCGCCGCCCTCAAGCAGGCCCTGGGCGAGGGCCGCATCGGCCATCTCGAGACGCTCTCCATCATCAGCCGCGACCCGACACCACCCCCCACCGAGTATATCGGCGCCTCCGGAGGCATCTTCCGGGACATGACGATCCACGACTTCGACATGGCCCGCTGGCTGCTCGATGAGCCCATCACCCACGTCCACGCCGAGGGCAGCTGCCTGATCGACCCGGCCATCGGTGAGGCCGGCGATGTGGACACCATCATGGTCACCTTGACCACCGCCAGCGGCCGGCTCTGCCATATCAGCAATTCGCGTCGCGCCTGCTACGGCTACGACCAGCGTATCGAGGCCTTCGGCAGCGCGGGCATGCTCCAGGCGCAAAACGAAACCAAGACCCGGCTGCGCTTCACCGGCGAGCCTGGCCAGATTGAGGAGCAGCCGCTGTGGTTCTTCCTCGAGCGCTACGCCGAGGCCTACCGCCGCGAGATCAGCGACTTCGTCGACGCCTGGAAACAGGGGCACACCCCTCTGGCCGGCGCCGAAGATGGCCTGGAAGCTCTGCGCCTGGCCGAGGCCGCCGAGCGCTCCCTGAAGGAAGGCCGCCGCATCGCCCTGGACGATATTCACTGACACTAGAATTCACTGAACTAGACAGGAGCGACCCATGACCTCACTACTGGTACGTCCACAACAGCCCGACGAGCAGGGCAAGCTGCTGGAAGTCACGCCGCAATCGGCAGGCTGGGAACATGTGGGCTTTCGCGTTCACAAGCTGGCCAAGGGCCAGCACCTCGAGGCCAATACCGAGGATCGCGAGCACTGCCTGGTACTGCTCTCCGGCCGGGCCACCGTGACCTGCGGCGATCACCGTTGGGAGGACATCGGCGAGCGCATGGACATCTTCGAGAAAATCCCCCCCTACTCGGTCTACCTCCCCGATGGCGCAAGCTACAGCGTCGAGGCCACCACCGATCTCGAGCTGGCGGTATGCAGCGCCCCGGGGTTCGGCAACCACGAGCCGCGACTGATCGCCCCCAATCAGGTCAAGCGCAGCACCCGCGGCAGCGGCACCAATACCCGGCATATCCAGGACATCCTGCCGGAGACCGAGCCGGCGGACAGCCTGCTGGTGGTGGAGGTCTACACTCCGGCCGGTAACTGGTCGAGCTACCCGCCGCACAAGCACGATGTGGACAACCTGCCCGAGGAGTCGATCCTGGAGGAAACCTACTACCACCGCATCAACCCCACCCAGGGCTTCGCCTTCCAGCGGGTCTACACCGATGACCGCTCCCTGGACGAGACCATGGCGGTGGAGAACGGCTGCTGCGTGATGGTGCCCCGCGGGTACCACCCGGTGGGCGCCGCCCACGGCTATGACCTCTACTACCTCAACGTGATGGCCGGCCCCAAGCGGGCATGGAAGTTCCAGAACGACCCGGCCCACGAGTGGATCGTCAAGCAGTGAGCGGGTGACGCCCGCAACGTCAGACTCTCCGACCTGACGTCTCTTCGCCCCGCCCATGCGGGGTTTTTTTTGTGCCGGAGACCAGTCAGCCCAGCGCCTTGACCACCAGCTGCACGCCGACGATGGCCATGGCCAGGATCACCAGCCGGTAGAAGAGCACCTCGCTGACCTTGTGCTGCAGCCACAGGCCGCTGCGCACGCCGACCCAGGCCACCGGCACCAGCACCAGCGACCCCCAGGCGCTGGTGAGATTGATCTCGCCGAGCCACAGGTAGGGCGGCAGCTTCATCAGGTTGACCGCGGCGAAGGCGATGGCGCTGGTGGCGATGAAGGTCTCCTTGGGCAGCCGCCGGGGGATGAGGTAGAGGTTGAGCGGCGGCGCCCCGGCATGGGCCAGGAAGCTGGTGAAGCCGCAGCCGGTGCCGGCCGGCAGCGCCCAGCGCGGCGAGATGGGCCGCCCGGCCGCCGGCCTGAGCAGCATATAGGCGGCGAACAGCAGCGAGAGCACGCCGAGCAACAGGCGCACCCCGTCCTCGTCGAGGGTACCGGCCAGCAGGGTGCCGATGACCACGCCCACCGCCAGCCCCGGCACCAGGCGGCGCACCTCGGCCCCGTCGTGCCGCCCCCACCAGGCCCTGACCGTGAAGGCGTCCATCACCAGCAGCAGCGGCAGCAGCAGGCCGGCGGCCTCGATGGGGCCGATGGCCAGGGCCATCAGCGGCACCGAGAGGGTGCCGAAGCCCCCGGCGAAACCGCCCTTGGAGACGCCGGTGAGGTAGGTGGAGAACACGATCAGCGTCCAGGCGAGCCAGGAGTAGTCGGGCAGCATCGGGCATCCTTGCGGGGAATCGGGCATGACGAACACGCAAACGCCGGAGCGGTTGCCCGCCCCGGCGTTCGATCATACCGACCTGCGCGGTCAAGTCACCCTGTCAGGCGGCATCGCGCTTGGCGTTGCTCGCGGCCTGCATGGCCAGGGCGGTATCGAGCATGCGGTTGGAGAAGCCCCACTCGTTGTCGTACCAGGCCATCACCTTGACCAGGCGACCGTTCACCCGGGTGTGGTTGGCATCGAAGGTCGAGGAGTTGGCGTCGTGGTTGAAGTCGATGGAGACCAGCGGCTGGGCGTTGACCGCCAGCACCGGCGAGGCCTCGGCGGCCTTGGCGACGATGGCGTTGATCTCTTCCTTGGTGGTGTCGCGGCTGGCGGTGAAGGTCAGGTCCACCAGCGAGACGTTGATCACCGGCACGCGCACCGCCAGGCCGTCGAACTTGCCGGCCAGTTCGGGCAGCACCAGCCCCACCGCCGCCGCCGCCCCGGTCTTGGTCGGGATCATCGAATGGGTGGCGCTGCGGGCCCGGTAGGGATCGCTGTGGTAGACGTCGGAGAGGTTCTGGTCGTTGGTGTAGGCGTGCACCGTGGTCATCAGGCCGTTCTCGATGCCCACCGTCGCGTTGAGGGCCTGGGCGATCGGCGCCAGACAGTTGGTGGTGCAGGAGGCGTTGGAGACCACCTTGTGCTCGGGCCCGAGCACCTGCTCGTTGACGCCGTAGACCACGGTGGCATCGGCATCGGGGCTCGGCGCGGAGATCAGTACCCGTTCGGCCCCGGCAGAGAGATGTTTCGCCGCCGCCTCGCGCTTGGTGAAGAGCCCGGTGCACTCCATCACCAGGTCGACGCCCATGGCCTTCCAGGGCAGCTCGGCGGGGTCACGCTGCGACAGGATGGCGATGCGGTCGCCATCCACGCTCAGGCTCTCCTCGTCGTGCTCCACCTTGAAGGGAAAGTGGCCATGCACGGTGTCGTGACGCAGCAGGTGGGCATTGAGGGCGGGATCACCCAGGTCGTTGATGGCGACCACCTGCACGCGATGGCGGTAGCCGTTCTCGTACAGGGCGCGAAGCACGTTGCGGCCGATGCGGCCGAAGCCGTTGATGGCGATCTTGAGCGTCATGACGTTCTTCCTCTCGCTCCAGTGGCGTCTGGTGGGTCGTGGCTGAGCCGATTGGCGGAGGGCATCCAGGCTTGGGCGACCGGCGTCGATCTCGTCCCTGCGTAACGGCCTGCGGCTCATCTGCCCCTCAATGTGGACCAGCCGACAAAAAGACTCAAGTACTTTTTAGTAACTTTACAACATATGGTTCAGCCGCGGCCGAACCGCCCACCTCCCCTATACATCGCATCAGGCGGAGATAGTTCGGCCTGATGCATCGATTCACCTGCATGACTCGCCGGGAGCACCACAACACCATAATCGGCCTTTATGTAGTAAACTTACCAGAAAAGCGCTATCGTAATCCGACAACAACACCGCCCCCACCGGAGGAGCCCGCCATGTCGAGCACACCGATCCACGACCCCATCCGCCGCACCAAGATCGTCGCCACCCTGGGCCCGGCCAGCGACCGCGACGGCGTGCTGGAGGCGATGATCGCCGCCGGCGTCGACGTGGTGCGCCTCAATTTCTCCCACGGCAGTGCCGACGACCATCGCCGCCGCCTCACCGCGGTGCGCGAGATCGCCGCGCGCCTGGGCCGCAGCGTCGCCGCCCTCGGCGACCTGCAGGGGCCCAAGATCCGCATCGCCCGCTTCCGCGACGGCGCCGTCGACCTCGAGGAGGGCCAGCCCTTCGTCCTCGACATGGCCCTCGACGCCAACGCCGGCGACGCCACCCGGGTCGGCTGCGACTACAAGACCCTGGCCGATGACGTCGTTCCCGGCGACCGCCTGCTGCTCGACGACGGCCGCCTGGTGCTCGACGTCAACCGCGTCGCCGACCACCTGATCCACACCTCGGTGGTGGTCGGCGGCCGGCTCTCCAACAACAAGGGCATCAACAAGCAGGGCGGCGGCCTCTCGGCCCCGGCGCTCACCGACAAGGATCGCGCCGACCTCGAGACCGCCATCGACATCGGCGTCGACTACCTGGCGGTGTCCTTCCCGCGCAGCGCCGCCGACATGCGCGAGGCCCGGGCGTTACTGGGCGAGGCGGGCAAGGAGATCGGCCTGGTCGCCAAGCTCGAGCGCGCCGAGGCCGTCGCCGACGAGGCGACGCTCGACGGCATCATCGAGGCCAGCGAGGCGGTGATGGTGGCCCGCGGCGACCTCGGCGTGGAGATCGGCGATGCCCAGCTGATCGGCATCCAGAAGCGCATCATCAAGCGCGCCCGGGCGCTCAACCGCGCGGTGATCACCGCCACCCAGATGATGGAATCGATGATCGAGTCGCCGTTGCCGACCCGCGCCGAGGTGTTCGACGTGGCCAACGCCGTGCTCGACGGCACCGACGCGGTGATGCTCTCGGCCGAGACCGCCGCCGGCGACTTCCCGGTGGAGACCATCGAGGCCATGGACCGGGTCTGCCTGGGCGCCGAGCGCGAGCGCATCGCCCAGGAGTCGGGGCACCGCATCCACGAGGGCTTCACCCAGATCGACGAGACCATCGCCCTGTCGGCGATGTACGCCGCCAACCACCTCGCCGGGGTGGCCGCCATCGCCTGCATGACCGCCTCCGGCTACACGCCGCTGATCGCCTCGCGGATCCGCTCGGGGCTGCCGATCGTCGGCCTCGGCCACAGCCCCATCGCCCAGCGGCGCATGGCGCTCTATCGCGGGGTGGTCTCGCTGCCCTTCGACACCAGCGAGATGAGCGCCACCGAGGTCAACGACCGGGCGCTGGCGCTGCTGGTGGAGAAAGGCATTGCCGAGCCCGGCGATCATGTCATCCTGACCCGGGGCGATCACATGAACGCCCATGGCGG
>NZ_PNRE01000007.1 GCF_002879645.1 Halomonas heilongjiangensis | reverse complement strand
CCACCATCACCACGTAGACCAGCGGGCCGGCCCAGTTGAGGAAGTGCTTGATGCGGTCGATGCCCTGCCAGAAGATCGCGATCTGGAACAACCACACGATCACGAAGGAGACCCAGGCCACGCCCGACAGGCCGAGAAACGTCGTGCCATCGCCGGCGCCGAAGAAGGCGGTGATCAGCAGCGCCACCGCGGTGGAGGCGAAGTAGGTCTGTACCCCGTACCAGAAGATGCCGATGATGGCGCGCAGCATGGCCGGCAGGTTGGCGCCGCGCACGCCCATGCTGGCGCGCACCATCACCGGGAAGGGGATGCCGTATTTCACACTGGGCTTGCCGGTCAGGTTGACCAGGAACATCACGATCACCCCGGCCAGGATGATCGCCGCCATCACCGCCCAGCCGTTGAGTCCGTAAGCCAGGAACAGCGACGCCGCCAGGGTATAGCCGAACAGGCTCTGGATGTCGTTGGACCACACGTTGAAGATCTCGAAGGCGCCCCAGTTGCGGTCCTTGTGCTTGAGCGGGGCCAGGTCCTCGTTGTACAGGGTCGGGTCGATGGTCTGGATGTCCAGATCACTCTCTTTCATCGTCATCACCGTTATGGTTATGGGGGTGGTGATAGCCCCCGCCCGGCACTCGCCGGACGGGGCAGGGGATCACTGACGGAAGCGCTGGCAGGGGGCCCAGTGCTTCATCAGCAGGAAGTAGGTGACGCCGGCCGGGATCAGGCTGGCGTACCAGGACACCGCGGAGAAGCTCAGGGCGGCGACGATGCCCACCAGGGTGGCGATCAGGGCGGCGTAGTTGACGCCCTGGTAGGGGCCGGCCTCGTCATACAGCTTGCCGAGATCCAGGGTACGGCGACGAATGATGTAGTAGTCGACCACCAGGATGGCGAAGATCGGGCCGAGGAAGGCCGAGTAGGTCTGCACGAAGAGCTGCAGGCCGGCGGCGGACTCGGGCTGCACCAGCTTCCAGGGGAAGGTGGCGAAGGCCAGCAGGCCGACGATCACGGTGGCGATCGGGAACTTCATCTTGAACACGTCCATCAGCACGTAGGTCGGCGGCACCACGTTATTGAGCACGTTGGTGGTGACCTGGGCGAAGGCGATGAACAGCAGGGTGGTCATCAGCAGCGGGGTGTTGTCGACGGCGTTGGCGAATACCTGGATGGGGTCGGCGGTGCCGGTGGCCTCGGAGACCATGAAACCGATCAGGCCCATGAACAGGGTGCAGGGCAGGATCGACATGGCATAGATGGTGGTCAGGATGCCGGGGCCGGTGCCGTGCTTGTGCTCACGGGAGTAGTCACTGACGTTGAGCATCATGGTGCTGTAGATGCCCAGGAACAGCATGGTGGCGCCCCAGAAGGGCAGGCCCCAGGAGCCTTCCATGGTCAGCAGGTTGGCCGACAGCTCGTCGCCGTAGCGCTGCACCGTGGCATAGAACATGTAGGTCAGCGAGGCGAGAATGAAGGCGCTGCCGATGTTCTCCAGCCACTTGATGCCCTGGAAGCCCATCACCGACAGGCCGATCTGCAGGAACTGGAAGGTGATGAAGTAGAACACCAGGTTGTCGAAGCCGAACAGCGTCGCCGAGACCATGTTCAGGGCGCCGGCACCGATCCAGCTCTGGAAGCCGTACCAGACGATGGCCGGCACGGCGCGTACCAGTCCCGGGATGCGGGTACCGGCGAAGCCGAAGGCGCTGCGCGCCTGGACCATGAAGGGGATGCCGTACTTGTAGCCGGCGGCACCATTGATGGCGAGCGCGATGCCGATCACGAAGCAGCCGATGGCGATGGCCAGGGTGGCCTGGATCAGGTTCAGCGTGCCGACCACGCTGGAGCCCATGGCGAAGGTGCCGATCGAGACACAGCCACCGAACCAGGCCAGGAAGTAGGAGGTGCGTCCCATGATGCGGGTCTGCTGGGGGGCGAGCGACTCGTCCCCGGGGGCCTTGGTGCCGTCATGGCCGACGGCCCGGCCGGCTACCGGCAAGTCGGTATCGGCCGTCGTGGAGTGCGGATTGGGATGGCTCATGGTGTTGTCCTCGCAAGTCGTTGCTCGATGTTGTGGTTATGCCCCGGCGGGCGACGGCCCGGGAGGGGTTGCTTGCGGCGTGCTCTGTGGCTTCGGTTTGTCGTTGTGTCGTTGGGGCTGCCTTGCCCGGTCAGCGTCGTGGGGTCAGCTCCGAAAGGTGGGCGAAGCGCCCGGTGAAGGCCTTGGGACGCGGGAAGGCCAGGTCGCCATGCTTGCTGGTGCCGAGCCCCAGTCCTACCAGCGCCTCGGTCAGTTTCACCGCGGCGGTGACGCCCTCCACCACCGGCAGGCCCACTTCCCGGGCGATCTCGTCGGTGAGGTCGGCCATGCCGCCACAGCCCAGCACGATGGCGCCGATACCGTCCTCGTCACGGGCCCGTCGGCATTCGCCGATGAGGCGGCTGAGTGCGGCGTCGCCGTTCTCTTCCAGGTCCAGCACCGGGATCTCCGCGGCCCGCACCCGGCGACAGTGGTGACGGAAGCCGTACTGCTCGAGCAGGTGCTCGGCGATGATGCCGGTACGCCCCAGGGTGGTGACGATGGAGAAACGAGTGCTGATCAGGCTGGCCATATGGAAGGCGGCCTCGGCGATGCCGAGCACCGGGGCCCGGGTCAGCTCGCGGGCCGCCATCAACCCCGGATCGCCGAAACAGGCGATCACGTAGGCATCGACGCCCTCGCGCTCCCCGGCCAGCACCTCCTCGAGGACGCCCACGGCGCTGATCGCCTCGTCGAAGTGGCTCTCGATGGAGACCGGCCCGGCGTCGGGCTGGGTCGCCGAGATATGGGTGCCCGGCGCGGCGATGCGGCGTGCTGCCTCGCCGATCGTCGCCGTCATCCCGGCGGTGGTGTTGGGGTTGATGACGCGGATATGCATGGCGTTGGCTCTCTTGTATGTCTTGTGAACAACGTAAAATGTCTTTGTACACAAAATAGATGGCTTTTGTTTTATCCGCAAGTCGTAGCGCCAGACGCGCCAGGTGAAGAAATATCTGTTTGTAAACAAATGGTTGTGGTGTATTTCCAGTTCCTTTCGGCCGGGGCGACCTGCTAGACGATGGTCGCTAGCCTGATTCCACCCCTCTTGTGGCGACAATTATATCTCATTATTGTATACACTTTGGTCCGCCTCACTCTCCGGCGGGGTCTCGACGGCCTTGCATCGTCTCTGGAGCGGCATCCCCGGGCACCGATGGCAGGAAAAGTCAGAAAGGGGGTTGCAGTCGCATTGAACACACCCTATCTTTTTCTTGTATACATAAATTCCTTGCCCGCTACCCTCGTGCGCCAGTGCGGTGGGTGGCGGTACCCCGAGAGTGGCTGTGCCGAGACCTGGTGATGCGCCAGGCAGCCGTCCACGCGGTGTCGCACCGATCGCTCATGCCGGGTGCCCATAACAATCAGGAAATTACGCCATGACCCAGCCTGCTTCTTCTGACTATCCCCGTGACCTGGTCGGCTATGGCCGCACGCCGCCCCATGCCAACTGGCCGGGCAGGGCGAGGATCGCCGTGCAGTTCGTGCTCAACTACGAGGAGGGCGGCGAGAATTGCGTGCTGCACGGTGACGCCGGCTCCGAGCAGTTCCTCTCCGAGATCATCGGGGCTCCGGCGTTTCCCGACCGCCACCTGAGCATGGAATCGATCTACGAGTACGGCTCGCGGGCCGGGGTCTGGCGTATCCTGCGGGAATTCGAGCGCCGTGGCCTGCCGCTGACCGTGTTCGGGGTGGCCATGGCCCTGGAGCGTCATCCCGAGGTGGCCCACGCCTTCAAGGAGCTGGGCCACGAGATCGCCTGCCATGGCTACCGCTGGATCCATTACCAGGAGGTGTCGGAGGCGGTGGAGCGCGAGCACCTGCAGCGTGCCATGGCGATCTTCCAGCGCCTCTATGGCGAGAAGCCGCTGGGCTGGTACACCGGGCGCGACAGCCCCAATACCCGCCGCCTGGTGCTCGACGAGGGCGGCTTCCTCTACGACAGCGACTACTACGGCGACGACCTGCCGTTCTGGACCCGCGAGGCGGACAGCCAGGGTCGCGAGCATGACCACCTGGTGGTGCCCTACACCCTGGACAGCAACGACATGCGCTTCGCCGCCCCCCAGGGCTTCAACACCGCGGACCACTTCTTCACCTACCTGCGCGACGCCTTCGACGTGCTCTATGCCGAAGGCGAGGAATCGCCGAAGATGCTCTCGGTGGGCCTGCACTGCCGGCTCATCGGCCGCCCGGGCCGCTTCCGCGCCCTGCAGCGCTTCCTCGACCATATCGAGGCCCACGACCGGGTCTGGGTGACCCGCCGTGTGGACATCGCCCGCCACTGGGCCGAACACCACCCGGCGCCGGCACGCTGAGGCTCAGGGAATGATATCGCCCTGGAAGACGAGCAGGCCCCGCCCGGCAATGCCGGGCGGGGCCTGGTGGGGGGGCGGGACGGCGCTCAGCCGATCAGCCGACCCACTGGGTGGCCTGGGCGAAGGCCAGGAAGCCCAGGGCGATCAGTACCCAGACGCAGAACAGCGGGAAGAAGAACTTCACCCACTTCTGCCAGGGCACCCCGGCGATGGCCAGGGTGGCCATGAAGTAGCCGGAGGTGGGGTACAGGATGTTGCCCATGCCGTCGCCGAGCTGGTAGGCCAGCACCGCGGTCTGGCGAGTCACGCCGATGATATCGGAGAGCGGCGCCATGATCGGCATGGTGACCAGCGCCTGGCCGCTGCCGGAGGGCACCACGAAGTTGAAGGCCAGCTGGGCGAAGTACATGCCGATGGCCGACAGCAGGGTGGGCAGCTCACCAACGAGATTCCCGAGGCCGAAGACGAGGGTATCCATGATCTGGCCATCCTCGAGCACCACGGCCACCCCGCGGGCCACCCCGGCGATCATGGCGCCGACCAGCACGTCGCGGAAGCCCTTGTTGAAGGCCTCGCAGATGCTCTCGGTGGTCAGCCCGGCGATCAGGCCGACGACGATGCCCATGACGATGAACAGGCCGGCCATCTCCATCATGAACCAGCCCTGGCGCAGTACGCCGTAGACCAGCAGGCCGAAGAAGGCGAAGGTGGCGATCGCAGCCAGCTTCTGGCGGCCGTTGGCCATCAGGGCGCCTTCGTCGGTGGCATGCTGATAGAGCGCGCGCTTCTCGGCCTCGTCTGCGTCACCGGCCATCAGGCTCAGCTCGGGGCTGGCCTGGACCCTGCGGGCATAGCGCATGACGAAGTAGATGCCGGCGCCGAGCACGACCACGAAGGCGGTGGCCCGCAGGCCGAAGCCGGAATAGAGCGGCAGGTTGGAGAGTTGCTGGCCGAGCCCGGTATTGATCGGGTTGAGGATGCCGGTGGTGAAGCCCGCGGTGGTGGCGCACAACGCCACGGCGGCGGCGGTCACCGAGTCGAAGCGCAGGGCGATCATCAGCGGCAAGATGACGGGCACGTAGACCAGCGCCAGCTCCTGGGTACCGATGATGGTGGCGACCACGGCGAACACCGTCATCAGCACCGGGATCATCAGCAGGCTTCGGCCGGCAAACTGGCGGCTGAGCTTGTCGACGCCGATCTCGATGATGCCGGTGCGCCGCAGCACCATGAACATGCCGCCGATCATGAAGGTGAAGAACACCACCTCGCCGGCGCTCATCAGGCCATTGGGTATCGCCAGCATGAAGTCGACGATGCCGGTCGGGTTGGGCTCGACGAACTGGAAGGACTCGGCATCGATGGTGATGCGCCCCGCGGGGCCGGGGATCCGCTCGAACTCGCCGGCCGGCACGAAGTGGGTCGCCACCGCCGCGATGGCGATGAAGACGAACAGGATGACGTAGATATGCGGGATCTGCCAATGGCGCCGCTTGGCGCTGGTGGTCTGGGTAGTCTCGGAGGGGTGGGACATGGGGTGCCTCGCGTTGTTGTTGGCGATGTCGCTATAGTGGAGCGGCGCCGAAGCGCCCCGGCCGCGGTTGGCGCCGCGGGAAGGATCGAGGCCGGGGGGAAGTTGCCTGGGGCGGCCATCCGTCGATGGGGATTCCGCCTAGGGGGGGCGTCGACTGGCTTGGTGATACGAGTGGCGCCTGACGGGGCGATCTTGCCCCGGCGCCCGGAACAGGGGGAGAGTTTTACTTGCGGACGCAACAGACCGGCATGAGGCCGCACATCGGCCAGCGAATCTCGGCGCAGTATGCCGACCTGACCGCCCAGGAACAGCGGGTGGCGGCCTTCATCCTCGACCACTTCGATGACCTGGCGGTCTACAGTGCCGCCGACCTCTCCCGCTTGACGGGCGTCTCCAAGTCCACGGTCAGCCGCCTGTTCAAGCGTCTCGGGTTCGAGAGTTTCCAGGCCGTGAAGCGCCATGCGCGCGAGTTGCGCAGCCAGGGCGTGCCGCTGGTCACCGACCCCGAGGCCGTGGCGGGCAACGGGGAGCGATTCAAGCGCCACCACGAGCGAGAGCGGCAGAACCTGCGCAGCGCCCTGGAGGGCATCGAGCCGCAGACCTTCGAAGCCGTCGTGGCGAGGCTGGACAGCGCGCGCCGGGTGGTGCTCGTCGGCTTTCGCAACAGCTACCCGCTGGCCATCCACTTTCGACAGCAGCTGATCCAGGCGCGCAGTGGGGTCAGCCTCGCCCCCGAGCCCAACCAGTCGCTGGCCGAGGAGCTGGTGGAACTGGGCGAAGACGACCTGGTCGTGCTGTTCGGCTTTCGTCGCCGCCCGAGCGGGTTCGATGCCCTGGTGCAGGAGCTGGCGTCGATGCCGTGTCGTGTGCTGCTGATCGCCGACGCCACGGCCGGTGGCTACGCCGAGCAGGTGGACTGGTGGTTGGAGTGCCCGATCGACAGCGTCTCCGCCTTCGACAGCTATGCCAGTGCCATGAGCCTGATCAGCCTGCTGGCCAACGGGGTCCTGCACCACCGGCTCGCCCAGGGGCGCGCCCGCATCGATGCGGTGAGCGAGCTCTATGACCGGCTCGACGAACTGTCGTCGCCCTGAGAGGCTGGTCCCGCTGCTGGTGGTTCCTGCTCCGGACCACGTCACTGCCCCGGATAAGCGTCGAGGATTCATGGCTGGGCTCGATCCTGGCTTGCGCATGAAACGAAAGTTTCTAGACACCGTACTCCTGAGACGTTAGTTTCACAAGCAGGATCACTACGGTTTTTTTGGCCTGTCGTAAGGTCAGAGGTGCATATGAAGGAGAGCATCATGACGACAAGAAACTACTACGCTCCCACCGGGGGGCATCCGCCCCAGACCCAGCTGCTCTCGGATCGGGCGGTATTCACCGAGGCCTACGCCGTCATTCCCAAGGGGGTGTTCGGCGACATCGTCACCAGCAACCTGCCGTTCTGGGACGCCACCCGGCTATGGGTACTGGCACGCCCGCTCTCCGGCTTCGCCGAGACCTTCTCCCAGTACATCATGGAGGTCTCCCCGGGGGGCGGCAGCGACCGACCCGAGCTCGACCCCGCCGCCGAGGGGGTGCTGTTCGTGGTGGAGGGCGAGATGACCCTGACCCTTGCCGGCGAACGTTATCGCATGACCCCGGGCGGTTACGCCTTCATCCCGCCGGGCAGCGACTGGCGGGTACGCAACGAGGCGGACTCAGCGGTGCGCTTCCACTGGGTGCGCAAGGCCTACGAAGCCGTGGACGGCGTCGAGGTGCCCGAGGCCTTCGTGGTCAACGAGAACGACATCGCCCCGACCCCGATGCCTGATACCGACGAGCGCTGGGCCACCACCCGCTTCGTCGATCCGGCCGACGTGCGCCACGACATGCACGTCAACATCGTCACCTTCCAGCCCGGCGCGGTGATCCCCTTCGACGAGACCCACGTCATGGAGCACGGCCTCTACGTGCTCGAGGGCAAGGCGGTCTATCACCTCAACCAGGACTGGGTCGAGGTCGAGGCCGGCGACTTCATGTGGCTGCGGGCCTTCTGTCCCCAGGCCTGCTACGCCGGCGGGCCGGGGCCGTTCCGCTATCTGCTCTACAAGGATGTGAACCGCCATATGAAGCTGGGTGGCGTGGGCCCGCGCTGAGGAGACGATCATGCTGGAACTGAAAGCCGCACCGCTGACGCCGGAGGCCTTTACTCCCTTCGGCGACGTCATCGACACGCGCACGACCGACTGGTTTCCCATCAACGCCGGGCGCACCCGGCGTTACCACGACCTGGCCAGGGTGGAGACGCTGGGCGGGGAGGCGAGGGCGCTGATCAGCATCTTCGTCAGCCAGCCCGTCGAGTTGCCGCTGGAACTCGATTTCCTCGAGCGGCACCCCCTCGGCAGCCAGGCCTTCATGCCGCTGCACGAGGAGCGCTTCGTGATCGTGGTGGCGCCGCCGGGCGATCAGATCGATCCCGCCGAGGTGCGTGCCTTCGTCACCGACGGCCGTCAGGGAGTCAACTACCGCGCCGGCACCTGGCACGCCATCCAGTCGGTGCTGGAGCGGGAAGGCGAGTTCCTGGTCGTCGATCGCGGTGGGGAGGGCAACAACTGCGACGAGCATCCGCTGGCGGTGAGGGTGACCCTGGCGTGAATGCCTTGACCCGAACGCCCCAGGTACCGAGCTCGATGACTCGATAAAAAGGGGCCCTCCATATGGAGGGCCCCTTCGCATGGTGTCACGGGTGGGGACGATTGATGGCGGCGATGGCATCGCCGGTGTGCCGGACATGGTCGGCCAACAGGCGCTGGGCTCGGTCGCTGTCCCGGGCCTTGAGGGCGTCGAGGATCTCACGGTGTTCGCTGGTGGACTCCTGCCAACGGCCCAGACGGTCGAGGGCCAGGTAGCGGGCTCGCTCCAGCCTGCCCAGCAGGCTGCGGTGGGTCTCCTCCAGTACGGGATTCTTGGCACCGGCCACGATCAATCCATGGATGCGCTGGTTGAGCTCGAAATAGGCGTTACGATCGCCCTTGGCCAACAGTCGTTCGAGGCGCTCCTGCAAGGTCTCCAGGCGCTTGAATTCGGTGTTGGTCATGCGGCTGGCCGCCAGGCCGGCGGCCAGGCTTTCCAATCCGGCCTCCACCTCGAAGAGGTGTTCCAGCTCCTGGGCATCGATGGGGGCGACCCGGGCCCGGCGATTGCGCGGCATGACCACCAGCCCCTCGCTGGACAGGCGCTTGAGGGCCTCCCGCAACGGGGTGCGGGAGATGCCCAACTGAGCGCATAGCGTGGGCTCCTGAAGGAGTTCCCCAGGGGGTAGTTGACCGCGCACGATGAGTCGATGCAGGGCTTGATAGGCTTCTTCCGCCAGGGTCGGTGCAGTGATGCGAGCAACGCTCGCAGGGGAATCCGTACTCATGGGCATCTCCTCTTGGCCGGATGGTTCCATTCTCCCGCTGACACGAGGGAAGTCCAGTCAGGTGCGATTTACCAGGTCCTGGCGACCTACCAGCCTTGCCAGCGTCTCGGGCAGGCCCCGGCAGGGCTTGCAGGGCGGGGCGGCGAAGCTGCCTGCGGAGGGCGCCGTCGTCCCCAGGTCGACCAGGGCCTGGGCCTGATGCAGGGCGCAGGTGACGCCGTCGAGCGCCGGTACCTGCAGACGCTCTGCCACGTCACGGGCCAGGCCGGCCAGGGGGGCGCCGGCGAGAATCAGGACATCGGCGCCGTCGTCCAGTACCGCCCGCTCGGCCAGAGCCACCAGGCGCTCGCCCTGATCCTCCTGTACCCGGCCGATATGGGCCAGGGGCTCGTCGAGGGCACGGATGCTGGCCAGGCGATCGGCGAATCCGTAGGCGGCGATGGTTTCCCGGTACCAGGCCTGGATACGCTGAGAGATGGCGATCACCGAGAAGCGGCCTCCCTGCTGGCAGGCGCTGACCAGGGCCGCCTCGGTCATACCCACTACCGGGATCGGCAGGATCTCGCGCAGGGCGGTCAGCCCCGGGTCGCCGAAGGCGGCCACCACCACGGCGTCGTGATCGGCATAGCGCTCGGCGGCCAGCTGCATGGCGGCATAGCCGCCGATCTGGGCCTCGGCCCGGGTCTCGATATAGGCCACGCCGAAGGGGGCGGTGGCCATGCTCAGCTCGGTGCCGGGGCGGGTGCTGCGGCGGGCTTCGCGCTCGATCAGGGCGGTGACATCAGTGGAGATGTTGGGGTTGATGACCAGTAGTTTCATGGCGTACTCACTTATTGTGGTCGCGACGGGGCGGCCCGCGGCGCTATGAAGGAACGAGTCTCCGGCACCCGTTCGAGCGGGGCCGGAGGAGGCGGTCAGTATCCCAGGGCCCGCGGCAGCCAGGTGACGATGCCGGGGAAGGCGATACAGGCGATCAGCACCGCATACTGGAAGGCGATGAAGGGCCAGGCACTCCTCATCAGCTCGTTGAGGCTGATCTTGGAAATGCCGCACATCACGAACAGCAGGACCCCCACCGGCGGTGTCATCATTCCCACCACCAGGTTCATCACGAACAGGAAGCCGAACAGCAACGGGTCGATGCCATAGGCCAGGGCGATGGGGGCCAGCAGCGGGACCAGCATGATGTAGGCGGCGTTGGACTCGATGAACATGCCTACCCCGATCAGCAGTGCCATCACCAGCAGCAGGAACACCAGCGGATCCTGGGTGAAGTCCTTGAGCCAGTTGGTCAGCTGCATGGGAATCAGGTCGAGGGTGAAGGCGAAGGTCATGGTGGAGGCGAAGGCGATCAGGGCGCCCACCATGGCGGCGGTGACCGCGGCATTGAACATCGCCTTGGGCAGGTCGCTGATACGCAACTGGCGGGTCACGAAGAAGCCGATGAACAGCGCATAGACCACGGCGATGGCGGCCCCCTCGGTGGGGGTGAAGGCACCACCGACGATGCCCCCCACCACCACGATGGGCATCAGGAGAATCGGCAGGGCGCGCCAGGTCTGCACCAGCACGTGCTTGAGGCCGATCACGCCCTCGGCGCCCAGCGGGTAGCGACGGCGCATGGCGATAAAGCTGGCCAGTCCCATGAATCCCAGGGCGAGGATGATGCCCGGCACCACCCCGGCCATGAAGAGTCCGCCCACCGAGACCGAGGAGCCGGCCATCAGGGCGTAGACGATCATGGCGTTGCTGGGCGGGATGATGGCGCCCAGGTTGGCGGCGGAGGCCACCACGGCACTGCTGTAGCCGGTGCCGTACTGCTGGCGCATGGAGGGTACGAGCGAGCTGCCCAGGGCGCTGGCGCTGGCCACGGCGGCCCCGCTCACCGCCGCCAGCACCATGCCGGCGACGATGGCCACATGGGCCAGGCCGCCATGTACGCGACCGATCAGCGAGTTGGCGAAGTCCACCAGGCGCTGCAGGATGCCGGCGGCCACCATCAGCTCGCCGGCCAGCATGAACAGCGGAATGGCCATCAGCGGGAAGCTGTTGACCGAGTGCATCATGCGCTGAGGGAGCACCGATAAGTCCATGCCGCCCACATAGAGGCCCACCAGGGAGGCCAGGCCCAGGGCGAACGCCAGGGGCATGCGCAGCAGGGCGAAGCCCAGGAAGGTGAAGATGATGGCAGGCGTCATGAGGGCAGCCCTCCACGGTGGGGCGGGGCGCTGGGGAGCGGCTCCAGGCGCAGGGCCTGGGCCACCAGGTGCAGGCAGCTATGACCGGCACACACCAGCACGGCGATATAGAAGACGGCGGCGGTGATCGGCAGGGTGGGCATCAGCTCCTGCCACTTGCTGGCCACCGCGCCCAGGCTGACCCAGAACAGCCCCGCCATCATGGCGGCGCCGATCCAGGCCATCAGTTGCGCCAGGCGCTGCTGTAGCCTCTTGGGCAGGTAGGAGACGAGGGCGTCGATGCCCACATGGATGCCCACCTTGATGCCGTGAGGGATGGCCAGGAAGATCGCCCAGACGAAGAACAGTCGGGAGAGCTCGTCGGCGGAGTCGATGGAGCTGGACAGCGCATAGCGGGTGAACACCTGGGCCGAGACCAGCAGCGTCATCATGCCCATGGCCACCAGGATGGCGTAGTAGGAGGACCGGTCGAGCAGCGCCAGGCCATGCAGGAAGTGTCGCTTGACCGGGCTGGAGGCGTGCGCCTCCAGCTGGTGCCAAACGGGTGTCATGACGCGAGCTCCTCGAGCACCCGGTCGACGATCTCGGTGCCGATCTTGTTGCGCAGGTCATCCACCACGTCCCGGCTCGCCTCGCGCAGGGCGGCGCGGGTCTCGTCGCTGATCGGGGTGAATTGCATGCCGCGCTCGATCAGGGTCGTCCGGGCCGTTTCGTCCTCCTCGGCGGCGGTCTGGCGTTGCCAGGCCACCGCATCGGCCATGGCGTCACGCACTGCCTGCTGCTGTTCATCGCTCAGGCGATTGAAGACGTTGCGGTTGGCCAGTACCACGATGAAGTCATAGAAGTGCCCGGTGTCGGAGAGGTGGCCCTGTACCTCATCCAGGCGCCGGGTGCTGATGATGCTGTAGGGGTTCTCCTGACCATCCAGCACCCCCTGCTGCAGGGCGCCATAGACCTCATTGATGTCCATGGAGACCGGGCTGGCGCCGATGGCGCGGAAAGTGTCCAGGTGGGTCTGGTTGGGCTGCAGGCGGACCTTCAGGCCCCGGAAGTCCTCGATGGTCTCGATCGGTCGCTGGCTGTTGGTCACATGGCGGAAGCCCAGCTCCATGTAGCCCAGCGCCACGAAGCCCTTCTCGGCCAGTTTCTCGTCGAGCAGCGCGCCGATTTCGCCATCGATCAGGCTGAAGGCGTCCTCGCGGCTGGCGAAGGCGAAGGGCAGGCTGAGCGCCTCCAGTTCGGGTACGGTCCGCGACAGGTAGGCGATGCCGACCCAGGTGCCGGCGACGGAACCGGTTGAGACCTGATCGACGTTCTCGCTGGCGCCGCCCAGCTGCATGTTGGGGAACAGCTGGGCGGTCAGGTCGCCATCGCTGCGCTCGGCGAGGGCATCCTGGAAGATCTCCATGGCGCGGCTGCTGGAGTGGTCATCGGGGAAGTTGCCGCTGAAGCGCAGGGTCTCGGCGCCGGCCAGCAGGGGTGTGCACAGGCCCAGGGCCAGCAGCAGGGCGGCGGAACGGCAAGCAAGGCGGTTTGTTGTTGTCATGCGGGTGTCCTCTTTCCACGAGCGGGTCAGTGAGCGCCCCAGTCTCGACGTGGGCGACTGTCTGAACCTTAGTTCAAGTCCATAGAAAATACAAAACATAGAATACTGTATTTTATTTTATCATTTTAAATCAATGATATGACCTTTAATTTCACGTGTATTTCATGGCCAAGTGGTGGGTGTGGCTTGCAAAATCTCGGCGCTGTGCGATCCTGCCTTGGTACGAAATACAGTATACAGAATATTAACAACAGCCTCGGAGCCAGCCATGAATCGCACCCTGTTGGGCATGCTGACGCCCTCCTCCAATACCGTGCTCGAGCCCTACACCGCGGCCCTGCTGCATGAGCTCTTTCCCCGGGTCACGGCCCATTTCCAGCGCTTTACCGTCAAGGAGATCTCGCTCAGCGACCGGGCCCTGGCCCAGTTCGATCCGACGCCCCAACTGGAGGCGGCACGGCTGCTCGACGACGCCCGCATGGACGTGATCGCCTGGAACGGCACCTCGGCGAGCTGGCTCGGGTTCGAGACCGACCGCCAACTGTGCGCCGCCATCACCGAGACGACCGGGGTGCCGGCCACCAGCAGCGTGCTGGCCCTCAACGAGATCCTGGCGCGCACCGGGGTGACCCGGCTGGGGCTGGTGACGCCCTATCTCGATGACATCCAGGCGGCCATCGTCGCCAACTATGCCGCCGAGGGCGTCGAGGTGGTGGCCGAACGGCACCTCAATGACCGCGGCAACTTCTCCTTCTCGGAATATGACGAGCAGACCCTGGCGGAACTGGTACGCGACGTGGCCAGGAGCGAGCCTCAGGCGCTCGCCATCCTCTGCACCAACCTGCGCGGTGCCGGCATCGTGCCGGCCCTGGAGCAGGAGCTGGGCATTCCCATCTACGACTCGGTGAGCGTCACGGTGTGGAAGTGCCTGCAACTGGCGGGGCAGGACCCCGCCGCCATCCACGGCTGGGGCGGTCTCTTCCAGGATCCGCGCCTGCGGGCCTGAGCCTTGCCTGATCCCTCTCTCGAGCCGTTGATTCACAACAACAAACCGACTGAAAACGAGGTGGCGACTATGACCAACAAGATGATGCGACAGGCGGCCCTGCTCTCCCTGCTGGTGGGTGGAATCGGCATCGGCGGGGCGGTGCAGGCCGCCGAGATCAATCTGCGGGTGGTGGGCAACTACTCCGGCAACCGCATCCATGTGGAGGAGGTGGAACGCCCCTTCTTCGAGGCCCTCGATGCCCGGGAGGACATGCGGGTCACCTACAACACCATGGACAGCATCGGGGTGGATGCGGCGGATGCCCTGCGCCGGGTGCGCTCCGGGACCTTCGACGTGATGTCGGTACAGATCGGCATGGCCTCCCGGGACGATCCCTTCTTCGAGGGCATCGACCTGGCCGGGGTCTCCCAGAACCTGGACGAGCAGCGGGCCGCCGTGGACGCCATCCGCGAGCGCTTCGACGAGCGGCTCCAGGAGCGCTTCAACGCCAAGCTGATGACCCTCTGGCCCTTCGGCCCCCAGATGCTCTACTGCAACGCCGAGATCGGCGGCGTCGACGACCTGGACGGCAAGCGGGTGCGGGTCTTCACCCCCTCCATGTCGCGGCTGGTGGAGGGCCTGGGCGCTACCCCGGTGACCCTGCAGTTCAGCGAGGTCTACATGGCCCTGCAGCGGGGTGTGGCCGACTGCGCCGTGACCGCCCCTACCGCCGGCAACAACGGCAAGTGGCCGGAGGTGACCAGCCACTTCATGCCGCTGCCGCTCTCCTACTCGGTCCAGGGGCACTTCATGAACCTGGACACCTGGAATCGCCTCGACGAAGCCCAGCAGCAGGAACTCACCGCGGCCTTCGCCGAGATGGAGGAGCAGATGTGGCGCGTGGCCTACGAGGTCAATGACGATGCCATCGCCTGCAATACCGGCCAGCCCGAGTGTGAGCAGCATACCGCCTATGACATGACCCTGGTGGAGCTGAACGGCGACTCCGGGGCCCTGATCCGCGAAGTGACCGATCGCGCCGTGCTGCCGGTCTGGGCCGAGAGCTGCGAACAGCAGTACGACGGTTGCGGCGAGATCTGGAACCAGACCGTCGGCGCCAGCGCCGGTTACACCATCCAGTCCCGGTAAGCAGGCCAGTGGCGGGGGCCGTGGCACCCGCCCATCAGAGGAGGCCAAGCCATGCAACGACGCATCACGGCTGGTATCGACAGGCTCGTGACCGCCGGCGCCCTGATCGCCGGCTACGCCGCTCTCGGCCTGTCGGCGCTGATCACCTTCGAGGTGATCGCTCGCAAGTTCTTCCGTTTCTCCCTGCAGGGGGTCGACGAGATCGGTGGTTATGTGCTGGCCATCGGCGTCGCCTTCAGCTTCGCCCATGCCCTGCTGCAGCGGGCCCACACCCGGGTCGATGTGCTGCTGGAGCGGCTGCCGGCGCCGCTGCGCGTTCCCTTGAACCTCGCCGCCATGCTGGCCCTGGCGGCCCTGGCCGGCTTCATGGCCTGGCGTGGGATCGCGACCCTGGGCGAGACCCTGGAGTTCGGCAGTCGCGCCAGCACTCCCTTGCAGACCCCGTTATGGATTCCCCAGGCACTCTGGGTGGCCGGTCTCGGGCTCTTCGCGCTGCTGGCGCTGTGCTTCGCGGGGCGCGCCCTGTGGCTGACGCTGGCCGGCCGCGGCGAGGCCGTCAACCGTGAGTTCGGGCCGCGTACCACCGAGGACGAGCTAGACGAGGCCCGCCAGGAGTATACCGCCGCCCCCTCCCGCTCACCCGAGGAGCAGCCCTTATGATCGGTCCCAGCGACGTCCTGATCGGTTTCTTTCTGATGCTGGGGCTGATGGCCATCGGCATCCATGTGGCGGTGGCCATCTTCGGCGTGGCCGCCCTCGGCACCCTGATGTTTCTCGGTACCCCGGTGCTCTTCTCCTTCGGCGACAAGCTGTGGAGCACCCTCAACAGCTTCCTGCTGACGGCGATTCCGCTGTTTATCCTGCTGGGGGAGCTGCTGCTGCGCAGCGGGGTGACCGAGCGCATGTACAGCGCCCTGTCGGTGTGGCTCAACCGCCTGCCGGGCAGCCTGCTGCATACCAACATCGGCGCCTCCACGGTGTTCGCCGCCATGTCCGGCTCCTCGGTGGCTACCGCCGCCACCGTGGGCACGGTGGCGCTGCCGGCCCTGAACGAGCGGGGCTACTGCGAGCGCCTGGCGCTGGGCACCCTGGCCGCCGGGGCCACCCTGGGCATCCTGATCCCGCCCAGCATCAACATGATCATCTATGGCGCCATCACCAATACCTCCATCGGCAAGCTGTTCATCGCCGGGATACTTCCGGGCCTGATGCTGGCCGGCAGTTTCATGCTGGCGATCATGGCCTATAGCCTGCTGCGCCCCGGAGTGGCGGGGCAGGGCGAGTCGCCGGTGCCGCTGCGCGAGCGTCTCGCCTCCCTGGTGGACCTGCTGCCGCCGGCGGGGGTCTTCGCCATCGTCATCGGCAGCATCTACTCGGGCTGGGCCACCCCCACCGAGGCGGCGGCCCTGGGGGTGGTGGCGGCGCTGGGGCTGGCGGCCCTCAACCGCAAGCTGAGCCTCACCATGCTGCACGAGTGCTTCCTCTCCATGGCCCGCACCACGGCGATGATCCTGCTGATCATCATCGCCGCCTTCTTCATGAACTATGTGGTGGGCATCCTCGGCGTGCCCGCGGCCCTGACCCAGTGGGTCATGGAGCTGGGCCTGACGCCCCTGGGGCTGATCCTGGCGCTGGTGCTCTTCTACCTGGTGCTGGGCTGCTTCCTGGAGACCCTGTCGATGATGATCGCCACCGTGCCAATCGTGGTGCCCATGGTGGTGAGCTTCGGCTTCGACCCGGTGTGGTTCGGCATCTTCCTGGTGGTGATGATGGAGATCTCGCTGATCACCCCGCCCATCGGCATGAACCTCTACGTGGTGCAGGGGGTGCGCGGGCGCGGCTCCATCTCCGATGTGATGATCGGCAGCCTGCCCTTCTTCGCCATCATGCTGGCCTTCGTCTTCGCCATCATCGCCTGGCCCGGCCTGGTGATGTGGCTGCCCAATGCCATGGGCTGAACGCCCTTCGAAACCGCAAGGACTATTCCATGAGTCACTTCGATACGCTGATCAAGAACGCGCTGATCATCACCGCCGCCGACCGCTACCACGCCGATATCGGCATCAAGGAGGGGCGCATCGTCGCCCTCGGCCAGGGCCTGTCGGGCGCCGAGGAGGTGATCGACGCCGCCGGCCTCTGGGTGATGCCCGGCGGCATCGACGCCCACTGCCACCTGGACCAGCCGCTCGGCGACGGCGCCGTGATGGCCGACGATTTCGAGACCGGCACCCGCTCGGCGGCCTGTGGCGGCACCACCACGGTGATTCCCTTCGCCGCCCAGCAGAAGGGTCAGAGCCTGCGCGCCGCGGTGGAGGACTACCACCGCCGCAGCGACGGCAAGGCGTCCATCGACTACGCCTTCCACATGATCGTCACCGACCCCACCGAGACGGTGCTCAAGGAGGAACTGCCGGCGCTGATCCGGGAGGGCTACAGCTCCTTCAAGATCTACCTCACCTACGACGACCTCAAGCTCAATGATCGGGAGGTGCTGGAGGTGCTGGCCATGGCCCGCCGCGAGGGGGGCATGGTGATGATCCACGCCGAGAACGCTGACTGCATCGCCTATCTCACCGAGCTGCTGGAGGCCCAGGGCAAGACCGCCCCGCGCTACCACGGCGAGGCCCACTCGGCGATCGCCGAGCGCGAGGCCACCCACCGCGCCATCTCGCTCGCCGAGCTGATCGATGTGCCGATCCTGATCGTGCATGTCTCCGGCCCCGAGGCCATCGAGCAGATCCGCTGGGCCCAGGGCCGCGGCCTGCGGGTCTACGGCGAGACCTGCCCCCAGTACCTGATGCTCACCGCCGCCGACCTGGACAAGGAGGGCTTCGAGGGCGCCAAGTGCGTGTGCAGCCCGCCGCCTCGGGATCCCAAGGCCCAAGAGGCGGTGTGGCAGGCCCTGGAGAACGGCGTCTTCCAGGTCTTCTCCTCGGATCACGCCCCCTTCCGCTACGACGACCCCAAGGGCAAGAAGCTGCACGGCGAGGACGCCGACTTCCACCATATTCCCAACGGCATCCCGGGACTGGAAACGCGGCTGCCGATCCTCTTCTCCGAAGGCGTACTCAAGGAGCGCATCGACGCCACCCGCTTCGTGGCCCTGACCGCCACCAATCCGGCCAAGATCTACGGCCTCTACCCGCGCAAGGGCACCATCGCCATCGGCAGTGACGCCGACCTGACCCTCTGGGACCCCCGCGCGGCCCTGACGGTGCGCAACGCGGCCCTGCACCATGCGGTGGACTACACCCCCTACGAGGGGCTGGAACTCACCGGCCGGCCGGTACTGACCCTGTGCCGCGGCCGGGTGGTCTCCCGTGACGGCGAGCCCACCGTCGACCCGGGGCATGGGCAGTTTCTCAAGTGCGACAAGCCGCAGCCGGCCCGGCCCCGCGGCGCCGCCAAGGGGTTCTGAGCCGTGACCCGAGAGCAGAGCATTGCGGCCGGCACAGCGGCCGGTGTAGATGATCAATGGACGGATCCGCGCCAGTGACGAGGGCTTCACCGGCATCGGGGAGGTGGAGCTGGACCTGAACTGACCCGTCGCAAGGGGCGCAGGGAGGGTTGGCGCTCTCCGGTTTGACCGATCGGTCAGATTTTTCGCAGGCTAACTAACCCAGGCAATTGATATTGCTTGGGTTTTTTTGTGCTCAAGAAATTTTATGAAAATATTTTCCAGTAAATGTTGACGCCTCTTCCGAGCGGTCCTAGTCTCGTATACAGAAATATTTTCCAAGAACAACTCTCTACAAGAACAAGGCCACTCACAGGAGGAATCCCCATGGCTCGCATGACCGCCGCAGAGGCCGCCGTTCACGTGCTCAGGAAGGAGGGCGTCGATGTCGCCTTCGGAGTGCCCGGCGCCGCCATCAATCCCTTCTATGCCGCCATGCGCAAGATCGGTGGCATCGACCACGTCCTGGCCCGCCACGTCGAGGGAGCCTCGCACATGGCCGAGGGGTATACCCGCACCGAGGCCGGCAACATCGGGGTGTGCATCGGCACCTCCGGTCCCGCCGGCACCGACATGATCACCGGGCTCTATTCCGCCTCCGGCGACTCGATCCCGATCCTCTGCATCACCGGCCAGGCGCCCCGTGCCCGGCTGCACAAGGAGGACTTCCAGGCGGTCGACATCCAGGCCATCGCCGGGCCGGTCACCAAGTGGGCGGTGACCGTGCTGGAGCCGGCCCAGGTGCCGCGGGCCTTCCAGCACGCCTTCCATCTGATGCGCAGCGCTCGCCCCGGCCCGGTGCTGATCGACCTGCCCATCGACGTGCAGATGAGCGAGATCGAGTTCGACCCCGACACCTACGAACCGCTGCCGGCCTACAAGCCCGCCGCGACCCGGGCCCAGGCCGAGAAGGCGATCGCCATGCTCAACGAGGCCGAACGGCCGTTGATCGTGGCCGGCGGCGGCATCATCAACGCCGATGCCGCGGACAAGCTCGTCGAGTTCGCCGAGCTCACCGGGGTGCCGGTGATCCCGACGCTGATGGGCTGGGGCACCATTCCCGACGACCATCCGCTGATGGCGGGCATGGTCGGGCTGCAGACCTCGCACCGCTACGGCAACGCCACGCTGCTCGCCTCGGACTTCGTGATGGGGATCGGCAACCGCTGGGCCAACCGCCACACCGGCTCGGTGGAGACCTACACCCAGGGGCGCAAGTTCGTCCATGTGGACATCGAGCCCACCCAGATCGGCCGGGTCTTCGGGCCCGACTACGGCATCGTGTCCGATGCCGGGGCGGCACTCGACCTGTTCATCGAGGTGGCCCGCGAGCTGAAGGCCGCGGGGAGGCTGGTGCCCCGCGATACCTGGGCCGAGGAGTGCCAGGAGCGCAAGCGCACCCTGTTGCGCAAGACCCATTTCGACGAGGTGCCGGTCAAGCCGCAGCGGGTCTACGAGGAGATGAACCGGGTCTTCGGCAAGAATGCCCGCTACGTCAGCACCATCGGTCTGTCGCAGATCGCCGGGGCCCAGTTCCTGCACGTCTACAAGCCACGTCACTGGATCAACTGCGGTCAGGCCGGCCCGCTGGGCTGGACCATTCCGGCGGCGCTGGGTGTGCGCCGCGCCGATCCGGACGCCGAGATCGTGGCGCTCTCCGGGGACTACGACTTCCAGTTCATGGTCGAGGAACTGGCCGCCGGTGCCCAGTTCAAGCTGCCCTACCTGCACGTACTGGTGAACAACTCCTACCTGGGGTTGATCCGCCAGGCCCAGCGCGGCTTCGACATGGACTACTGCGTGCAGCTGTCGTTCGAGAACATCAACTGCCCGGAGATCAACGACTACGGGGTCGATCACCTCTCGGTGGTCGAGGGCCTGGGCTGCAAGGCACTGCGGGTCACCAAGCCCGAGGAGATCGGCCCGGCCTTCGAGCGGGCCCGGGAGCTGATGCGCGAGTACCAGGTGCCGGTGGTGGTCGAGGTGATCCTCGAGCGGGTGACCAACATCGCCATGGGCACCGACCTGGACGGCGTCAACGAGTTCGAGGCCCTGGCCGAGAACGTCACCGACGCGCCGACCTCCATCGCCGCCCTGACCTGACGGCAACGATCAACGACGGAGGGAGCGGCGTCGACCGCTCCCCGCAACGACCTCAGGGTAATCGCAGCCAAGACACGTCGAGGGGCGCCGCGGGCAGGTCGAAGCGGAGGTCTTTTTCCAGGGAAGGAAAAAGTAGCGCCCAGGGAAGGGTTTACAGCGCCTCCGCGCAGGCCTGGCAGCGGATCAGCCCCGCTACCTGAGCACCGTGACGTTAACCGCGATAGCCCTGGAAACGACCCAAAGGAGTTCGATATGCCCAAGTTTGCCGCCAACCTCAGCATGCTGTTCACCGAGGTGGACTTCCTCGACCGCTTCGAGGCCGCCGCCAAGGCCGGCTTCAAGGGCGTGGAGTACCTCTTTCCCTACGACCATGCCCCGGCCGAGATCAAGGCGAAGCTCGATGCGCACGGCCTGACCCAGGTGCTGCACAACCTGCCGGCCGGTGACTGGGGCGCCGGCGAGCGCGGTATCGCCTGCCACCCGGACCGCGTCGAGGAGTTCCGCGAGGGCGTGGAGCGCGCCATCGAGTACGCCACGGCGCTGGGCTGCAAGCAGGTCAACTGCCTGGCCGGCATCCAGCCTCAGGGCGTCGGCATCGACCAGGCGCGCCAGACCCTGGTGGAGAACCTGCGCTTCGCCGCCAACAAGCTCGAGGCCGCCGGTATCCTGCTGCTCGCCGAGCCGATCAATACCCGCGATATCCCGGGGTTCTTCCTCAATCGCACCGAGCAGGCGCTGGCGATCTTCGATGAGGTGGGCAGCCAGAACCTCAAGCTGCAGTACGACATCTACCATATGCAGATCATGGAGGGCGACCTGGCGCCGACCATCGAGAAGCACCTGGATCGCATCGCCCATGTGCAACTCGCCGACAATCCCGGCCGCCACGAACCCGGCACCGGCGAGATCAATTACCCCTTCCTGTTCGCCCATCTCGATCGGTTGGGCTATCAGGGATGGATCGGTTGCGAATACAAGCCGAAGACCACCACCCGCGAGGGGCTGGGCTGGCTGGACGAGGCGAGAGGCTGAAGACGCTCTGAGGGGCTCTCCAACGCTGGCGGTCCCTTTGGGGTCAGACCCCGGCGGAGAGAGTCACTGCCTGAAACGTGCACCATGACAGGCCTGGCGGCTTGGTTGGGGTCTGACCCCAAAGGGGCCATGCCGCAGGCGTATGCCACGAAAAAGCCGCATCGAGGCGCAACGACAAGCAAGACAAGAGGAGAGACATCATGAGCAAGATCGGTTTCATCGGCCTGGGTATCATGGGCCGCCCCATGGCGGGGCATCTGCTGGACGCCGGCCACCAGCTCGCCACCGTCAAGCGTGGCAAGCTCGACGAGACGCTGGCGTCAAAGGGCATCGAGGAGCTTGACGATCCCCGGGCGGTCGCCGAGGCCAGCGAGGTGATCATCACCATGGTCCCGGACACCCCCGACGTCGAGCAGGTGCTGTTCGGCGAGGGCGGGGTGGTCGAGGGACTCAAGCCCGGCACCCTGGTCATCGACATGAGCTCCATCGCCCCGATCGCCACCCAGGCGTTCGCCGAGCGTATCACCGATGCCGGCGGCGAATACGTCGACGCCCCGGTCTCCGGCGGCGAGGGCGGCGCGATCAACGCCGCCCTGACCATCATGGTCGGGGCCACCGAGGAGGGGTTCAAGCGTGCCCTGCCGCTGCTCGAGATCATGGGCAAGACCATCACCCACATCGGGGGTCATGGCGCCGGCCAGACCTGCAAGGTCGCCAACCAGATCGTGGTTGCCCTGACCATCGAGGCGGTGGCCGAGGGCCTGCTGTTCGCCTCCCGGGCCGGGGCCGACGTGGCCAAGGTGCGGGAGTCGCTGCTCGGTGGCCTGGCGCAGTCGAAGATTCTCGACGTCCACGGCGAGCGCATGATCCAGCGTACCTTCGACCCGGGATTCAAGATCCGCCTGCACCAGAAGGATCTCAACCTGGCGCTGGAAGGGGCGCGCAGCCTGAACCTGGCGCTGCCCGGCACCGCCAACGCCCAGCAGCTGTTCCAGGCCTGCGTGGCCCACGGCGGCGCCGACTGGGATCACGCCGGCATCCTGCGCGCGCTGGAGGCGCTGGCCGACCACGAGGTCGGCTCCTGAACGGGCGAACCGCCCTGAGCCATCCTTGAGGGCGCGTGGAACCATCGCGGCACGGCGGGTGGTTTCACGGCCGAAGAGGTTTTTCGCCGGCCTTCGTGCTTGGTCGGCGAAAAACGGGGGAGGTGACTGCTCCCTGGGGGCAGGCGTCGGGTCGTCGTCTGCCCCGGCCACCGCGAGGTGGCCTTGCCCGGCGGCGGGTTTTCCTTCTGGAACCCCGCCCGCCGCCGGGTCCTTTTGTCTCCCTCTGCTTGTTACCCCTTTCCTTCCTGTTGCTGCCGGAGGCGGCGAGGAGTACCCGATGTCCGCGAATTCTCCCAACCGGGCCCTGGCGCCAGCGTCTGGCGACCCTGGGGCCTTCACGCCAGGGCCCCGCGGCGACGCGCTGGCCCCGCGCGCCTGGCTCAGGCAACTGGCCGAGACGGCCATCGCCGCCGTTCACCCCGATGCCCTGTCGCCCGAGGCCCTGCCCGAGCCGCCACCGGGACGCACCGTCGTGGTGGGGGCCGGCAAGGCCGCCGCGGCCATGGCCGCCGCCCTCGAGCGAGCCTGGCAGGAGCGCCAGCCCGAGGCGCCCCTGGAGGGGGTGGTGGTCACACGATACGGCCATGGCGCTCCATGCCGGCACATCGAGGTGCTGGAAGCCTCGCACCCCATGCCCGACGAACTCGGCACCCAGGCCGCCAGGCGCATGCTCGAGGCCGTGTCCGGGCTCGGCGAGGACGACCTCGTCATCGCGCTGATCTCCGGCGGAGGTTCGGCGTTGATGAGCCTGCCGGCACCGGGCATCAGCCTGGCCGAGAAGCAGGCGATCAACCGCGAGTTGCTGCGCTGCGGGGCACCGATCCGCGAGATCAACACCGTGCGTCGCCACCTCTCGGCGATCAAGGGGGGGCGTCTGGCCGCGGCGGCCCATCCGGCGCGGGTGCTGACCTGGCTGATCTCGGATGTTCCCGGTGACGACCCGACCCTGGTGGCCTCCGGGCCGACCCTGCCGGACGCCTCGACCCCGGCGGATGCCCTGGCGATTCTCGCGCGCCATGCCATCGCCCTGCCGGATGCCATACGCCGTCACCTGCTCGGCGACGACGGTGCCGCGGCGCTGCATGCCCCGGGATTTGCCCGGGATGCCTCGCGGGTGCTGGCCCGGGCCCGCGATGCCCTGCAGGCCGCCCGGGTGGCCGCCGAGCGCTGCGGCATCGAGGTGCGGCTGCTGGGTGACGACCTGGAGGGCGAGGCCCGCGAGCTCGGCCGCGCCCAGGGGCGGATGGCGCTGGCGGCCCGGGACGAGATCGCCCGGCCGCTGCTGCTGCTCTCCGGCGGCGAGACCAGCGTCACGGTGTGGGGCGACGGCCGCGGCGGGCGCAACGTCGAGTATCTGCTGGGGCTCTTCGCGACCCTGCAGGGCGCCGAGGGGATCCACGCGCTGGCCATCGACACCGACGGCATCGATGGCTCCGAGGACAACGCCGGGGCGCTCTTCGGTCCTGGCGACTGGCACCGTGCCAGGGCGGCGGGGCTTGACCCGGTTGCTCATCTGTCACGCAATGACGCGTATACTTTCTTCGAGGCCCTCGACGATCTGATCGTCACCGGGCCGACCCGCACCAACGTCAACGATTTCCGTGCCATTCTGGTCTTGCCGAGGACACCATGACGCTTCCCCCCCACGCCCCGATCCACGATCCCATCCGCCGCACCAAGATCGTCGCCACCCTGGGCCCGGCCAGCGACCGCGACGGCGTGCTGGAGGCGATGATCGCCGCCGGCGTCGACGTGGTGCGCCTCAATTTCTCCCACGGCAGTGCCGACGACCATCGCCGCCGCCTCACCGCGGTGCGCGAGATCGCCGCGCGCCTGGGCCGCAGCGTCGCCGCCCTCGGCGACCTGCAGGGGCCCAAGATCCGCATCGCCCGCTTCCGCGACGGCGCCGTCGACCTCGAGGAGGGCCAGCCCTTCGTCCTCGACATGGCCCTCGACGCCAACGCCGGCGACGCCACCCGGGTCGGCTGCGACTACAAGACCCTGGCCGATGACGTCGTTCCCGGCGACCGCCTGCTGCTCGACGACGGCCGCCTGGTGCTCGACGTCAACCGCGTCGCCGACCACCTGATCCACACCTCGGTGGTGGTCGGCGGCCGGCTCTCCAACAACAAGGGCATCAACAAGCAGGGCGGCGGCCTCTCGGCCCCGGCGCTCACCGACAAGGATCGCGCCGACCTCGAGACCGCCATCGACATCGGCGTCGACTACCTGGCGGTGTCCTTCCCGCGCAGCGCCGCCGACATGCGCGAGGCCCGGGCGTTACTGGGCGAGGCGGGCAAGGAGATCGGCCTGGTCGCCAAGCTCGAGCGCGCCGAGGCCGTCGCCGACGAGGCGACGCTCGACGGCATCATCGAGGCCAGCGAGGCGGTGATGGTGGCCCGCGGCGACCTCGGCGTGGAGATCGGCGATGCCCAGCTGATCGGCATCCAGAAGCGCATCATCAAGCGCGCCCGGGCGCTCAACCGCGCGGTGATCACCGCCACCCAGATGATGGAATCGATGATCGAGTCGCCGTTGCCGACCCGCGCCGAGGTGTTCGACGTGGCCAACGCCGTGCTCGACGGCACCGACGCGGTGATGCTCTCGGCCGAGACCGCCGCCGGCGACTTCCCGGTGGAGACCATCGAGGCCATGGACCGGGTCTGCCTGGGCGCCGAGCGCGAGCGCATCGCCCAGGAGTCGGGGCACCGCATCCACGAGGGCTTCACCCAGATCGACGAGACCATCGCCCTGTCGGCGATGTACGCCGCCAACCACCTCGCCGGGGTGGCCGCCATCGCCTGCATGACCGCCTCCGGCTACACGCCGCTGATCGCCTCGCGGATCCGCTCGGGGCTGCCGATCGTCGGCCTCGGCCACAGCCCCATCGCCCAGCGGCGCATGGCGCTCTATCGCGGGGTGGTCTCGCTGCCCTTCGACACCAGCGAGATGAGCGCCACCGAGGTCAACGACCGGGCGCTGGCGCTGCTGGTGGAGAAAGGCATTGCCGAGCCCGGCGATCATGTCATCCTGACCCGGGGCGATCACATGAACGCCCATGGCGG
>NZ_PNRE01000087.1 GCF_002879645.1 Halomonas heilongjiangensis | reverse complement strand
CAGCCCCCGATGATGGACGCGCCGGTCGGTGACGCTGTGGTAGGGCGGCCGGCCGAGCTGGTAGGCCAGCGTCATGGCGTCGAGCATCGACCACAGCACGTCGAGCTTGAACTGCAGGATCTCCAGCGCCCGCCGCTGGGTCTCGACCGTGGTGCACACCGCCAGCGCCACCTCCAGGCCGTGCTCGACGTCGCGACGCGCCTCCTTGAGCCGCTTGCGGAAGTAGCCGTAGCCGGTCTCGTCGATCCATGGATAGTGGATCGGCCAGGTGTCGAGCCGGCTCTGGTGGGCCTTCGGGGCGAACAGCTCGGTCAACGAGGAGATCGCCCCCTCCTGCCAACTGGCACCGCGCACGAAGTTGACGTAGGCGTCCACCGCAAAGCGCACCCCCGGCAGCACGTGCGCCTGGGACCACAGCTCGTCGCGAGTCAGGCCCACCGCCTCGCCCAGCGCCAGCCAGGCCTCGATGCCGCCGGCGTCGTCGCCGTTGCCGTCGTGGTCGAGCAGCCGCTGGATCCAGCGTCGGCGGGTGGCGGCGTCGGGGCAGTTGGCCAGCAGCGCGGCGTCCTTCTGCGGAATCATCACCTGGTAGTAGAAGCGGTTGGCCACCCAGCCACGGATCTGCTCGGGCGTGGCGCGCCCCGCGGCCATGTCGACCTGGTAGGGGTGGTGGACATGGTAGTAGTCGCCCTTGGCCATCAGGGCCTCGCGGAAGGCCTCCGGCGACAACGGAGCAACATCGAATGGCGTGGCGGCGATCGCACTCATGGCAGGCTCCCGTCGGTAGGATTCATAGCGTCAGACGCATGCCGTCGTAGGCGACCTCGATGCCGTGGGCATCGAGCGTGGCCCGCTCGGCGGAGGTCGTGTCGAGAATCGGATTGGTATTGTTGATATGGATGAGCAGGCGGCGGGTGGCCGCGGGCAGGGCATCGAGCTCGGCGATCATGCCCCGCTCGCCGGCCAGCGCCAGGTGGCCCATCTCCGCCCCCGTCGACTGCCCGACCCCCAGCCGCTGCATCTCGTCGTCGTGCCACAGGGTGCCATCGACCAGGACGCAGTCGGCCCGACGCATGAAGCCGCGGACCTCGTCGGTCAACCGGCCCAGCCCCGGGGCATAGAACAGCGTGGCGCCGCCGGCGTCGTCCTCGATGAACAGCCCGAGGTTATCGCCGGGGGTGGGCGAGCCGCGACGCGGCGAATAGGGCGGCGCATTGCTGTCCAGTGCCACCGCGGTGAAACGCAGCCCGGGGCAGCTCGGCACGGCGAACGCCGCCTGGCGATGCTCGCCGTCGAGCCGGATCGGCTGCCAGCGCAGCCCTCCCTGCCAGTGATGCAGCATCGGGAACAGCGGAAAACCGGTGCTCAGGTCATGATGTACGCCGGGCGTGCACCATACATCCAGCGGGCAGCCCTCGCGCAGCGACAGCAGCCCGGTGACGTGATCGATCTGGGCGTCCACCAGCAGCACCTCGGCGATGCCGCTGTCGCGCAGCCCGCGGCGCGGATGCAGTTCGGGAGCGGCGGCCAGCTGGGCACGGATGTCCGGCGAGGCATTGCACAGCAACCAGCGTTCGCCGTCGCTGCTGATCGCGATCGACGACTGGGTACGCGGCGTGACGGTCGGCTCGCCCTGCCGTGCGGCCCGACAGTTCGGGCAGTTGCAGTTCCACTGCGGCAAGCCGCCGCCCGCCCCGGACCCCAGTACCAGAATCTGCATGCGTGATCTCCCGGTGGCGCGTGCTCGGTGACGCCGGCGGGCCCGGCACGCGCCGTCCGGACGCACCCGGCCCGTCGCGGCCCTCAGCGGTTGGCGATGTAGAGGGTCACCTCGAAGCCGAGGCGCAGGTCGGTATAGCTAGGCTTGGTCCACATGGGAAGGCTCCTGTGATGGGCGGATCGTCATTGGCAACTGCCAGGGTCAGTTAAGCATCCTCGCCGCCAATGGAACCCGGTACTTTGGAAGGAGTCTGGCTCGTCCATTGGTGCCCGTTAAGATCGCGCCCCCTGGCGGCCCACCCCTCCGGACGAGGCGCGTCATGCCGGTGGGTATGAGCCCCTCTGGTACTTTGGGCGCCAGGGGGCTGAAGTTGACCTGCATCAAGGGCGGGGACGACACGGGGGGCCTACCTTTGGGTGACGGAGCCCGGAAGAGGCCCGAGTGACAAGAGGAGAGAGACCCGTGCCACCGCTCACGTCAACCCGCACTGCCCGCGCCTGCCCGACGGATGAACAACTGCGCCTCGCCCACGACCACGAGTACCGCGAGATGCAACGCTACCGCGGTCTCGCCCTGAGCTTTCTGCCCACACGTCCCCGGGTGAGCCGGCTGATGGCCGCCATCGGGGTCGAGTGCGAACAGCGCCTCGCCGCACTGGCGGCACTGGCCGACCACCTACACCTGCGCCACTGCCTGCCGGTCGAACCGCCTCGTCGCTTTCGGCTGCCGGAAGCCCACCGGCTCCATCTCTTCATCGCCAACGATGCCATGGCCTGCCAGGCCCTGGGCTATGCCCTGGCCGCCGCCCACCACTCGCGTCAGTTCAGCGAACTGCTGGTGAGGTTCTGCCATACGGCGGAACTCGAGGCGCTGCTCGAGCACTTCATCGAACAGAAGCGCCACGAATGTCGCCTGCTGGAAGCGGCCCAGGACTCCGCCTACGCGATCTCGGCCTGGGCCTGATCACCGGGACATCAAACGCAGACGCCCCCGGATCCTGGCGATCCGGGGGCGTCTCGTTGCAGCGGCCGGCGCTCAGACGCTGGCGCTCACCGCCACCGGGGCGGCGCCACGCTTGATCGCCGCGTAGCCCAGGCCGGTGACCAGGGAGCCGACCACGATGGCGGCGAGATACAGCAGCACCGGGGTGATGGCGTTGGGGATCATCAGCACGAAGATGCCGCCGTGGGGCGCCATCAGCTTGGCCCCGACCAGCATTGAAAGGGCACCGGTGATCGCGCCGCCGGCGATGCAGGCCGGGATCACCCGCAGCGGGTCCTTGGCGGCGAAGGGAATGGCCCCCTCGCTGATGAAGCACAAGCCGAGGACGAAGGATGCCTTGCCCGCCTCGCGCTCGGGCTCGGAGAACTTCGACTTGGCGACGAAGCTGGCGATGCCCATGCCGATCGCCGGGACCATGCCGGCGGCCATGATCGCCGCCATCGGCGCGTAGGTCTCGGAGGCCAGCAGGCCCACGCCGAAGGTGTAGGCGGCCTTGTTGACCGGCCCGCCCAGGTCGAAGCACATCATGGAGCCCAGCAGGATGCCCAGCAGCACGGCGTTGGCGGAGCCCATGTTCTCGAGGAAGGCGGTCAGCGCCGAGAGGATTCCCGCCACCGGCTCGCCCACCACGTAGATCATCACCAGGCCGGTCACCAGGCTCGCCACCAGCGGGATGATCAGGATCGGCTTGAGCGACTCGACGCTCGACGGCAGCTTGACGTGCTGGGCCACCGCCTTGGCCACGTAGCCGGCCAGGAAGCCGGCCAGGATACCGCCGATGAAGCCGGCACCGATGTTGGCCGCCAGCATGCCGCCGATCATGCCCGGGGCGATGCCGGGGCGGTCGGCAATGGAGTAGGCGATGTAGCCGGCCAGCACCGGGATCATCAGCGTGAAGGCGGTGCCGCCGCCGATCTGCATCAGCGCCGCGGCCAGCGTGCCCTCTTCCTGGAAGGCCTCGATGCCGAAGACGAAGGAGAGCGCGATCAACAGGCCGCCTGCGACCACCATGGGCAGCATGAACGACACCCCGGTGAGCAGGTGCTTGTAGACGCCCTTCTCCTTGACGCTCTTGCGCGCCTCGCCGCCGGACCTGGCCGAGGCACCGGCCTCCTCGACCTCGGCGTCGTGCAGGGCGGCTTCGATGGTCGGCCGCGGCTTCTTCAGCGCATTGCCGGTGGAGGTACGGTAGATGCGCTTGCCGGCGAAGCGGGTCGGGTCGACCTCGATATCGCAGGCCAGGATCACCAGGTCCGCCGCGGCGATCTCCTCCTCGGTGAGCTGGTCCTGGGCCCCCACCGAGCCCTGGGTCTCCACGCGGATCGCATGCCCCAGCGCCTTGCCCGCCTCGCTCAGCGCCTCGGCGGCCATGAAGGTGTGCGCGACCCCCGTCGGGCAGGCGGTCACGGCGACGATCCTGCGGGCCCCACCGGCGACCGCCGGTGCGGCCGGGGCCTCCTCGATGGGCGGCTGGTAATCGGCGGCCTCACGGCTGGCCCGCTCGAGGAAGGCGCGCGGATCGGGCAATGCCTGGTCGATGGCCGCGCGATAGAGCCGCTTGCCGGCAAAGCGCTGGGGCTCCGGCACATGATCGGCGGCCACCACCACCAGATCGGCGGCGGCGATGGCCTCGGCAGTGACCGGCGTGAGCGGTTGCAGCTCGCCGTGCATCTCCACGTGGGTCTGCCAGCCGAGTCGTTCGGCGGCCTGTTCGAGCCGGCGGGCGGCGAGGAAGGTGGTGGCCATGCCACTGGGGCAGGCGGTGATGATGATGGCGTTCATGCGAGTGCTCCCCCTGCGTCCACGTCGTTGAGACGCCGAACGCGGGTCTGTTGTTGGAGTTGAGGGAAATCCGGCGCGTGGGGATCGCCCACGCCCACGTGGCGAACCGCTTCGGCGGAGAGTGCCGTGGCCAGTCGCAGGACCTGCTCGGGCGGGTGTCCCGACAGCACCCCGTGCAGCATGGCGGCGACCAGGGTGTCGCCGGCGCCCACGGTACTGGCCACGTCGAGGCGTGGCGGCAACGCCTGCCAGGCGCCACGACGGCTGACCCACAGCACGCCCTCGGGGCCGGCGGAAAGCAGCGCCTCCTCCACCCCCGCGGCGTAGAGCCGCAACGCCGCCCGGAGCCGCGCCGGCGGCGACTCCAGTGGATGTCCGGCCCAACTGGCGAGCTCCTGTTCGTTGGGCTTGACCGCGGTGGGACGCGCCCCGATGGCGGCGGTCAGCGCCGCGCCGCTGGTATCGACCCAGACCGGCAGGTCGGCGCCCCGCAGGCGGGCGACCAACTCGGCGAGGTCAGTGGGCGAGATGCCCGGCGGCAGGCTGCCGGCGATCACCACCGCCTGGGGCCGGCGCCCGGGATCGGCGGCGCGGCCGTCGAGCCAGTCGAGCAACTGCTGCCAGGCCTCGGCAGCGATGGCCGCACCGGGGCCATTGATATCGGTGACCCGTCCGTCGGCCTCGGCGACCTTGGCGTTGATGCGGGTCTCCCCGGGCACCCGGATGAAGGCGTCTTCGGCCCCCAGGGCCTCGAAGGCGCGCAGGAAGAGGCCGTCGTTGTCGGCGCCGAGGAATCCCGAGACCGTGAGCTCATGGCCGAGGCTGGCCAGCACCCGGGCCACATTGACGCCCTTGCCGGCCGCCTCGAGGTGGGTCTCGCGGGTGCGGTTGACCGCGCCGGGCACCAGTCGATCCAGGCCCACCGACAGGTCCAGGGCAGGGTTGAGGGTCAAGGTGAGGATCCTGGCCATCAGCGCACCTCCAGGGCGTCGCGGACCGCCTCGCTGGTGGCCTGGGCCAGGGCCAGCTCCGCCTGGCCACGCGCCTCGGCGAGGTCGAACTCGCGCAGCCGCGCCTTGACCAGCGGTACCTGACGGGCACTCACCGAGAGCTCGTCGACGCCCAGGCCCACCAGTACCGGCACGGCGACGGCATCACTGGCCAGCTCGCCGCACACCCCGACCCACTTGCCGTGGGCATGGGCGGCCGCGACGGTCATCTCGATCAGCCTGAGGACCGCCGGGTGCAGGCCGTCGGCCTGGGCGGAGAGCTCCGGGTGGCCCCGGTCGATGGCCAGGGTGTACTGGGTCAGGTCGTTGGTACCCACCGAGAAGAAGTCCACCTCGGCGGCCAGGCTCGGCGCCAGCAGCGCCGCCGAGGGCACCTCGATCATCACCCCGAGCTGCACGTCGCTGGCGCGCTCGGCCTCGGGGATCTCGGCCAGCAGACGGTCAAAGATCGCCTTGGCGGCACGGAACTCGGCGAGATCCTTGACCATCGGCAGCATGATGCGCAGCGGCTTGCCCTGTTGTTCCAGGCCAGGGCCCGCCGCGGGCGCAGCCGCCATCAGCAGGGCACGCAGCTGGGTCTCGAGCACCTCGGGACGGGTCAATGCCAGGCGGATGCCGCGCAGACCGAGGAAGGGGTTGTCCTCGCGAGGCACCGGCCAGTAGGGCAGCGGCTTGTCACCGCCGACATCCAGGGTGCGCGCCACCAGCGGGCGGCCGTCCAGGGCGTCCAGCGCCTCGCGGTATTCGTCGATCTGGGTGTCGAGATCGGGTGCCTGGGCGTGGGCCATGAACAGGAACTCGGTGCGCAGCAGGCCGATGCCCTCGGCGCCACGCTCGACGGCATCGGCGGCGTGGGCGGTGTTGCCCAGGTTGGCCGCCACCTCGACCCGGTGACCGTCGCGGGTACGCGCCTCCTCGAAGCGGGCATCCCAGGCCTTGGCCTCGCGTCGCTGCCGCTCGACCAGGCGCGCTTCGGCGCGCTGCCGACGCTCGGCGGAGGGCGCCGGGGTGACCCGCCCGCGCTCGCCGTCGAGGATCAGCTCGGTGCCGTTCTCCAGGGTCAGTACCCGCTGCCCGGCGCCGACCACGGCGGGAATACCGAGTGCCCGGGCGAGAATGGCGCTGTGTGCCGTGGCCCCGCCACGGGCGGTGAGCAGGCCACGCACCCGGGAGGTATCGAGTCGCGCCACATCGGAGGGCCCGACGTCATCGGTCACCAGGATATAGGGGTGATCCGGCGGCTCGGGGGCCTCGACACGACAGAGAATGCCCAGCACCCGGCGGCCGACATCGCGCAGGTCGGCGGCGCGCTCGGCCAGCAGGCGGTCGGCGAGCATCTCCTGGGCGTGGGCGGCGGTCTCGATGGCGCCCCACCAGGCGGCCTCGGCCGAGCCCCCTTCGTCGATGCTCTCCCGCGCGGCCTGGTACAGCTCGGGGTCGCCCAGCATCTCCTCATGCATGGAGAGGATCTGCGCCACCTCACCGCCACGGGCCTGCTGCACCAGGGCCTCGAGCTGCTCGGTCCCTTCGCGGATCGCCTGTTCGAGGCGACCCAGCTCGGTAGCGGGATCCGACGCCCGCTCGGGATAGTCGAAGCGCGGTGTGCGCAGCACGAAGACCGGGGCGATGGCCAGGCCCGGCGAGGCGGCCACCGCCGTGTGGGGCGTATCGGCGGGCAACGGCTCCGGGGCCGGCACCGCCGCGTCCCGGGCGACGCGCTCGCGGCTCTCGTCGAAGGGCAGCACCCGCTCGCCGAGACCCTCGGCCACGGCGTTGCAGACCGCCTCCAGCGCCCGGTCGGCGCCCTCCCCCTCGGCGGAGAACACCAGTGACTGACCACGCCGGGCGCCGAGGCCGATCACCTTGGTCAGGCTGGTGGCCGAGACCGCCTCGCCGCCGCCTTCGGCGAGGCGCACGCGGATCGCCAGCCCTTGGGCACGCGCCACCTGCACCAGCTGCTTGGCCGGGCGGGCATGCAGGCCATGGGCGTTGAGCACCCGGGCGCGCCGGGTCGTGGCCACCGCGGATTCCCCGGCGAGCCGCGCCAGCACGGTGGCGACATCGGCCTCGCGCAGTTCGCCCGCCGCCCCGTTCTCCAGCAGGCCGAGGATGCGTTCCAGCAGGCCGCGATGGGCATCTTCCCGGGCGGCCAGACAGAAGACCCCGGCCACCGCCTCGCCATCCTGCTCCAGGGTCGAGGCCGGCGTGGCCAGCGACAGCGCCGGCGTCTCGACGCCACGCTCGCTGCTGACCAGCCACAGCCCCTGGCCAAGCCCCAGGGGCGTGCGCTCGGCCACGGCGGCGACGAAGTCGTTGCCCACGCAGCCGGCCTGGCGCAGCCGGGCGGCGCCGGCCAGCGCCAGCTCGTGGGCGTCGCGGGCGGGAAAGCCGAGGCAGAGGGTGTCGGCATCGAGACGCGCCTCGACCACCGCCTTCGACAGCAGCCCGGCGATCTCGCCGGCCGAGTCGGCGGCGGCCAGGCGTTCGGCCACCCCCTCGCGGTCCAGCACATGGGTCAGCTGACGCAGGATGTCCAGGTGCTCGTCGCTCTGGGCGGCGATGGTCACCAGGACATGGACACGGTTGCCGTCGTGCCACTCCACCCCGGCCGGAAACTGCAGCACGCGAACGCCGGTGCGGCGCACGTGCTGACGGCTCTCGGGGGTGCCGTGGGGAATGGCGATGGCGTTGCCGAGGAAGGTGGAGGATTGGGCCTCGCGGTCGAGCAGGCCATCATGGTAGCCGGGCGCGACCAGGCCGGCCCGGCACAGGGCCTCGGCGGCTCGCTCCAGCGCCGTTCGCCAGTCGTCGGCTCGGCAGTCGAGCAGGATGTCTTCCTGGCGTAGGGTCAACATGGGGGTCTCCTGTACGCTGGGGTGACGCGGCGTCGATCGCCTGTCGCTCAACCTGCCGGTAATCTTGCCGGCTGAATCGTGTCACCTACAATGATTCAAATGCTGGATCGATTCATACTATTTGGCAAGGTTCGATTTCTACGACTTTAGCAGGGGGCGGAACGTCCAGCCCTTGGCTTAGAATGTTCACCGTCCCCAACAGAGGTTCCCATGACACTCGCTGAAATCGCCCGCCTGGCCGGGGTCTCTCGCACCACGGCCAGCTATGTGATCAACGGCAAGGCCCAGGAGCGGCGCATCAGCCAGGAGACCGTCGACCGGGTGATGGCGGTGGTGCGTGAGCACCGCTACCGGGTCGACGCCCAGGCCGCCTCGCTGCGTCGCGGGACCAGCCGTATCCTGGGGCTGATCATCCCCGATCTCGAGAACGTCAGTTATGCACGACTGGCCAAGCGCCTGGAGCGCGGTGCCCGGGAGCGGGGCTACCAGCTGTTGATCGTCGGCTCCGACGACCGGCCGGAGAGCGAGCGGGAGCTGGCCCTGGCGCTGCGCGCCCAGCGCTGCGAGGTGCTGATCACCGCCAGTTGCCTGCCGATGGAGGATCCCTTCTATCGCGAGCTGATGGCCGATGGCCTGCCGGTGGTGGCGGTGGACCGCGGCTTCGACCCACGGCACTTCGCCAGCGTGGTCAGCAACGACCGGCAGGCCGCCGAGCGGCTGACCCGCTCGGTGCTCGATGACGACGTGAAACGTATCGCCTGGCTCGATGCCGTGCCGCAACTGTCGATCAGCCAGGAACGCCGCGCCGGCTTCCAGCAGGCGCTGGCCGGCAGCCGTGCCGAGGTGATCACCGCCGCGGCCGAGCGTTACGACCGCGCCGAGGGGGCACGACTGATGCGCGACCTGCTCGACCGCCACGGCCTGCCCGATGCCCTGGTCTCCGCCTCCTACACCCTGCTCGACGGGATCTTCGACGTGCTGCTGGAGGATGGCGGCCTGCCCCAGGCACTGCGCCTGGCCACCTTCGGCGACAATCGCCTGCTCGACTTCCTGCCCCTGCCGGTGAACTCGGCGGTACAGGACCACGATCGCATCGCCAGCGCAGCCTTGACCTGCGCCCTGGCGGCTACGCGAGGCGAGTACCGGCCGGGGCAGCAGGTGATCGCGCGAACCCTCAGGTGGCGGCTGCCGGAACGCGCGGCCCCGATCGGCTGACCCCTCTTCCGACGACTCGCCCTCAAGCGGCGGGCGACCAGGCCTCCAGGGCCGAGAGCGTGGTCGTCAGGCAACCGCGCAGGGCGCCCAGGACGCTACCGGCCTCCCCCAGCCGCCCGTCCCGGCCCAGGTGCTCCAGGCGCAGGGAGAGGCCGGCGACCTTCACCGCTCCCAGGCTCGCCGACTCGCCCTTCAACTGATGAGCCAGCCCCCTGACACGCTCCGCGGCATCCTCCGCCACGGCCTGCTCCAGCGCCGCCAGGCGGTCGATGGCCTGATGACGGTAAAGTGCCACCAGCGCGGCCAGGCCCGCTTTCCCGAGGTTCTCGCGCAGCGCCGCCAGCGTGGCCGGGTCGAGTAGTTGATCGGCGGAGACCGGCTCACTGGCACCCTGTGGCCTGACGGGTGTCGTGCCGACATGCTTCAGGTGCCGGTGCAGTATCGCCACCAGGGCATCCTGGAACAGCGGCTTGGTCAGATAGCCGCTCATGCCCGCCGCCAGGCAGCGGGCCTGTTCACCCCCGGGACCTCCGGCTGTCATCGCCACGATCGGCACCTCGGCCGGCCAGCCGCCGCGCTTGCGCAGGCGCCGGGTGACCTCCAGGCCATCCATGTCGGGCATCTGGACATCCATGAAGATCAGGTCGAAGCGCTCCCGGGCGACCCGCTCCAGGGCATCGGCGCCGCGCTCGACGACGCTGACCCGGCAGCCGAGGCGCGCCAGCATCGCCACCGCCACTTGCTGGTTCACCGGGTTGTCCTCGACCAGCAGCAGGCGAGCCTCGTCGAGATGCATCGGGGGTGGCGCCGACTCCTCGCCGACCACCCGCAGGGGCTCGACAGGCGCCGCCACCAGCGGCAGTGTGAACCAGAAACGGCTGCCCGAACCGGGCTCGCTCTCCACGCCGATCTGCCCGCCCATGGCCTCCACCAGACGCCGACAGATCGCCAGGCCAAGGCCGGTGCCTCCGAAGTGACGCGCGGTGGAGGCATCGCCCTGCTGGAAGGGCTCGAACAGCCGGGCCAACTGGGCGGGCTCGATCCCGCAGCCGGAATCGATCACCTCGAAGCGAATCCGGTCCGCCTCACTGAGCGACACCTCGAGCCGGATCTCGCCCTCGGAGGTGAACTTGATCGCGTTGGAGAGCAGGTTCAGCAGCACCTGGCGAAGACGGCCCGGGTCGCTGACGATCCGGGCCGGCAGCTCGGGATCCAGGCGGCTGACCAGTTGCACACCGCGCGCCTCGGCGCGATGGGTAAACAGCGCCACCGCACCGCTGGCCAGCGCGGCGAGCTCCAACGGACGAGCCTCCAGTTCCAGACGACCGGCCTCGATCTTCGAGAAATCCAGCAGGTCGTTGATCAGCTCCAGCAGCAGGCCGGCGCTGTCGTGGATGATGCCGGCATAGCGGCGGGCACACCCCTCCAGTGGCTGGTCGAGAAGCAGGTCGCTCATGCCGATCACCCCATTGAGCGGCGTGCGAATCTCGTGGCTGACCGTGGCGAGGAACTCCGACTTGGCCTGACTGGCCGATTCGGCACTGCGCGCGGTGAGTTCGAGTTCACGGCTCAGCGCCTCGAGAGTCCGGCGGGCGGCGGCGTTGTCGCGGGCCTCGCGGAACAGGAAGATCACCACCAGCAGCGCCGCGACGCTCATCGCCAGGATCAGCGCCAGCAGCAGCGCGTAGAGCGTCCGCAACTGCTCCCGCTCACGGGTGCTCGTATCGGCCAGGTGACCGTTGATGGCGATGATCAGCCGCTCGGTACGCACGCCCAGGGCCTCGAGCTGCCGGTCCAGGGTGTGCCGGGCCTCGCTGCCCAGGCGCTCCGCTCGCGCGATATCGGCATCCAGCGTCTCGAGCCGCCCCTCGATCTCGTCCACCAGGCGTCGGGCCACGGGGATGGTCGCGATCAGTTCGGTGATGTCCCCGCTGCGCAGCAGGGTGAGACGGCTGTAGAGCAGCTCGAAGCGCAGCTTCAACTGCTCCAGGGTGGGGTCCGGTTGTCCCAGATAGTTGCGCAGTTGCACCGTGTCGCGGTCGAGCTTGTAGGCATGCCAGGCCGCGTTGCCTCCCACGCTCTGGGCCAGGCTGTCGTGTCGCCAGGAGACCAGTCCGACCACCACCAGGGCGGCGGCAAAGAACAGCAGTGCCGCCATGGCACCCAGCTTCAGGCGCAGGGGATAGTGCATCGATGCGAGCATCCGGGGCTCAGCTCATCCGGGCTTCAGGGCACATGCAGGTGCCCCACCTGCCAGACCGAGCGGAAACGGATCGTCTCGGTGAGCAGTTCGGGATGGTCATCGAAAGGATAGAGAACGAACAGAGGCCCGAAGTCGCGGATGGCCATCTCCTCACCGTTGCGCGTCATGGCCAGGATGACGTCATAGTCATACAGGTCGGAGACGGGAATCTCGGCTTCGTAATCGTTCAGCGCCCGCACCCGCACCCGATCCCCCTTGGCACCGGTGGCCTCCAGCAGCGCCCTGAACAATGGCCCTTCGTAGCGACCCGGGCCTTTGTGCCAGGGCGTGTGCGTCTCTATCACCATCGGCGACAGGGTCATCAGCATGTCGCGGTCGAAAAGCGCCTCATCCCCCACGTTGGGATGGTCGATGTCACCGCTGACGGTCAGGATGACCTCGCCGGTGGGCGGTGGCAGTGAGGAGGCGACGGCCGGGATCGAGACCAGCAGGAGGATGACGATCAAACCGAACGGGACACCCGGCATGACTCTCTGACGCATGAAATCAATCCTGTACGAGCAAGCGGATGCCGCCAAGACTACGCGATTGGCGGGCAAAGGTCAGGTTGACGTCCACGGCATGGAGCTGGCTCAGGGAAGGGATCCTTCGTCCGTGGGGGCCGGCTCGTGGATCGCTTCCAGGCCATCCAGGAAGCGCTGCAGACGAGCGACGCGTTCCTCGAGCACGGCATTGCGGTGCAACTGACGCGACAGGGGAATGAGCTCGGGGTCGCCGAGTTCGGCCTCCTCGAGCTGGGCATGGTAGGCCATCACGAAGGCCAGGTCGGTGTCGCGGCTGCCCTGCCAGGCCTGGTCACTCGCCTCCAGCGCTTCCCGTGCCTCGCCACCGAGCACACTGGCCAGGCGCGCCGTGAGACGCTCGACCTCTGCCTGCCACTGCGACTCGGCGGCCTCGGCACAGGCCAGCATCGCCTCGGGAAGCCACTCGACCTCCTCCATGCAACCATCGATCTGATGCGCGATGGGGTGACTGGCCAGCGTAGACGGCACCTGGGCGCGCTCGGCGAGCACCGGCATGGCCAGCAGGCCGAGCGCCAACAGACTCGAGAAACGGAGAGCGCAAGGCGAGGCGCGACGCGGTTGTGGCATAGCAGCTTCCGACGATACAAAACACGGGGGGCGATGAACGCCCCCAGCATAGCGCTGCCTGCCGGGGAGCGCGAACCTCGCCGGCATCTCCCCCGACCGGTCAGCCGTGCAGTTCCTCGGCACCCTCGACCGGGTCGATGCGCACCAGATCCTCGTAGGCGTGCCAGCTGGCGTGCCCGAGCACCGGCAGGATCAGGGCCAGGCCGATGTAGAAGGTCATCACCCCGACCAGCACGCAGCCGGTGAGGATGGCCGCCCACAGCAGCATGGGGCGGAAGTTGCGAGCCACCGAGCGCACGCTCGCCTCGATACCCTCCATGAAGGTCAGGTCCTGATCCATCAGGGTCGGAATCGCCACCACGCTGATGGCGAAGGCACCAAAGGCCAGGATGCCACCGATCACGGTCCCCACCGCGATCATGCCCAGCCCTTCGGGCGTGGTCAGCAGCGAGGCGTAGAGGGTCGTCGGGCTGGGCACCTCGAAGCCGAAGAAGAGAGCGAACAGCAGGGTCGCCAGGCGGATCCAGGCGAGGAAGAAGATCATCATCATCACGCCCATCATCGCCAACTGACCGACGTGGGGACGCCAGGCACCGAAGGCGTCCCCCAGGTGCGGGGCGCGATTGGCCTCCAGGGCCTTGCTGATGCCGTAGGACCCCACGGCGACCAGTGGCCCCATGAACATGAAGCCGGCCACCAGCGGCAATAGCCAATGCCAGAGACCGAGGGTCAGGGCGCCGGCGGTGATGGCGATACTCAGCCCCACCCAGAACATGCCATAGGCCAGGCTGACGGCCGTGGCCCGGCGAAAATCCTCGAACCCCGCCGCCAACCAGGCCCGGGGCCGGTCCATGCCCACCGGGTTGATGGTGATCTTGACCCTGGGCGCTGCAGCCTTGTCGTGCGCTTTTGTTGGTGCCGCATTCATGGTTTCACCCCTGTATTCCGCCTAAACAGCTTCCGTCAAGCACAGCCCGTCGAGGCCGGGCCGCAGTCTGGCAACATCCGGCCTGGGCCGGGGTGCTGCCCTCCTCCATTAGTACAGCTTCAATGTAGTTGACCGTGCTCGATTCTGCAGTCTCGCTGGCCAACGCAACGTGGCGCCGATCCGGCGTGAACTCGGGACGCCGACCCGGCCGACGAGGCCTGACCGGCGACTCGGCTCGCCACGAGGGGAACCCGGCGCTCGACCGGGCCGGCCGTCCTCGCACCCGAGACGAAAACGCCCCCCACCAGCGGCCGGGAGCGTTGCGGTTTCCGGCCAGGCGCCAGCGCTTACCTCACGATCATCACCGATACCTTCGAATGATGCACCACGTGCTCGGCATTCGGGCCGAGCACGTAATCGGCGAACTTGCGCTTGTTGTGGGAGGCCATGAGGATCAGGTCCACCTCGAGCTTCTTCGCGGCCTTGATGATCGCCTCCCAGGGCGAACCGTCGACGATCACGCTCTGCACCTTGATGTCTTCCGGCACGTGCTCCTCGAGGAACTTGTGCTGCGCCGCCGACAACGCCTCATGGGCCTTCTTCGCGAAGTCCTTGGGAAAGTAGGAGCCCACCAGGGGCATGCGGTAGTCCGGCAGCACCGTCACCACGTGCAACGAGGCGCCGAAGGTACGGCACAGGGTCACGGCCGTGGGCAGCGCCTTCGTCCAGGAACTCTCCTCGTTGAGGTCCACCGGCAGCAGGATCTTGCTGTACATGGTCTCGGTCTCCTTCAAGCGGTAGCGGCGGCGCCGACATCGGGTTCACGACGGCGCCACTGCAGCAACACCACCAGGCCGAACACCAGGAAGCCCGGTATCCACATCCACTCCTTGGCCCAGCGATCCACCGGCGCCGAGACATCGATGAGCTCCTGGTCGAAGTCGAAGCCCAGGTCCTCGGCCAGGCTACCGAACTCGACGAAGTCGACGAAGGCCTGGTCCCCGTCGGTCAGCAGTTCGATCCCCAGGTTCTCCATGCGCTCCTGTCCCGTGTCGCCGCCGGGTACCGGGACCAGCACGAAGGTGGTCATGGGATCGCCGAAGGCATCCTCACCACGGATCTGGACGCGTAGCTGACTGCCTTCGTCGACGTCGCCCAGCGCCTGCTCGAACTGGGCAGGCGGCACCTGCTGGTAGGGGTCATGGACCATGTCCATCCAGAACCCGGGCCGGAACAGGGTGAAGGCCACCAGCAGCAGCAGGATGCTCTCGTACCAGCGGTTGCGGGCAATCATGAACCCCTGGGTACCGGCGGCGAAGATCAGCATGGCGATGGTCGCCACCACGAAGACCACGATGCCCTGCAGGAAGGTGACATCGATCAGCAGCAGGTCGGTGTTGAAGATGAACAGGAACGGCAGCGCGGCGGTCCGCAGGCTGTAGTAGAAGGCCTGGAAGCCGGTGCGCAGCGGGTCGCCCCCGGACACCGCGGCGGCGGCGAAGGAGGCCAGCCCCACCGGCGGCGTGACATCGGCCATGATGCCGAAATAGAAGACGAAGAGGTGCACGGCGATCAGCGGCACGATCAGGCCGTTCTGCTGGCCCAGCATCACGATCACCGGCGCCAGCAGTGCCGAGACCACGATGTAGTTGGCGGTGGTCGGCAGCCCCATGCCGAGGATCAGGCTGAGCACCGCGGTGAGCAGCAGGATCAGCATCAGGTTGCCCATGGAGAGGATCTCCACCACATCGGCCAGCACCAGGCCGACGCCGGTCTGGGAGACCGCACCGACGATGATGCCCGCCGCCGCCGTGGCAATACCGATACCGATCATGTTGCGGGCACCGGCCACCAGGCCGTCCCACAGGTCCCTGAAGCCCTCCTTGATGTCGTCGGCCACCCGGCTGCGGCCGCGGAAGAGCGCGATGACCGGGCGCTGGGTGAGCATGATGAAGATCATGAACACCGTGGCCCAGAAGGCCGAGAGTCCGGGCGACAGGCGCTCGACCATCAGGCACCACACCAGCACGATCACCGGCAGGATATAGTGCAGCCCGACCATCACCGTGGGCCGGGTCTGCGGCAGCGTGACCACCCGGGAAGTCGGATCGTCGAGTTCCAGCTCGGGGTACTTCGCGCTGACCCTGAGCAGCCCCACATAGACCCCCGCCAGCGCCACGGCCACCACCCAGGGAGTGGCATCGCCCAGCACCGGCTTGAGCCAACCCAGACCGTAGTAGACCGCGAACGACAGCGCCATCAGCAGCAGCAGGCCGGTAAGAAAGCCGATCACCTTGTTGAGGAGGGGCCGCACCGGATTGCTGGTGGGCAGGCCCTGCATGTTGGCCTTGAGTGCCTCGAGGTGAACGATGTAGACCAGCGCGATGTAGGAGATCAACGCCGGCAGGAAGGCGTGCTTGATCACCTCCACGTAGCTGATGCCGACATACTCCACCATCAGGAAGGCGGCGGCGCCCATCACCGGCGGCATGATCTGTCCATTGACCGAGGACGCGACCTCCACCGCACCGGCCTTCTCGGCGGAGAAGCCCACCCGCTTCATCATCGGAATGGTGAAGGTGCCGGTGGTGACCACGTTGGCGATGGAAGACCCGGAGATCAGGCCGGTCATGCCGGAGGCCACCACGGCGGCCTTGGCGGGCCCCCCCTTGTAGTGACCCAGCAGGGAAAACGCGACCTTGATGAAGTAGTTGCCGGCCCCCGCCTTGTCGAGCAGGGCACCGAACAGCACGAACAGGAAGACGAAGCTGGTCGAGACCCCCAGGGCGATGCCGAACACGCCCTGGGTGGTCAGCCACTGGTGGTTGACCAGGCCGTACAGGCTGACCCCGCGATGAGCCAGGATGCCCGGCATGTAGGGGCCGAACAACGAATAGACGATGAACACCGAGGCGACGATCATCAGCGGCGGCCCCAGCGCCCGCCGGGTGGCTTCCAGCAGCATCAGGATGCCGATCACCCCGACGACCACGTCCTGCGTGATCGGGGCACCGGGCCGCTGGGCCAGTTGCTCGTAGAAGAGGAACATGTAGGCACCGCAGAAGGCCGCCACCGCCGCGAGGACCCAGTCCTGGATCGGGATGCGGTCACGTGGCGAGCGCTTGAGTGCCGGATAGGCCATGAAGGCCAGGAACAGGGCAAAGGCCAGGTGAATGGAGCGTGCTTCGGTCGCATTGAAGACCCCGAAGCGGAGCATGTACGGCAGCGGCGAGGCGATCCACAGCTGGAACAGCGACCAGGCGGCAGCAATGCTCACCAGTAGTTTGCCCGGCATCCCCAACGGCTTGCGTGCCCCCGAGTCGCTGGAGGCGACCAGATCCTCCAGATCGACGTCCTTGGCGCTGGAAGTCTTCTTGTCGTCAGTCATAGCTAACCCTGCCCACAGTCGATTGACGTGTTTTCCATGTGATGGCACTTGGCGGCACCGCTTTCGGCGCCATCAACGAGATGCGCGGACACCCCGCAGGGGTCCGCGCACCGATCACCGAAGGTGAGCCCTGATCATGGCAGGATCACTCGATCCAGCCACGCTCACGGTAATAGCGAGCCGCCCCATCGTGCAGCGGAGCGGTCAGGCCGTCGGAGATCATGCTCTCTTCCTCGAGATTGGCGAAGGCCGGGTGCAGCCGCTTGAAGCGGTCGAAGTTCTCGAACACCGCCTTGACGGTCTCGTAGATCACCTCCTCGTCCACCGCGGTGGAGCTGACGAAGGTGGCCGCCACGCCGAAGGTCTCGACGTCCTCGTCGTTGCCGCGATACACGCCCCCCGGGATGGTGGCACGAGTATAGTACGGGTACTCCTCGATCAGGGCGTCGATCTCGTCACCGTTCACCGGGATCAGGCGAGCGTCGACGGTAGTGGTGGCCTCCTGGATGGAACCGTTGGGGTGCCCGACCACATAGATCATGGCGTCGATGTTGTTGTCGGCGAGCGCGGCGGCCTGCTCGGCGGCATCGAGCTGCGATGCTAGGGAGAAGGTATCGGTATCCCAGCCCATGGCATCCATCACGACGGCCATGGTGTTGCGCTGACCGGACCCCGGGTTGCCGATGTTCACCCGCTTGCCGGGGAAGTCGGTGAAATGCTCGATGCCGGAGTCGGCACGGGCCACCACGGTCAGCGGCTCGCCATGCATGGTGAAGACGGCACGCATCTCTTCCCAGGCACCGTCATCGGCGAAATTCTCCTCGCCGTGATAGGCGCGATACTGGACGTCGGACTGCACCACGCCCATGTCGAGCTCGCCGCTCTTCATGCCGTTGACGTTGGCTACCGAACCGCCGGTGGATGGCGCATTGCAGCGGATGTTGTGCTCATCGCTGCCACGGTTGACCATGCGGCAGACCGACTGGCCGACGACGTAGTAAACGCCGGTCTGGCCGCCCGTGCCGATGGTGATGAATCGTTCCTGAGCCACCGCTGGCGCGGAGAACATCGCGGCACCCAGCAGTGCGCCGGAAAAGGCAGCTGCGGAGAAAGCATGGCGTTTCATGAACACACCTCTTGACGTTGTGGACAAGCGTTTTTCGGTTGGCAGCCCGGTGAAGGTAACCGCCGACGGTTTGACCGCCCTCTTCTACTTTAGCGAAAAAAACGCCTGCTTGATGAGACCTTTTTACGGCATAACCAAAGTCTAGTCCCCACCAACGTTTAGGGAACGTTAATTTTCACCCTGCCTGAGGCTCGCCATCCCCCGGAAAGGCGCGGTTTGCCCACGCCTCTCAGGATGCCTTCATGATCAGCGCCTGCTTCTCGTCCTTCATGGCGGCGAAGTCGGCCTCAAAGAAGAAACGCTCCTCGCCCAGGGCGGGCTCGAGATGATTCAGCCAGGTGGCGGTCTCGTCGTATCTGGCGAAGAAGGGGCGCTGCACCCAGTCGGCGTCCCGTCCCTGGATGAAGCGCAGCACGAAGACCTTCTCGCCGTTGATTTCCGTCACCCCCTGGATCTCCACCTTACCGGGATCGGCGGACATCGACGGCCCACGGGCGGTGCGCGCCAGACCCGGCACCTGCTTCATGGCCTCGCGGTAGATCTCCCAGGCGCGCACCAGCGGCACCTCGAAGTAGTGGCGGGCACCGGTGTCGCGCTCCACGAACATGTAGTAGGGGATCATCCCCAGGCGCACCTGGGTGGTCCACATCCTGGCCCACTGGTCGGCATCGTCGTTGATGTGGCGGAGCAAGGGTGCCTGGGTACGGATCTCGGCACCGGTGGCCCGGATGCGACGGATCGCCTCGCGGCAAATGGGGGTGTCCATCTCCTTCCAGTGGTTGAAGTGCGCCATGAAGGCCACATGCTTGCCCGCCTGCACCAGCTCACGGAACAGCTCCAGGATATCCTCGGCGTCGGGGTCGGTGACGAAGCGATAGGGCCAGAAGGTCAGGCTCTTGGTGCCGATGCGGATGTCCTGGACATGGTCCAGCTCCGGCGTCATCAGCCCCTCCAGGTACTGGCGCAGGTGCTTGGCCTTCATCACCATGGGGTCGCCGCCGGTCATCAGCAGGTCGGTGACCTCGGTGTGCTCGGCGAGGTAGCGGTGCAGCGAAGTCGCTTCGCTTGCGGCGAACTTCAGCTCCTTGTCGCCGACGAACTGCGCCCAGCGAAAACAGAAGGTGCAGTAGCTGTGGCAGACCTGCCCCTGGCTGGGAAAGAACAGCACCGTCTCGCGATACTTGTGCTGCATGCCGGGCAGCGGCTCACCATCGAGCAGCGGCAGGTTGAGGTCCATCTGCCCCGCCGGATGGGGGTTGAGCTCGCTGCGAATGCGCTCGATCACCGGTTTCATCTCGGCCGCCGTCGCCCCGCGGCGCATCAGCGCGGCGACCTCGTCGAAGTGCTCGGGCCTGAGCATGCCCCGCTGGGGAAAGGTGAGCTGGAAGACCGGATCCTCGGGGACGTCGTTCCAGTCGATCAGCTCCTCGATCACGTAGTCGTTGACGCGAAACGGCAGTACCTGGCTGACGACCCGCATGTCGAAACGCAGGTCGTCAGGCAGGCCCTGAATCGCCTCGATCCTGTCCAGTTGGCGATGGGTGTAGACCTTGAACGGCCGGGCCTCGAAGGCCTCGGTCTCGTGACTGCCGAGCTCGATGTTCACTCGCTGGTTCATGCCACCTCCTCCTCTTGGTAGTCTCGCACGGCTCGGGGAAACGCCTGCGCGACGGCTGAGCACAGCCGTGGCGCCGGTCGAGGACCGGCGCACCGTGAGTTGTTCTGGGGGTGGCCATTGGTACAGGCCTGGCCGGCGCCTTGCAAGTTTCTGCGCCGATTTGCAACGAATGTCGCGAAAAGAAAGACAAAACGCAACGAACCATTCATGACGGCCCGCCAGGGGAGGAGCCCGGGACCTTGATGCCCCGGCATCGTTGGCACCAGACTGAAGAGGCAGCCCCTACCGGGAGGAAGGAGACAATGAGCGCGACCCTCGAGTGCATCCAGGGCGATATCGCCCACCAGCCGGATATCGATGCCGTGGTCAACGCCGCCAATGCGGAGCTGCGCATCGGCGGGGGCGTGGCCGGGGCCCTGCACCGGGCCGCGGGTCCAGGCCTCGAGGAAGAGTGCCGGCCCCTGGCGCCCATCCAGCCCGGCCAGGCGGTGATCACCGGTGCCCACCGGCTACCCAACCGCCATGTGATCCACTGCCTGGGGCCGGTCTACGGGGTCGACGAACCCTCCGACGAGTTGCTCGCCGCCTGCTACCGCCAGGCCCTGCGGCTGGCCGAGCGTGAAGGCATCGCCTCGGTCGCCTTCCCGGCGATCTCCGCCGGCGCCTTCGGCTACCCCGCCGCCGAGGCCGCCCGCCTCGCGCTTGCCACGGTGATCAGGACGCTCCCCGAGTGCCCCGGCATCGAGCGGGTGCGCTTCGTGCTGTTCGACGCCGCCAGCACCGAGCTGCACCAGCGCACCCTGGAGGCCTTGCAACAGGGGTAGGGGCTACACGTTGTAGCCGAGCACCCGCGGCAACCACAGCGCGATCCCGGGAAAGACCGCGACGAGCGCCAGGGCGCAGGCCATGGCCGCCACGAACAGCAGTGCCCAGCCAACGGTCTGCTCCAGGCGGATCCTGGCCACCTCGGTGGTCACCATCAGATTGACCGCCACCGGTGGCGTGAACTGGCCGATGGCGATGTTCATGGCCAGCAGGATGCCGAACCACACCGGGTTCCACTCGAAGTGCTGCAGCACCGGGATCAGGATCGGCATCAGGATCAGGTAGATGGAGATGGCGTCGAGCAGCATGCCGGCGGCGAGCACCGCGAGCATGATCAGGATCAGCAGCAGCACGCCGTTGTCGGTGAGCCCGATGATCCACTCGGCCATGTCGCGGAAGGTGCCGAGCATGGTGCCGGCCCAGGCGAAGATGCCGGCCAGGGCGATGATCAGCATCACCACCCCGGAGATCACCGCCGCCTCGCCGAACAGCCCCCAGAGGTCCCTGAGCCCGATCTCGCGGGTCAGGAAGAGCCCCACCAGCACGCCGTAGGTCACCGCCACCACGGCGGCCTCGGTGGGCGTGAAGAGCCCCGAGCGCAGCCCGCCGAGGATCAGCACCGGGGCGAACAGCGCCGGCAGTGCCTGCTTGAAGCTCTCCCCCACCCTCGGCCGCTCGGCACCCTCCAGCGGGGTACCGCCCTCCCAACCGAAGCGCTTCGAGACCAGCAGCGCCGGCACCAGCAGCGCCAGCCCGGCCAGGATGCCCGGAAAGAGCCCGGCGGCGAACAGTGCCCGCAGGTCGACCCCCGGCACCACGATGGAGTAGAGAATCAAGGCCACCGAGGGCGGAATCAGGATCGCCGTGGAGGCCGAGGCGGCGATCAGCGTGGCCGAGAAGGGCTTGGGATAACCGGCCTTGGTCATGCTCGGCAGCATCACCATGGCCACCGCCGCGGCGTCGGCCGGCCCCGAGCCGCTCATGCCACCCATGATCATGCAGACCAGCACCGCCACCAGGGCGAGCCCGCCATGGCGCGGGCCGATCAGCGCCTGGGCGAAGCGTACCAGGCGCAGCGCGACCCCCGAGCGCTCGAAGACCAGCCCGGTAAGGATGAACAGCGGGATCGCGATCAGCGGGTACTTGGCGATGCTGTTGTAGGTGTTGGTGCCCAGCGTCGCCAGCATGTCGGGCGAGAGCCCCGCCACGATACCCACGGCACCGGCCAGCCCGAGCGAGAAGGCCACCGGCACCCCGGCGATCAGGAGCCCGGCGAAGGCCAGGATCATCCACAGGTCAGGGCTCATCCTCGAGCCTCCCGCCCAGGCGATCGAGGGTCTGCTGGGTCTGGCGCACCAGCATGGCCGCCGAGAGCACCGGCAGCCAGACGATATACCACCACTGGGGCAGCCCCAGCCCCGGCGACAACGACTCCCACTGGTACTCCTCCCAGGTCAGCCTGGCGCCGAACCAGGTGATCAGGCCCAGCACGATGGCACCACAGAGCCATTGGAAGGCGATCAGCGCTTTCTTCGGGGCAGCCGGCAGGGCGCGCTCCAGCAGACCGATGCGGATATGGCCATTGCGCCGCAGCGCCACCGAGGCACCGGCGAAGGTCAACACCACCAGCAGGAACACCGAGAACTCCTCGGTGAAGGCCAGGGAGCCGCCGGTGACATAGCGTGTCACCACATTGCCCAGGCTGATCAACGCGATGACCACCAGGGCCAGGGATGACAGCCAGCGCTCCGGGCGGGCATCGGGGGAAACCTTCATGACCACCTCTCAAAGATGATGCCGCCCCTGCGAGCAGGGGCGGCATGGGGAGGGCGCGACCCGCTCGGACGTCAGCGTCCGTCGATGGCCGCCCGAGCCGCCTCGACGATCTCTTCGCCGATGCGCGGAATCCACTTGTCATGCACCTCGCGGGTCGCGTCGACGAAGGCCTGGTGCTGGTCGTCGGTCAGCTCGGTGACGTTGACGCCGCGCGCCTGAATGTCGGCCAGCCGCGCGCTCTCCTCCTCGCGGGTCATGGCGATCTCCCACTCGCCGGCCTCGACCGCGGTCTCGCGCAGGATCTCGCGGTCGGCCTCGTCCAGCGAGTCCCAGACGCGCTGGTTCACGGCGAAGATCAGCGGGTCGTTCATGTAGTTCCACAGGGTCAGGTACTCCTGGCCCACCTGGTCGATGCGCGCCACGTCGAACACCGAGAGCGGGTTCTCCTGGCCGTCCACCGCGCCGGTGGTCAGTGCCGGCTGGGCGTCGGTCCAGCTCATCTGGGTCGGGTCCGCGCCCAGGGCGTTGAAGGTGTCCTGGAACAGCGGCGAGCCGACCACGCGGATCTTCAGCCCGTCGAGGTCACCCGGCTCACCGATCGGCCCGCGGGAGTTGGAGAGCTGGCGGAAGCCGTTCTCGCCCCAGGCCAGCGGAACCACGCCGCGGGACTCGATGGCCGCGAAGATCATCTCGCCGGCCTCGCCGCCGGTGACCGCATCCACCGCCGCCTCGTCGGGCATGAGGAAGGGCAACGAGAAGAGGTTGAGCTCCGGCACCTGGGGCGACCAGTTGATGGTCGAGCCCACGGCCATGTCGATCAGCCCCGAGCGCATGGCGGAGAATTCACGGGTCTGATCGCCGGCCACCAGCTGGGAGTTGGGGTAGACGCGCAGGGTCAGGCGGCCCTCGGTGCGCTCCTCGACCAGCTCGGCCCACTTCTCGGCCGCCTGCCCCCAGGGAAAGGCGTCGGAGAGCACGGTGGAGACGGAGAGCTCGCGGGCCTGAACGGAGAAAGAGGCGGTGAGCACGGCGGCGCCGGCCAGGGCCGCGGCCAGCTTGGCGAAATGGCGTGTCGACTTCATGGCGTGTCCTTGAATGGATGTGCCGGGCTTCACCACGGGGAGCCGGCTACTTCTTGGTATAAGAGGAATCGCGTGATTCCCCATTGCATTGTAAAGCGATAGGCGTTGAAAGGAAGGCCGGACATCATGCTGCCGGAGTGGCCGTACTCCCCCTGATGACCAGTTCATGGGGCAGCACCGCATGCTGGATGTCGCGAGCTCGTTCCTCCAGGACATCGATCAGCATGGCGACCGCCTGCCGGCCGAAGGCTTCGGCCGGCTGGGCAATGGTGGTCAGCGGCGGATCGCTGTAGGAGGCGAAGGCGATATCGTCGAACCCCGCCACCGAGATATCCCCGGGCACCGACAGGCCGGCCTGCTTGATGCGACTGATGGCGCCGATGGCCATCTCGTCGCTCTCGCAGAAGATCGCGGTAGGCGGATCGTCCCGCGTGACCAGCGTGCCGGCTGCCTCATATCCCGACTGCGGCGTGAAGTCCCCGGGGCACAGCAGGCTCTCGTCGAGGGCAATGCCGGCGGCCTGCAGGGCGTCGTGATAGCCCGCCAGGCGATCGCGGGTCAGCGGGCTGCGGCGCGGCCCCTTGATCATGCCGATGCGCCGATGCCCCAGACCGATCAGATGCTCGGTGACGGCCCGCGCCGCCTCGCGGTTATCGAGCCTGATGGTCGGGCAGGGAGCGTCGTCGAGCACCTCGCAGGCATTGACCATCGGCAGCGGTGTTCCCGGCGCGAAGGCGTCGGCGGGGAACGGATTGCAGGCGCGCAGCTGGATGACGCCATCGGCCTGGCGGGTCGTCACCAGGCTCGCGTACATGGCCTCCGTTGCCTCGCGGCCGAGAGTGTTGCATAGCAGTACGCCATAGCCCCGATGCTGTGCCTCCTCCTGAATCCCGCTGATGACCCGGGCGAAGAAGGTGTTGGCGATGGTCGGTACCAGGACCACCAGGTTATGGGTGCGACGCGAACGGAACTGGACCGCCATCAGGTTGGGCTTGTAGCCCGCTTCGTTGACGGCCTGCAGGACCTTGTCGCGGGTCGTCGGCGAGACGATGTCCGGCGACTTCAGGGTGCGCGACACCGTGGCGACGGAAACGCCCGCCAGCTCGGCGACCTTGCGGATATTGGTCATGGATTCTCTGTCATCCGTTCACCGCCTTGCCTGCCCCGGGAAAGGCCTCAGCTTAGCGCATTCGAGCCGCGATCTCAGCGCAACACGGCGAGATCGCGATGCGCGCCGGCCAGGCCGTGCAAGACCTTCGTATGATTGACGTCCACTGCCGGACTCTCTAGCTTGAACGACCAATGTAACCGGTTACATCGTGATCCGACAACCTCTCATATACCCCACTCTCAGCATTGGAGCTCGCGAATGCCCACCACTCCTCATACCCGCCTCCGCCTGGGCATGGTCGGCGGCGGCCAAGGTGCCTTCATCGGCCGGGTGCATCGCCTGGCGGCGGCCCTGGACGGCGAGTTCGAGCTGGTCTGCGGCGCCTTCAGTCGCATGCCGGACAACAACCAGCACAGCGGTGCCCTGTGCGGCCTGCCCCCCGAGCGGATCTACGCCGACTGGCAACAGCTGCTCGAAAGCGAGCACCGGCGTCCGGCGGACCAGCGCATGCAGCTGCTGGTGATCGCCACCCCCAACCACCTGCATGTGCCCATCGCCGAGGCGGCCCTGCAGGCGGGCTTCCATGTGTTTTCGGAGAAACCCGCCGCGCTGTCGCTGCGCGAGGCCCAGCACCTGGCTCGCACCTGGCGGGCCAGCGGTCGCCTGTACGGCCTGGCGCATACCTACCTCGGCTATCCGATGGTGTGGCAGGCCCGGGAGATGGTGCGCGAGGGCCGGCTCGGCGCCCTGCGCAAGATTCACGTCGAGTACCCCCAGGGCTGGCTGGGCGAGCGCCTGGAACACCAGGACAACAAACAGGCCGCCTGGCGCACCGACCCCGCGCTGGCCGGGGCCAGCGGCTGCATGGCCGACATCGGCACCCACGCCTTCGGCCTGGCGGAATTCATCTCCGGCCATCGCGTCGAGGCGCTGTGTGCCGCCCTCGCCAGCCACGCCGAGGGGCGCCGGCTCGACGACGACGGCGACGTGCTGTTGCGCACCGACCGGGGGGCCAGCGGCACCCTGATCGCCAGCCAGGTATGCAGTGGCGAAGAGAACGCGCTGAAGATTCGCCTCTACGGCGACCGGGGAGCGCTCGAGTGGCAGCAGATGGAACCCAACAGCCTGCTCCACCGCCCCTACCAGGCACCGATGCGCATCCTGCGTGCCGGCATCGACCAGCCCGAGCTCTGCCCGGCGGCCATGCAGCGGCTACGCCTGCCCGGCGGCCATCCGGAGGGCTACCTGGAAGCGCTGGGCAACCTCTACCGCGACTTCGCCGCCGCGATCCGCCGCGGCGACCAGGGGGACGTCGAGGGCGTGCCCGGCATGGCCTCGGGGCTGCGCGGCATGGCCTTCATCGAGGCCGTCATCGCCAGCCAGGCCAGCGAGCGGAAGTGGACGTCGCTGCCCGACACCGACCCGACAGGAGCCTGATTCATGTACCGCACGACACGCGGCATCCAGGGACCGGCGATCTTCCTGGCCCAGTTCATCGGCGACGAGCCCCCCTGCGACGACCTCGACGGCATCGCCCACTGGCACTGGGCGTCTACAGCTTCAGCCTGACGGCCACCTCGCCCAAGGTCGACGGCCCCGTGGGCATCGAGGAGGTGCTGGGCCCCGGGGCCAGCAACGCCTCGCGAAGCGACCCTGCCGAACTGATATCCTGATGTCCCGATTGCTACCGACCGACTTCAAGGACGAACCGTGCCACTCCGGGATCTGCTGCTGGGCCTCGCCGTCATCGCCATCTGGGCACTGAACATCATCATCATCAAGGTGGGGGTGGCGGAGATGCCTCCGCTGCTGATGACCACCCTGCGCTTCCTGCTGGTGGCCGCCCTGCTGGTGCCCTTCCATCCGGTGGCGCGGCACCAGTTGCCCTTCCTGCTGTTGCTCTCGGTGACCTTCGGCACCCTGCACTTCGCACTGCTGTTCATCGGCCTGGGCCAGGCCGAGGCGGGAACCGGGGCGCTGCTGGTGCAGATGGGCACGCCCTTCGCCACATTGCTGGCGGTGTTCTTTCTGAGGGAGCGGCTGGGCCCGAAGCGCCTGATCGGCCTGACGCTGTCGTTCGCTGGGGTGGTGGTGCTGGCCGGCGGCCCCACCCTGCCGTCGCCGCTCCCCTTGGCCCTGTTGCTGCTCAGCGCCCTGGGCTGGGCGGTCTCGCAGCTACTGATCAAGCGCGGGCCGAACATCGCCCCCTTGGCACTGGCCGGCTGGGTGGCGTTGTTCGCCGTGCCCCAGGTGGCCCTGGGCTCGCTGCTCTTCGAGGGCGACCACCTCGAGGCGATGCGGCAGGCGGGCTGGGCCGGCTGGGGAGCGGTGGGCTACACCGCGGTGATGTCATCGATCGTCGCCTACGGGCTCTGGTACGGCCTGCTGCACCGCCATCCGGTCAACCGGGTGGTGCCCATGACCCTGCTGGTGCCGGTGCTGGCGGTGCTGTTGGGGGTGCTGTTGCTGGACGATACCCTGGGCATCCACAAGCTCGCCGGCGGTGGCCTGGTGGTAGCGGGCATCGCCCTGATCGTGCTGCGCGTCCGCCCGAGGCGCGCCGAGGCGTGAATTGCTACGCTCAATCGCCGGGGACGTCGGTCAGGCACTGGCTGCCGCTGCCCGACCAGCTGACGCAATCGCCCTCCTCGATCCCCTTCTCGGCGAAGTAGCCGGCGTTGACCTCCAGTGCTGCCCGATAGGGCACCCCGGGATAGGTGACCGGGCACTCGCCGGGACGCTCCGCATCGCAGGGCTGCATCTGGCGAATCGCCGCGATTCTCCCGTCCGCGTCGATGAAGGCGATATCCAGGGGAATCCGCGTGCGGTACATCCAGAAGCCGTTGCGCGGTGACTGTTCGTCACGATAGAGGAACAGCATGCCGGCGTCGGCATCGAGGTGGTCCCGGTCCATCAGCCCCTGGCCACGCTGGGGCAGGGTACGGGCGACCTCGACCCGCAGCCGATGGGGCCCCTGCTCGCTGTGCAGCGCCAGGGTCACGGTGTCCAGGGGAACGGGGGCCTCGGCCAGCAGCGCACGGGGCAACAGGGCGGCGGTCGGCAGCAGGGCGGCAAGGCCCAGCAGCAATCGGCGGCGGGTCGGGTTCATGTCGGCGTCCTCGGAGTGGTAGCGACGGTGTCACCACGTGGCATCAGGTGGATTCCCGACGCCAGCAGCGATACCTGAACGGTCTCGCCGCGCGCCAGGGCGTTGCGGCGCGCGGCATGGGTGGAGATCTCGAAGCGCAGGGTATCCGGTGCGTGGTCGAAGGCGAGCGATACCGAGGTGATGCCACCCAGCACCACCATCTCGACCACCCGTCCCGACACCGGGTTCTCGCGCTCCCCCAGCGAGGGGCGCCCACGGCGGTGCAGCACCACGTCGGAGTGCGGCAGGTACCAGGCGACCCGTTGCCCCGGCGCCAGCCCCTCCAGCCCCCGGGCGACCTCGAGCCGCCAGGGCCCCCACTGCAGGCGGCGGTGGCCGCCCGCCTCCGCCACCTCGCCCTCGAAGACGTTGTGACGGTCCAGCAGCCGGGCCACCTCGGGGCTGGCCGGGTGCCGGAACAGCACCTCCGGGACGTCCTGCTGCAGGCTGCGGCCGGCGTGCAGCACGCAGAGCCGGTCGGCCAGCGCGGAGGCCTCGTCGAGGTCGTGGGTGACCAGCACGATGGGAATGCGGATCTGCTCGCGCAGCAGCGCCAGCTCCCGCTGCAGGCGCCGCCGGGTTACCTGGTCCACCGCCGAGAAGGGTTCGTCGAGCAGCAGTACCCGCGGGCTCCTGGCCAGGGCCCGGGCCAGGGCGACCCGCTGGCGCTGGCCGCCGGAGAGCTCGGCAGGGTGTCGCTCGGCCAGCCCCTCCAGGCGCACCCGGGCGAGCCAGGCATGGGCCTGCGCGCGGCGCTCGGGACCCGGCAGGTGGCCCAGCGCCACCATGACATTGGCCAGGGCGCTCAGGTGGGGGAAGAGCGCGTAGTCCTGGAACACCAGCCCCACCCGGCGCTGCTGGGGGCGCAGCGAACGACCGCCGGCGGCGTCGAACCAGGTCTCGCCGGCGCAGCGTACCAGGCCGCTGGCCGGCCGGTAGAGACCGGCGATGGCCCGCAGCAGGGTGGTCTTGCCGCTGCCGGAAGGCCCCACCAGGGCCAGCAGTTCGCCGGGCTCACAGTGGAAATCCGCGGCCAGGGGAATCGGGCCGGGCTGGTGCAGGCTGACCTCGAGACTCGCGTCATGCATGGCGCGCGGGGATTCAGGCACGGCGCCACCTCCGTCGCCCGGCCAGGCCATAGACCACGCCGATGGTCAGGAAGGAGATCAGCAGCAGCATGGCCGACATGATACCGGCACCGGCCTCGTCGAAGGCCTGGACGCGATCGTAGATGGCGATGGCCAGGGTGCGGGTCTCGCCGTCGATGGAGCCGCCCACCATCAGGATCACGCCGAACTCGCCGAGGGTGTGGGCGAAGGTCAGCGCCAGCGCCGAGACGATCCCCGGCCAGACCAGCGGCAGCTCGATGCGCACGAAGGTCTGCCAGGGCGAGAGGCCACTGCACCAAGCCGCTTCACGCAGGTTGGCGGGGATCGCCTCGAAGGCGCGCTGGATCGGCTGCACGGCGAACGGCAGGTTGGCCACCAGCGAGGCGAGCAGGATGCCGCCGAAGGTGAAGTTGAGCCCGCTCCCGGCCAGGCGCTGCCAGAGGGCGCCGAAGGGGGCGTCGGCGCCGAACGACTGCATCAGATAGAAGCCCAGCACCGTGGGTGGCATCACCAGCGGCAAGGCGACGAGGGCCTCGACCAGCGGCTTGCCGCGGCCCCGGGTAGTGGCCAGGGCGCGCCCCAGCCAGAGGCCGAAGGGGAGCAACAGCAGGCAGGTGCCGACCGCCAGCCGCAGCGAGACCGAGAGTGCCGTCCAGTCCATCAGGGGTGGGGGTCCGTATCCATGTCGGCCTCGCCGGGCAGCAGAAAACCGTATTGCGCGAGCAGCTCACGGGCCTCGGCCTCCTGCAGCCAGGCGTAGAAGGCCCGCGCGGTCTCGCCGGCACCGTCGACCAGCGCCATCCGCTGCACCAGGGGCGCGTGCCAGGCCTCGGGGACCAGCACGTGATCGCCGCGCTCGGCAAGCGTCGGTGCCAGCACCAGGGAATAGGCCACCAGGCCACCTCGTGCGTCGCCGGAGAGGGCAAACTGGGCCGCCTGGGACACATTCTCGCCGAGCACGCGCAGGGCGGCACTCTGCTCCCAGAGCCCGGCGTGTTCCAGGACCTGGCGAGCGGCCACGCCATAGGGGGCATGCTCGGGGTTGGCCAGGGCCAACCGCGGCCGGCCCTGACCCGCGGCGTGTGCGGCAATGGCCTGACGCACGCCGGCGAGTGGGTCGTCCTGGGTCGGCAGGTCGTCGCCACCGGCACGCTGCAGCCAGGCCAGGCGGCCGATGGCATAGACCACCCCCGCGTCCTCGGTGCGACCCTCCTCGTGCAAGGCCAGCACATAGGCCTCGTCGGCCGAGAGGTAGAGCTCGAAGGGGGCACCCTGGCTGATCTGGCGGCGGAAGTTGCCGGAAGAACCGAAGTTGAGACGCAGCTCGCGGCCGGTCGCTTGCCGGAAACGCTCGGCCGCCTCGGTGAGAGCGAACTGCAGATCCGAGGCCGCCGCCACCGTGGGCACGTCCCCCATCGCCGATAGCGGCAGCAGTGACAGCAGCCCGAACAGCAGGGCATGGCATCCCGATCTCATCGCGTCCCTCGGTGATCCGCTGGCGAGGCGGCTTCCGGGCCGCCGATGACGGCATTGTCGGCCAGCGCGCCGATGCCGACAAGGCGGAACCGCCAACGGGGGGCCTCGCCCTGACCCCGGTCAAGCCCGGGTCAGGCCTCGGCTGGACTCGGCCGGCCGAGAATCGCCATCAGGTCGGTCTCGGTCTCCCGGGGGCCGAGGTCGAGCAGGTTCTCCAGCGCCCGCAGGTGCTCGTCGACCACCTCACGCGCCCGCTCCGGCTCGCCGGCACGCAGCTGCGTCAGCAGCCGGGGGTGATCGCCATCCAGGTAACAGGAGGCGAGCGACGGACGCTTGTAGAGGGCGATGACGATCGAGGTGCGCAGGATCAGGTCGGTGAGCATGGCGCCGAGCACGCGATTCGGCGACAGCTCGGCCAAGCGGTGGTGCAGGGCCAGGGAGTGCTCGATGCGCGCCGGCTCGTCGCCACGCCGGTGAGCCTCGATCTCGCGCTGCGCCTCCTGTTCCAGTGCCAGCTGCGCCGCGTCGTCGAGCTGGCCGGCGAGCAGTGCCACCACTTCGCCCTCCACCAGGCGCCGGGCGGCGAAGGTTTCCCGGGTCTCCTCGATGCTGGGGGCACGCACCCGGGCGACCTGGTTCGGGCGCTGGTCGACCACGTGGTCGGCGGCGAGCCGGGTCAGCGCCTTGCGGACCACCGAACGGCTCACCCCGAAGACCTCGCCGAGGGTCACCTCGGGCAGGCGGGTGCCCGGGGGCAGGCGCTGGGTCAGCACCGCCCGGCGCACCTTGTCGACGATATGCTGATCGCTGATACGTATGCCCGCCGCCACGGCGGCCTGCACGTCTTCCTGCCAGGCGTTGCTCATGATGCCCTCATCTCTCTAACTTGCCCTCGCACGCACCTTCGCATGTTTCCTCGCGGCTGACTACAGCCCGTCGATTCATTGTATACAAAAATGACTTCGCCTCATTACCACTTGGCCCGGCACGATGTCCCGGCGAGCTCAGAAGCAGGTGATCATTTCCTCGGTCACCTCGAGGCGTTCGTTCGCCAGGCAGATGCAGCGCCACTTGTCGAAGGTCAGGCAGGGGTGCGAGACACCGAAGGCGATGATATCGCCCACACGCACCCCGTTGCGGATCGGCTCGCCGTCCTCCTCGTCCTCCTCATCGCCCCGGGGCAATCGCAGGAAGGCGTGCTGGTCCATCAGCTTGACCACCTCCACGCCGGCCACCGACAGCGACTTGCGGGGGGAGCCGCCCTCGCGGTAACGCCGCAGCGGCTCGGGCAATCGGTCGCCGCCGACGTCGCGACGCCCCATGGCGACGATGGCCAGCCCCGGCTCGGGCAGCGACTGTATCTGGGCGAACACCTCCAGGGCCGGCTCGAGGCCCCGCTCCAGCTCCGGGCGGCGGCCCAGTACCTCATGCTGGGCCTCGCGATAGAGCCCGTGGTCGTGCACCACATAGCAGCCCGGGCGTAGCACCGGCACGAAGTGGGCGCCCAGGTGCGCCTCGCGGAACACCTGGGCGATCAGGTCGTACCAGGCCGACCCCGAGGCGGTGATCAGCGGCTCATGCAGCTCGATCAGGCCATCGTGGTCCAGCGCCTGGGCCGCCTCGACCAGTTGCCAGGCATAGTCGCGGACGGCATGCACCGGGTCGGGGCCGTACACCACCCCCTCGTAGCCCTCGAGCCCGGCCAGCACCAGCGCCGGCTCGGCGTCGATCAGCTCACCCAGCGCCATCACCTGGTCGTGATCGCGGCAGCCACAGCGGCCGCCTTTGACGCCTAGTTCGATCAGCACCTGCAGGCGCAGGTCCCGAGCCGCGAAGTAGCGCCCCAACTGGCGTACGTTGTCGGCATGATCGACGACGCAGTAGAAGTCGGCTCCCGCCTCGACCAAGTCGGCAACGATCGCCATGTTGGCCTCCCCGACCAGTTGGTTGGCCATCAGCAGCCGCGCCATGCCGTGCGCGAAGGCGGCCCGGCACTGGGCCGCCGTGGCCAGGGTGATGCCCCAGGCGCCGGCCTCGAGCTGGCGCCGGAACAGCGCCGGGGTCATGGTGGTCTTGCCGTGCGGCGCCAGGCGCGCCCCGTGCTCGGAAGCGAAGCGCTGCATCCACGCCAGGTTGTGGGCCAGGGGCGTCTCGAACACCACCGCCGCCGGCAGGCTGACCCCGCTCAGCAGATCGGGGGCCGTCTCGACCGTTCCCTTGTCGCAGCGCCAGCTCGTCGGCGCTGTCGGCATCTCGCTCATCATTGCTCTCCTGAAAAGCCATCGAGGGCCGTCCGTAGCTCGCTTGCGCGGCTCTCCAGGGTACCGAAGGCCTCGCCGGCAGCCGCCAGATCCCCCGACCTCGCCAGCGCCTCGAGGCGCTGCGCCGCGCCCCCGAGCGCCTGACCACCGACGACCAGGGCCGATCCCTTGAGGGTATGAGCCGCCCGGCGCAGGGTCGCGGCGTCGTCCCGGGCGATGGCCTCCTCGATCTCCAGCATCAGCCGGGGGCACTCCTCGAGGAACAGCTCGACCATCTCGTCCAGCAGTTCGCGGTTGCCCTCGAGGCGCCGCAGCGCGTCCTCTCGATCCAGGCAGGGGAGCGCCGCCTCGACATCACCGCCCGGCGCATCGTCCGTCGACACCGCAGGCGCAGGCGACGCCCCGCCGGGCGCCGGCGCCTCGACGACCCGGAACAGCTCGGCGGCCCGGAACGGCTTGGTGACATAGTCGTCCATGCCCGCGGCCAGGCAGCGCTCCCGATCCTCCTTGGTGGCACTGGCGGTCATCGCGACGATCGGCACGTGCTCACCGCTCTCGCGCTCTCGTTCGCGAATCGCCCGGGAGGCGGCGAGTCCGTCCATCACCGGCATGTGGATGTCCATCAATACCACATCGAACGCTTGCCGCTCGACGGCGTCGAGGGCTTCGGCACCATTGCAGGCCAACTCGACCTCGTGGCCGCGCTGGGTCAGCAGGTCGATGGCCACCCGCTGGTTGGTGAGGCCGTCCTCCACCAGCAGCACTCGCCGGGCGCTCCAGTCGCCGGGAAGCGCATGGGAGACGGGCACCGCCTGGCCGTTCGCCATGGCGACGCCCAGTGCCCCGGCGACGGCATTCAACAGCTCCGACTGCTTGACCGGCTTCATCAGCAGACGCGAGATCTGCAACCGCCGGCGCAGCGCAGCATCGCCGGCGCGCATGCCCGAGGAGAGCATCAGGATCCGCATCCCGGCGAACTCGGGCCGCTCGCGCATCCGTGCCGCCAGGGTGTAGCCGTCCATGCCCGGCATCATCACGTCGAGCAGGGCCAGCGGGAAGGGAGCGTCGCGGTGCCGGTCGAGGATCTCGAGCGCCCGCTGGCCACTGGCGGCGACCGTGGGCCGCATCCCCCAACTGGCCAGGATCTCCTGGAGGATCATGCGGTTGGTGCGGTTGTCGTCCACCACCAGCACGCGCTGTCCATGCAGCCCCAGCGGCTGCCGGGAAGCCTCGTCCCGCGCCTCCGGCAGGCGAAAGGCGATGCTGAACGAGAAGCTGCTGCCATGCCCGCCCGGGCCGCCGGCGAGCCGGATCCGCCCCCCCATCATCTCGACCAGCTGGGCGGCGATGGAGAGCCCCAGCCCGGTGCCACCATCGCGGCGAGTCGTGGAGCTGTCCCCCTGGCCGAAGGCCTCGAAGACCCGCTGGCGCTGCGTCTCGGGAATGCCCACGCCGGTATCGCGCACCTCGAAGGCGATCCGCGCGCGGTCCTCGTCGAGTGCCTCGAGCCCCAGGTCCACCACCACCTCGCCGGTGTCGGTGAACTTGATGGCGTTACCGACCAGGTTGACCACCACCTGGCGCAGACGCACGGGATCGCCGAGCAGCCGGTCGGGAACCTCCGGCGGGATATGCACCGCCAGCTCCAGCCCCTTCTCGTCGGCACGCAGCGCCAGGGTCTGCAGGGTATCGCTCAGGGTGTCGCGCAGGTGGAAGGCCACCGTCTCGAGCTCGAGCCGCCCTGCCTCGATCTTGGAGAAGTCGAGGATATCGTTGATCAGCCCCAGCAGCGTGTCCGCCGATTTCTGGATGATCGCCACGTACTCGGCCTGCTGCTCGGTGAGCGGGGTACGCTCGAGCAGTTCGGCGACGCCGATCACGCCGTTCATGGGCGTACGGATCTCGTGGCTCATGTTGGCCAGGAACTCACTCTTGGCCAGGCTGGCCTCTTCCGCCGCATCCCGGGCGCGGCGCAACTCGGCCTGGGAGCGGCGCAACTCGACGGTGGCGGCCTGCAGCTCCGCGGTACGTTCCTCGACCCGCTCCTCCAGGCGGTGGCGGTGCTCCTCGAGCTCGGTGATGTCCGAATAGACGGCGACGTAGCCACCATCGCCGGTACGGTGCTCGCTGATCTGGACGCACATCCCGTCGCTGCGCGCAAACTGATAGGGAGCGCTGGGGTTGCGGTGCGCGGCGAGGCGTTCGGCGACCCAGGCCTCGCTCGTGGCATATCCCGAGGGCGTCATGCCACGCTCGACCACGGCCCGCAGCAGGTCTTCGAATCGCATTCCCGGCTCGACCACATCGCCCGGCCTGACGAAGTGCTCCTTGAAGCGCGAGTTGTAGAGCACCAGGCGGTCGTCGGCATCGAACAGCGCGAAGCCCTCGGCGATGGACTCGAGCGCTTCGGTGAGCTGGTCGCGGGCCGCCTCGGCCCGGGCCTGGGCCTCCTCGGTGAGCCTCACCTGGGCCTCCAGGTTCTCCCGCTGGAGCTCCAGCTCGGTGATGTCGGTATAGATGGCCGCCACGCCGCCGTCACCGGTGCGCTGCTCGCTGATACGCAGCTTGCGCTCCCCGGTGCAGACCGTGAAGGGCGCGCCCGGATTGCGGCGCTGGGCGAGGCGCCAGGCGATCCACTCCTCCTGAGTGCGCTCACCGACGCGTATGATGCCGCGCTCCACCACGGTGCGGATCAGCTCCTCGAAGCGCATCCCCGGCTTGACCATCTCAGGCACCCCCGAGTAGTCGCGGAACCGGGAGTTGCAGGCCACCAGGACGCCATCGGCATCGTAGAGGGTGAAGCCCTCGGAGATCGACTCGAGCGCCTCGATCAGCTGCTGACGCTGCAGGCAGCAGGGCGCTATCTCTCTCGGCCGTTCGGGCTCCGTGGTCATGCGTCGCCCCCCTTCATTCCAGACCGATCGACGGCCGCGCGGCTAGGGAAAGACGCCGCGCAGCAGCTTGGCTTCGGTGACCCGCGACACCCCTTCGATCAGTGCCGCCGTGCGCATGTCGATCCGTTTCGCCTGCGCCCGCGCCAGGGTGCGCTGGAAGGCATCGAGCAGGGTCGCCTTGAGCCGCTCGTTGATCTCGTCCAGCGTCCAGGTGAAGTTCTGCATGCCCTGCACCCATTCGAAGTAGGAGACCGTCACCCCCCCGGCGTTGCCGAGGATATCGGGCAGCACGAAGATGCCGCGCTCGTGAAGCATCTCGTCGGCCTCGAGCATGGTCGGCCCATTGGCCCCCTCGGCGAGCAACCGGCAACTGATCTGGGCGGCGTTCTCCACGGTGACCTGGTTCTGCAGCGCCGCCAGCACCAGGATGTCGCAGTCGAGCTCGAGGAGTTCGCCGCTGTCGATCGTCTCCGCCTCGCGGTAGCCGGCCAGCACCCGATGCTCGGCGACATGACCCAGCAGCGCCTCCACCGGGAGCCCTGCGCGACGATAGAGGGAGGTGGAGGCATCGCCGACCCCGATGATGCGGACCCCCAGCTCGGCGAGGAAACGTGCGGCGTGGCTGCCCACGTTGCCAAACCCCTGAACCACCGCGGTCGCCCCGGCGAGCTCCAGCCCCAGGTGTGCCGCCGACGCCTCGATCAGGTAGACCAGGCCGCGGCCGGTGGCCTCCTTGCGCCCCAGGGAGCCCCCCAGCACCACCGGCTTGCCGGTGACCACGGTGGGCACCGTGTGGCCGACCTGCTGGCTGTAGGTGTCCATCAGCCAGGCCATGACCTGCTCGTCGGTGCCCAGGTCCGGGGCGGGGATGTCCTTGTCCGGACCGATCATGTCGATGATCTCGGTGGTATAGCGCCGCGTCAGGCGCTGCAGCTCCGACTTGCTGAGGGTGGTGGGATCCACCCTCACCCCGCCCTTGGCGCCGCCGAAGGGCAATCGCATCAGGGCGCACTTCCAGGTCATCCACATCGCCAGGGCAGCCACCTCGCCGAGGTCGACGTCCTGGTGATAGCGAATCCCGCCCTTGGTCGGCCCCATGGTGAGGACGTGCTGTACCCGGTAGCCAAACACCGTCTCCACCTGGCTGCGGTCGTCGCGGAGGAAAGGAAAGGAGACCATCTGGGCACGCTGGGGGAACAGCAGGCGCTGACGAATATTGTCATCCAGGTTCATGTACTGGGAGGCCTTGAGGAACTGCTGCTGGGCCAGGCGGAACATCGGGGAGTCCCACTCGCCCCCCCGGGCCCGCGCCCGGCCCAGGGTATAACGCACGGCACGCCCCAGGGAGGCGCCCTTGAGGTGCGACTTGACCAGGTAGTCATAGGCCCCCGACTCCACCGCCCGCGCCGCCAGCTTGACGTCGTCGAGGCCGGTGAGGATGATCACCGGCACCTGGGGCGCCACCAGGCGCACCCGCCACAGGGTCTCCAGTTCCTGGCTATCCGGCAGCACCAGGTCGAGCAGCACCAGATCCACGTTGCCCTTGGCGAGCCGGGTCAGTCCCTCGTCGAGACGCTCCACGGCCTCGACCGCGCACTGCAATTGGGCGTCGGCCTGGAGCAGTTGTTGCACCAGGCGGCTATGCAGCGGGTTGTCTTCGATCAGCAGCAGCCGAATGGGGAGATCGGGCATACTCGGAGCCCTCGCAGTGAGCCGATCCTGGCCGCCTGTCGGACGCAACGCTCATCTGCTGCGATGAGCAGTCGCATCCGACAGGCTACCTAGCCTAAGCGTAGGCCAAGCCGGCTCGATCGGCGCCGTTCCCCGCTACGTCACATCGAGGATCTTCAGGGTGTTGGTGCCGCCATGGGCGTTCATGTGATCGCCCCGGGTCAGGATGACATGATCGCCGGGCTCGGCAATGCCTTTCTCCACCAGCAGCGCCAGCGCCCGGTCGTTGACCTCGGTGGCGCTCATCTCGCTGGTGTCGAAGGGCAGCGAGACCACCCCGCGATAGAGCGCCATGCGCCGCTGGGCGATGGGGCTGTGGCCGAGGCCGACGATCGGCAGCCCCGAGCGGATCCGCGAGGCGATCAGCGGCGTGTAGCCGGAGGCGGTCATGCAGGCGATGGCGGCCACCCCGGCGAGGTGGTTGGCGGCGTACATCGCCGACAGGGCGATGGTCTCGTCGATCTGGGTGAAGCCCTCGTGGATGCGGTGCCCCGACTCCTGGGCGATGCGCTCGCGCTCGGCGCCCAGGCAGACCCGGTCCATGGCCTCGATGGTCTCCACCGGGAAGTCGCCGGCGGCGGTCTCGGCCGAGAGCATCACCGCGTCGGTGCCGTCGAGCACGGCGTTGGCCACGTCGAACACCTCGGCGCGGGTCGGCAACGGCGACTCGATCATCGATTCCATCATCTGGGTGGCGGTGATCACCGCGCGGTTGAGCGCCCGGGCGCGCTTGATGATGCGCTTCTGGATGCCGATCAGCTGGGCATCGCCGATCTCCACGCCGAGGTCGCCGCGGGCCACCATCACCGCCTCGCTGGCCTCGATGATGCCGTCGAGCGTCGCCTCGTCGGCGACGGCCTCGGCGCGCTCGAGCTTGGCGACCAGGCCGATCTCCTTGCCCGCCTCGCCCAGTAACGCCCGGGCCTCGCGCATGTCGGCGGCGCTGCGCGGGAAGGACACCGCCAGGTAGTCGACGCCGATGTCGATGGCGGTCTCGAGGTCGGCGCGATCCTTGTCGGTGAGCGCCGGGGCCGAGAGGCCGCCGCCCTGCTTGTTGATGCCCTTGTTGTTGGAGAGCCGGCCGCCGACCACCACCGAGGTGTGGATCAGGTGGTCGGCGACGCGGTTGACGTCGAGCACCAGGCGGCCGTCGTCGAGCAGCAGGCGGTCGCCGGGAACGACGTCATCGGCCAGGGTCTTGTAGTCGCAGCCGACCCGGGTGGCGTCGCCGGCGTTGGCGTCGAGGGCCATGTCGAGGACGAAGGGCTGGCCCTCCTCGAGGTCGACGGCGCCGTCGCGGAAGCGGGCGATGCGGATCTTGGGCCCCTGCAGGTCGCCGAGGGCGGCGACGCTGCGGCCCAGGCGCGCGGCGATCTCGCGCACCGCGGTGAGGCGGCGGCGATGGTCGTCGGCACTGCCGTGGGAGAAATTGAGGCGCACCACGTCGACGCCGGCGGCGATCATCGCCTCCAGCACGCCGTCGCGGTCGCTGGCCGGGCCCAGGGTGGCGACGATCTTGGTGCGGCGGATGGG
>NZ_PNRE01000029.1 GCF_002879645.1 Halomonas heilongjiangensis | reverse complement strand
GCGATGCGTGGCGGCGGCGATCTCCCCCTCGAGGGCGGGAAGTCGCGACAGCGTGCTCTCCACTTGGGCCCGGGCGCGCACGCTGTCGAACTCGGTGCCGCGACCCGCCTCGAGACGGGCGTCCACCAGTGCCAGCGACTCGCGCTGGTTGTCGGCGTTGGCTTGCGCGACCCGCAGCTGCTCCTGCAGCCCGCGCAGCCGGAAGTAGGTGTCCACCAGTTCGGCGACCACCACCACCTGCAGCGCGCGCAGGTCGGCGGCCGAGGCCTCGGCGTCGGCGCGCTGGGCCTCGACGCTGCGGCGCACGCGGCCGAAGAGATCCAGCTCCCAGAAGGCCGATACCCCGGCATCGAAGCTGTCGCTGTCGCGGTCGGCGCGTGCGACACCCGGCATCTGGTCGGCGCTCAGGCGCTGATTCGCCACGCCGCCTTCGGCCGTGACCGTCGGCGCCAGGTCGTGGCGCGACTCTCGCAGCAGGGCCCGGCTCCTGTCGTAGCGCGCCAGGCCGATGCGCAGGTCGTGGTTGGCGGCCAGGGCATCCTCCACCAGTTGCGTCAGCAAGGGGTCCTGGAACCGCTGCCAGAACTCGGCCTCGACCGGATCGGCCGAATAGAGCGCCTCGTCGGCACGCACCAGCGCCTCGGGCGCCGGCAACTCGGGCGTCCGATAGTCGGGGCCCACGGCGCAGGCCGTGAGCAGCGATACCAGGGGAACCAGCAGCAGCTTACGCACGGTATTCGCCCTCCATCGGCAGTGAACCCTCGGGCTCCGCGCGGTCACGCGTCACCAGCTTGCGCAGGGCGACGTAGAACACCGGGGTCAGGAACAGGCCGAACAGGGTGACGCCGAGCATGCCGGCGAACACCGCGATGCCCAGCGCCTGGCGCACCTCGGCGCCGGCTCCGCCGGCCAGCATCAGCGGCACCACCGCCGCGGTGAAGGTGATCGAGGTCATGATGATCGGCCGCAGGCGCAGGCGGCAGGCCTCCAGCGCCGCCTCGACGATGCCGCGGCCCTGCAGCTCCAGCTCGCGGGCGAACTCGACGATCAGGATGGCGTTCTTGCACGCCAGGCCGATCAGCACCACCAGCCCGACCTGCACGAAGATGTTGTTGTCGCCGCCGGTGAGCTTCACCCCGATCAGCGCCGAGAGCATGCACATCGGCACGATCAGGATCACCGCCAGCGGCAGGGTCCAGCTCTCGTAGAGCGCCGCCAGCGCCAGGAACACCAGCAGGATCGCCAGCGGGAAGACCACCAGGGCGGCGCCGCCCTGGTTGACCTGCTGGTAGCTCAGGTCGCTCCATTCGAAGGTCATGCCGGCCGGCAGTACCGACGGCGCCAGGCCCTCGACCACCGCCAACGCCTGGCTGGACGACAGCACTCTCGGATCGGACTCGCCCATCAGGTCGGCGGCCGGGTAGCCGTTGTAGCGGATCACCGGATCCGGGCCGAAGGTCTCGCTGACGCGGATCATGCTGCCGATCGGCACCATCTCGCCGTTGACGTTGCGGGTGCGCAGACGATCGATGTTCTCGGCGTCCAGGCGGAAGCCGCCATCGGCCTGGGCGATCACCTGCCAGGTGCGGCCGAAGCGGTTGAAGTCGTTGACGTAGGCCGAGCCCAGGTAGACCTGCAGGGTCTCGAACAGGTCGGTCAGCGGCACCCCCTGGGTCTTGGCCTTGGTCCGGTCCACGTGCAGGTCGAGCTGCGGCACATTGGACTGGTAGGAGGTGATCGGATAGCCCATCCCCGGCGTCTGCGCCAGCGCACCGCTGAGGCCGTCGACGGCATTCTGCAACTCGCCGTAGCCGAGGTTGGCGCGATCCTGCACGAACAGCGAGAACCCCGAACCGGAACCGAGGCCGAGGATCGCCGGCGGCATGAAGGCGAAGGTGAAAGCCTCCTGCAGGGCGGCAAACTTGCCGTTGAGCTCGGCGGTGATCGCCTCGGCACTGCGCTGGCGATCGCCGAACGGTTCCAGGCCGAAGAACACCGTGCCGGAGTTGGGCGTGTTGGTGAACTGCAACGGGTTGAGGCCGGGGAACGCCACGGCCGCCTCGACTCCTTCCGTCTCCAGGGCGATCTCGGTCATGCGCCGGATCACCTCCTCGGTGCGATCCAGAGACGCGCCCTCGGGCAGCTTGGTGCCGCCGATCAGGTACATCTTGTCCTGGGTGGGAATGAACCCGCCCGGCACCGCCTGGAACATCAGCCCGGTGGCCGCCAGCAGCACGACATAGACGCCGAACACCACGCCACGCTTGCGCAGGCTGCGCCCCACCCCGCCCTGGTAGCGTTCGGAACTGGCGTGAAAGAAGCGGTTGAAGGGGCGGAACAGCCAGCCGAAAAGGACGTCGATGAACCGCGAGAAACGATCCCTGGGGGCATCGTGGGGCTTGAGCAGCAGCGCCGCCAGCGCCGGCGACAGCGACAGCGAGTTGATCGCCGAGATCACCGTGGAGATGGCGATGGTCACCGCGAACTGGCGGTAGAACTGGCCGGTGACCCCCTCGAGGAAGGCCATGGGCACGAACACCGCGCACAGCACCACCGAGATGGCGATGATCGGCCCGCTCACCTCGCGCATCGCCTGATGCGCCGCCGCCAGCGGCGCCAGCCCCTCGGCGATGTTGCGCTCGACGTTCTCGACCACCACGATGGCGTCGTCGACCACGATGCCGATCGCCAGCACCAGGCCGAACAGCGTCAGGGTATTGATCGAGAACCCCAGCAGGTAGAGCACTGCGAAGGTCCCCACGATCGACACCGGCACCGCCAGCAGCGGGATGATCGACGCGCGCCAGGTCTGCAGGAACAGCGTCACCACCAGCACCACCAGCAGCACCGCCTCGAGCAGGGTCTTGATCACCGACTCGATGGAGTCGCGCACGAACACCGTCGGATCGTAGACGATCTCGTGCTCCACCCCTTCGGGAAAGCGTTCGGCCAGCTCCTCCATCTTCTCGCGCACCGCGTCGGACAGCGCGATGGCGTTCGAGCCCGGCGCCTGGAAGATGCCGATCGCCACGGCCGGATCGTTGTCGAGCAGCGAGCGCAGCGAGTACTCGGCGGCACCGAGCTCGAGCCGGGCGACATCGGAGAGGTAGGTTATCTGGCCGTCACTGCCGGCCCTGACGATGATGTCGCCGAACTCCTCCTCGGTGGTCAGGCGCCCTTGGGCGTTGATCGAGATCAGGAAGTCCGAGGTTTCAGGCGTCGGCGGCGCGCCGAGCTGGCCCGCCGAGACCTGCACGTTCTGTTCGCGGATCGCCGCCAGGATATCGCCGGCGGTCAGCCCCCTCGCGGCGGCCCGGTCGGGATCGATCCACACCCGCATGGCGTAGTCGCCGGCGCCGAACAGCATCGCCTGGCCGACGCCGGGCAGGCGCGCCAGCTCGTCGCGCACGTGCAACGCCGCGTAGTTGCGCAGATAGGTGCTGTCGTAACGGCCATCCGGCGAGGTCAGCTGGGGCACCATCGTCAGATCGGGCGACTGCTTGTCGGTGGTCACCCCCTGGCGCCGCACCTCTTCCGGTAGCCGGGCCAGCGCCTGGCTGACCCGGTTCTGCACCTGCACCTGGGCGGCGTCGGGGTCGGTGCCGGGGCGGAAGGTCAGGGTCATCGCCAGCACCCCGTCGGAGCCGGCCACCGACTTCATGTACATCAGGTCCTGGACCCCGGTGATCGCCTCCTCCAGCGGCGTGGCCACCGTCTCGGCGATCTCCTTGGGGTTGGCGCCGGGATAGACCGCCCGCACCTGGACGGTGGGCGGCACCACGTCGGGATACTCGCTGACCGGCAGCAGCGGGATGGTGATCGCCCCGGCGATGAAGATCAGGATCGACAGCACCGCGGCGAAGATCGGGCGGTCGACGAAGAACTTGGCAAAGTCCATGACATGGCTCCCGCGTCGAGACGGACAGGCGATGTCCGTCTCGAAGGCGATATCGGTTACTGGGGAAGGGGGTCAGTGAATCCCGTCGAGCTCAGTGTGCGGCGATGAGATCGGAAGGCGCGGGATCCTGCCCTCGCATGTCGACGCTCTCGGCCGCCACCTCCATGCCCGGGAAGAAGATCCGCTGGGCACCGCGCACGACCACCCGGTCACCGGGCTCGAGGCCGGACACGACTACCCGCAGTCCCTCGGCCATGCGTCCGAGCGCCACGTCACGGCGCTGCGCCCGGCCCTCCTCGTCGACCACGTAGACATACTTGCGGTCCTGGTCGGTGAGCACCGCCTTGTCGTCGATCAGGATGGCATCGTCGGAACCGTTGCCGAGCAGTTGCACCCGGGCGAACATGCCGGGCGCGAAGCGCCCGTCGCTGTTGTCGAGCACGGCCCGCGTCAGGATCGTTCCCGCCGCGGCGTCCAGCCGGTTGTCGACGAAGTCCACCTCGCCCTCGTAGGGATAGCCCACGTCGGTGGCCAGCCCGACGCGTACCGGCGTCCGCTCGTCGCGGGAACTCGCGCGCTCGCCGTTGCGCGCCATGGCGTCATACTGCAGGTAGGTCTGCTCGTCGCTGAAGAAATGCACGTGGACCTTGTCCAGGGAGACGATGCTGGTCAGCGGCGTGGCCTCCGAGACCAGGTTGCCGACGGTCACCAGGGCGCGGCCGGTACGCCCGGCGATGGGCGCGCGGACCTCGGTGAACTCCATGCGCAGGCTCGCCGTGTCGACCGCCGCCCGCGCCGCCAGGATATCGGCCTCGGCCTGGGCCGCCGCCGCCCGGCGCTGGTCCAGCTCCTCCCGGGAGATCGAGCGGCTCTGGGCCAGGGTCTCGGCGCGGGCGGCCTCGCTGCGGGTGAGTTCGGCCCGGGCGCGCGCCCGTTCGAGATCGGCCTCGGCCCGCGCCAACTCGGCCCGGTAGGGGCGCTGATCGATCACGAACAGCACCTCACCCGCCTCGACGCTCTGGCCCTCGGTGTAATGGATGCTCTCGATGTACCCCGTCACCCGTGGGCGCAGCTCCACCGTCTCCACCGCCTCGATGCGACCGGTGAACTCGTCCCAGAACCGCACGTCCTCGACCACCACATCGGCCACGCTGACCTGGGGAGGAGGCGGCGCCTGCTGTGCGCTGTCTGCCTGACTGTCGCAACCGGCCAGGAGTGCGAATCCCGCGAACATGGCGGTAACCATGACGTTTCTCACGGGACCCGAATACTGGAACATCTTGTGGACGTTCATGAGTGACCTCTATCGACTCGGAATAGCGGAGTACACCGCCGTTTATCATTGGACCTGGCAGTTGAATTGCCGTGGACTCTATCCAGTCGATTGATGGGGTGGGGAATCGACAACCGGCAACCTGATGCAATGCGCCACCATAAAGCCTTAACGGCAACTTGATTAGTCGGGTCGTCAGGGAAATACTGTCCCATTGACGGGATAGTCACCGTGCAGGCATTCCCCCTACTCGTTTATTCCCTTCCCCTGACCCTCGAGCACGGCACAGGACAACGACAATGTTGCAGGATCTCAATGACGCCTTGATCTTCGCCAAGGTCGTGGAACAGGGCAGTTTCATTGCGGCAGCCAAGCAGTTGCATCTCTCCAAGACGACAGTGAGTCGCAAGGTACAGGGCCTCGAGCAGCGCCTCGGCGCCCGACTGCTGAACCGCACCACTCGCAACTTGAGCCTGACCGAGGCCGGTGCCGTCTACTTCGACTACTGTAATCGCATCGCCCAGGATCTCGGCGAAGCGGAGAGCGCCGTCCAGCGGCTGGAAGGCAGTCCACGTGGTTGGCTGCGGGTCACCGCGCCCTTCACCATGTGTACCGAGTTCACCTCGGACCTGGTGCGGGAGTTTCGCGAGCGGCATCCCCAGGTGCGCATCGAGATGGTGCTCTCCAACGATCGTCTCGACCTGGTCGCCAACCAGATCGACGTGGCGTTGCGGGTCGGCCCCCTGCCGGACTCCACCCTGGTCGCCCGCCCCCTGGCGCGCTTCCGCTCCTTCGTCTATGCCAGCGACCGCTACATCGCCATGCATGGCGAGCCAAGGGAGCCCGCGGAGCTGGCCCGCCACCCGGCCCTGGCCAAGTCCACCGACCAGCGCGGCCAGCGCTACCTGTGGCAGCTGCGCAAGGGGGCGCGCCAGGAGGAGGTCGAGATCGACCCCATCGCCATCGCCAACGACCCCTTCGTGTTGCGCGGGCTGCTGGTCGAGGGCCAGGGGCTGATGCTGGCCAGCGAGATCGTCGCCTGCCTGGGGCCGGAGGAGCAGCGGCTGCGCCGGGTGCTCGATGGCTGGGAGGGGCCCGAGGTCGAACTGAATGCGGTATTTCCCGGAGGACGCCTCATCTCCCCCAAGGTGCGTACCTTCGTCGACTTCGTCGTGGAGCGCATGCGGATCGAGCGCCTGCCAGCCACCGAGCTGTGGCACCCCCCCGTTCACCCCCAGACCGAGGTGTCGGCCGAGGCCGCGGGCGAGACGGCCTGACCCGCACGGCCCCACCGCCCGTCAGGCACGGGGCAGGGTGACGCTCACCTCGGTCCCCTCACCCGGTGAACTGACGAGCTTCCATGCCACCCCGTGGCGCTCGCAGATCTCGCGAACGATCGACAGCCCCAGCCCCGAGCCATCGCCCCTGGCGAGGCTGGCTCGGGTGCGATAGAAGCGCTGGGTCACCAGCGGCAACTCCTCCGCGGCGATACCGACGCCATTGTCGGTGACCGCCAACCGCACCCCCTCCGGCAGCGCTTCGGCGTCGAGGCGTACCCGCCCCCCGGCGGGCGTGGCGCGCAGGGCATTGTCGATCAGGTTGGACAGCAGCCGGTCGATCAGGCCCAGGTCGGCATCGACCCGAGGCAAGGAGGGGTCGCAGGCCACCGTCAACGCGATGCCCGCCTCGCCGGCCTGATGCTGGAACTTGCCGACGATGTCATGGGCCAGCTCAGCCAGCGAGAACGGCTCCCGCTGCAGCGGCCTGTCATCGGCATCCAGCCGCGCCAGGGTCGAGAGCTGCTGGGCGAGACGAGTCAGCCGATCGGCATTGTCGAGGATCGCCGTCAGCATCCGCCGACGGCCCTGCTCCTCGACGGTTACCGTGGCCAGCAACTGTTCGGCATAGCCGCGCAGCGAGGTCAGGGGAGTGCGGAAATCATGCGAGAGGTTGGCGATCAGTTCACGGCGCTGACGATCGGTCTCGCGCATGGCCTGCAGCTGCGCCTCGATGGTCCCGGCCATGTCGTTGAAGGCCCGTGCCAGGCGCCCCAGCTCATCGTCGCGGGGCGTGGCGATGCGCTGCCCGTAGTCACCGTCGGCGAATCGCTGCACCGCCGTGGTCAGCCGCGAGAAGCGCCGGGTCAGCAGCGCGAACCACACCAGACCGAAGACGCCGGAGATCAAGAGCGCCATCAGCCCGGCGGCCACCAGGGTGCGGGTGATGGAACTGGTACGCAGCATGGCGAACATCGATGCCTGGCCGGCATTGTCGAGATCGGCGTACAGGTAGCCCGGGCGGCGCTCCTCGCCATGTCGGATGGGGGCGACGGAGAAGATGCCTGGCTCGTCACCGCAAGGCGCCGTCACCAGCACCGGCAGCATCGGCTCGTCACCGAGCAGGGTCTCCAGCGGCGAGGGATCCACTCGCTGCCCCAGCCCGCAGGCAGAATCGGCATAGTCGGCGATCACGCGACCGTTTTCATCGAGCACGTACAGCGACAGCGAGGGGTTGATCGACAGGATATGACGAGCCATGTCGCGGGCGGCGTCGCTCTCGGCGCCCTGCCACAATGCCGGCTGCATGACCTGGGCGAGATTCCTGGCGAGATCGATCTCCATCCTCTGCTGCAGTTCCCGGGTGAGCTGGTTGAACTGGCTGATGGCGATCCAGGCCGTGGCCACCGACAGCAGCAGCAGGCTGGTCAGATAGACCAGTGCGATACGCGCATAGAGGCCGCGGCACAGCCGCCCGCAGCGGCGCAGCAGGCCCCTCATGGGCGCTCGACGCCAGGCGCGGGCGACGTCGAGCCCGGACTCTCCGGTGTCGCGGCGAAGCGATAGCCCACCCCCCAGACGGTCTGGATGAAGCGCGGTCTGGCCGGGTCGGCCTCGATCTTGTTGCGCAGGCGGTTGATATGAGTGTTCACGGTATGGTCATAGCCGTCGAATTCCTCGCCCCAGACGTGGTCGAGCAGCTCGCCACGGCTGAAGCTGCGCCCGGGATGGCGAGCGAAGAGCGAGAGCAGCGCGAACTCCTTGCCGGTGAGCTGGAGCGGATTGTCATCGAGGAGGACCCGATGCTGGTCGGCATCGATGACCAACGGGCCGCAGACCAGCGGCGGCGTGGCGACGATGCCGTCGTCGCTGGGCGCCTGGCGCTGGTCGCGGCGCAGCAGGGCCTGGATCCGGGCCAGCAGGATCGGCATGGCGAAGGGCTTGGTGACATAGTCGTCGGCCCCGATCTCCAGCCCCACCACCACGTCGCGGATCGCCGCCTTGGCGGTCACCATCAGCACCGGCGTCTGATTGTCCTGCCGGCGCAGCCGGCGGCATACCTCCAGGCCGTCCATCCCGGGCAGCATCAGATCCAGCGTCACCAGGTCATAGCGGACTCCCGCGGCCTCGGCGCCCAGCAGCGCCAGCGCCGCCTCGCCGTCGCGAACCCAGTCGCAGGCATAGTCGGCCGCCACCAGCGACTCGGTGAGCAGCCTGCCGATCTCGGGATTGTCCTCGACACAGAGAACTCGGTAGCTCATCTCAGACTCCGCTCCTCGCCTGCTTGCACGGTAAAACCGAGCCCATGCGACTACATCACGAAACTATCACGAAACGCGTTTTCCCATGTGATGCTTCCGTGAGGAATCGTCCGTGACACCCGGCTAGCGTAGCCCTTGCCGATTCGGCATTCCGTCGACGGCCGATTATGAAATGGAGGTGGATGATGACCGCAATGCACCGCTACAAGACCGCCCTGTTTGCTCTCCTGCTCGGCGCCGCCCTGCTGCTGCCGACCACCGCCCTGGCAGACGACCCCATGGAAGAGGACGGCATGGCGCAGGAGACCATGGAGGAAGAGACCATGGAGCACGACGCCATGGACGAGGAGGAGCCCATGATGGAGGAAGACGACGCGATGATGGAGGAAGACGACGCGATGATGGAAGACGACGACGCCATGTGAGACTCGGCCCCTGCCGGCCGGTGCCTCCCGAAGGATCGCCGGCCGGCCTCGCCCCGGGGAGGTACCCCATGCGATTCCCGACCAGGCAATTCCTGAAACGCGCCTCCGCGCCTGGTGCCGGCCGGGCGCCGGTGGTCATCCGGCGGCACGGCGCCTTCACCCGCCTCTGGCACTGGGTCAATGCGGCCTGTCTGGTGGTGCTGCTGATGAGCGGCCTGCAGATCTTCAACGCCCACCCGGCCCTGTACTGGGGCAAGGATTCCTCGTTCGACGCCCCGGCGCTGTCGATCCGTGCCGTGAGCGGCGGCGACGGCGAACCGCGCGGCATCACCCGGGTCGGCGACCATCGTTTCGATACCACCGGGGTGCTGGGCGTCTCCGGCCCCATTGATGCGCGCGAGCGGCGTGCCTTCCCGGCCTGGGCCACCCTGCCCGGCCCGCGCTGGCTGGCCGCGGGGCGCCAGTGGCACTTTCTGGCCGGCTGGCTCTTCGCGCCCCTGCTGATCACCTACCTGCTGTATCTGGTGCTCAGCGGTCAATTGCACCGTCGCCTGCTGCCGCGCCGGCACGAGTGGCGAACCCTCGGTCATGTCGTGACCGAGCACTTGCGGCTGCGCTTTCCACGGGGTGAGGAAGCACGCCACTACAACCTGCTGCAGAAGCTCGCCTACCTGCTGGTGCTGTTCGTCGTCATGCCGCTGGTCGTGCTGACCGGATTGACCATGTCACCGACCATGGATGCCGCCTGGCCCTGGCTGCTGGACGTCTTCGGCGGCCGCCAGAGCGCGCGTACGATCCATTTCCTGTGCGCCCTGGCGCTGGTCGGCTTCTTCCTGATCCATATCGTGCTGGTGCTCGTCTCCGGCGTCGTCAACAACCTGCGTTCGATGATCACCGGGCGCTATATGCTGCCCCCCGAGAAGGAGGCCCAGGATGACTAGTCCCACCGACCCGGCACGCCGCCGCTTCCTGGCACGGGCCGCCCTGGCCAGCGGCGCCCTGCTGCTGACCGGTTGCGACCGGCTGTCGCGCAGCGACACCATGCGTCAACTGTTCGATGCCAGCGGCTCGCTGACCCAGCGGGCCCAGCGCCTGCTGGCCTCCCACGAGGCGCTGGCGCGGGAATATTCGCCCGCCGACATCGCCCCGACCTTCCGCGCCAACGGCACCACGAATCCCCGCGACGAGGCGTACCGACGCCTGGCGGCCAACGGTTTCCGCGACTGGCGCCTGACAGTCGACGGCCTGGTCGAACGGCCCCGGGCCTTCTCCCTCGACGACCTCAAGGCCATGCCGTCGCGTACCCAGATCACCCGTCACGACTGCGTCGAGGGCTGGAGCTGCATCGGCCAGTGGACCGGCGTGGTGCTCGACGATCTGCTGGCCCAGGTCGGGGTGCGCGACGCGGCGCGCTTCGTGGTCTTCCATTGCGCCGATCGCTATCGCGGCGGGGATGCTTACTACGAGAGCCTCGACATGCGCGAGGCCTATCACCCACAGACGCTGCTGGCCTACGGGCTGAACGGCGCCGATCTGCCCATCGCCAATGGCGCCCCGCTACGGCTGCGGGCCGAGCGGCAGCTCGGCTACAAGATGGCCAAGTACGTGATGCGCATCGAACTGGTCGAGAGCTTCGCCCACCTCGGCCGCGGCCGGGGCGGCTACTGGGAGGATCGTGGCTATCAATGGTGGGCGGGGATATAGGGAATTTAAGTATCTCGCTTTGGGCTCGATGGTAGCCATGCCGGTAGTGTGTTGGGGGCGCAACCGGTGCAAGCGGCCGTGACACAGTCGGCAAGACTGCCGAAGCGCACGGTGCGCCCGCTCAGGCCGGGGGCATAGTGGGCGTACTTGCCGGAGTTGGTCATCAAGGTACGCGCTGCCGGTGGAAAGACGGGCTCGGAGATCGAGCACCAGCAGATATCGGCATGCAGGCGTAATCCGGCGGATTCCAGTCTCGCGGCAAGGCCTTCGGCGCGCGCGGCGTTCAAAGTGTCGCGTCCCAGCGTGACGATGGCCGTGACGCCCGGATGACAGCGGCGTCCCGCCATTAGACGGGCCAGTGCTCGGCACTCCTCGAGCGAGAAATGGGGGCTGCCGAATGCGATGAGTTCGATCTCGTCGGGGCCGGCGTTGAATTGCTGCCAGACCTGTGCCAGGTCATCGCAGGAGATCGTCATCCTGTCGGCGCCGGGTGCCACGAGGCCGGCTTCCGGTGTTACACCGTCAACGTGCAGCATGGGCGCGCCCGATGTCGTGCCGAAAGCCGCGCAGAGCGCCTTGAGATCGTCCGCGGTCGGCGAGAGATGCTCGACGCCGGTCAGCAACGGAATACGATCGGGCGCCAATTGGCCAGCCAGATATCCCAATAGCGGCCAGAAGGCATCGTCGTGTTCGAGCGGTGCCTCGATTTCGATGACACGACGTGCGGCACGCTGGTGGTCAAGATAGACGCCATAGCAAGGTGCACGCCCAGTGAGCGCGATACAAAGATCCAGTAGATCCGGATGCTTGGCCGTACGTGCGCCCAGTACGCTGTTGGCATAGATCACGGCGTTGGACTCGGCCCAAGCGATGACGTCACCCGCTTGCGGCGTGCTGTCCAGCAAGTAGGGGGCGCAGGTGAAGCTGGGCCGTGCGCCCATCTGCACGTAGGCGTCGGCCAGTCGACTGGCCGGCTGACCGAACGACGACGGTACCCCTTGGTGGCGCCAGTTGGCATGATCGACCGAGATCGAATTCAGGGTCGTGGGTACGCGAACTCGCGCCTCCATCTCGGCGAAGATCTCTGCAAAGCGCAGTAACGCCGGGCTTGCGTAGATACAGCCGTCTATGTGCACCTGCTTGACATCGATAAGACGTGACGCGCCTTCGATGACGGCCATGTCGTAAAGAATACTCATGGCGGCCTTCAAGGCGGCACCTTCGTTACCTTCGAGCATGGCGCGGTCGTTTTCGGTCAGCTCGATGTGATCGGCAGCCATCGCTGGCAACTGTAGATCGAGGCCTGCTGCCATGAGTCGATCGCCGTCGATAGTGGCCCGCTCTTTGGAGCAGAACGCCGCGAAGTCATCTGCATCAAGCTGCACGACCGGGATGGTCTTGCCGAAGACATGCTGGGCGACGAGAGTCCCCAGCGTCAGTACGCTTTCGGGCTCGTGAAAGATGAGCGCGGCCGGTGCCTGGCCATTCTGGATCAACTCGAGCAACACACCGCTGCCGGAACAGGAGCCACGGCTGGTGGGCATGGCCAGCAGCTTGCCGGCAACACTCTGCCCCCTCAGAGAGTGGTGAGTGTCGATAACCCGACCCGTCGAGGCATCCACGCCGCCCCAGAAACTTAACCCCTCCTGGCAAGCCAGAATCGCGGCATCGGCGCGACCGGGAATGACACTTCGCGTCATTTTACTCCTCCTGTTCCCTGAGCCGGTCAAGGATGCCGGACGGCCTCATCGCACGCGCCAGAGCTGGAACGGTTCCTTGCGCGCCAGCCAGTGCTCGAACTGTCGCTCCATCCGCGCCTGATTGCGTGCCCACCACTCGGCGTCGATGCGCAAGGCGCCTTCGGCATTGGCGGGTGCGGTCGGCAGATGCGGCTTGATTGCCTCGTCCATCAGCGCCAGTGAGGATTGGCGGGCCGGGCCGTAGGAGATGTAGCGGGCCTGATCGGCCAACCGCCGAGTGTCGGTAGCGAAGGCGATGAACTCCATGGCCGCGTCCATGCTGGCGGTCCTGGGCGTGCGCTTGGGGATCACCCACATGTCGTAGTCCCAGCCCTGACCGTCCCAGATCACGCCGAAATCGTGATCCTGATCCTCGATCGCGGCGTAGATGCGACCGTTGAACACCGCACTCATGGCCACCTCGCCATCGGCCAGCAGTCGGGCGGGGGCATCGGCGGCTTCCCACCAGACGATGTCCTGCTTGATGGTGTCGAGCTTCTCGAAGGCGCGTTGCAGGCCCTCGTCGGTGTCCAGCACCTCGTAGATCCGATCCGGCGAGACACCATCCGCCAGCAGCGCCCATTCCAGGTTGACCCTGGGGGTGCGACGCATGCCGCGCTTGCCGGGATACTGACTCAGATCGAAGAAATCGGCCAGCGCCGTGGGTGAATCGTCGTCGAACCGGCCGGGGTCGTAGGCCACCACCGTCGACCAGATCACCTGACCGACGGCGCATTCGGTGAGCATGCCGGACAGAAAGTCCTCCGCTGCCGGAGTGCCATCGGGTGCGGGCGGCAGCATGGAATGGTCGATCTTCTCGAGCAGGCCTTCCTCGCAGCCGCGAATGGCATCGCCGAGTTCCATGTCCACCACGTCCCAGGTCACGTTGTGGGCCGCGACCTGGGCACGGACATCGTCCAGATCGCCGTTGTAGGTGGCCATGTCGAGGGTCAGTCCGGTCTCGGCTTCATAGGGGATCACATAGGCCAGCATCTGACTGCGGGTGTAGGCGCCGCCCCAGGATGTCACGGTGAGGTCGCCGTGAGCCTGGACGGCGGGGCTGGCAAGCGGCACGAGGGCGGCAGCGATCAGCCACGGCGCAGCAACGCGTTTCGGATGTTGCATGACGGGTCTCCCTTCCATTCAGGTTATTCGCGTATCACCATCACCGAGCAACTGCCGTGTCGGACCACCTGGGCAGCATTGGCGCCAGGAACTCTTGTCGGCCAGTTCGACGGGGACGAGCAGGTTCTTGAACATGAGGGTCACCTCTCAGGCGTTGGCGGTGGCCGGACGTCCAGCGTCGTGGCGGCCGGTCTCATCCATCACCGCTTCACCCAGATCCTTCCAGCGCTGGCGTTCTTCGTCGCTGGCCTTGGGCACGAACCAGCCGGTGGCGGCCCACAGCAGGCCGAACAGCATCGACAGCCAGCAGGCGAAGGCCACCGGGGCGTAGGCCAGGGTCTCGACACCCAGGGTGCCGGCCACGAAGGCGCCGCCCACGTTCCAGGGGATCAGCGGCGAGATCAGGGTGCCGCCGTCCTCGATCGAGCGCGACAGAACGGTGGTCGACAGGCCGCGGCCACGGTAGGCGGGGGCGAACATCCGGCCCGGCAGGGCGACCGACAGATACACATCACCGGTGACCACATTGGTGCCGATGGCCGAACCGGTGCTGGCGGCGACCAGCCCGAAGCGGCTCTTGGCGATCTTGAGGATGCTCTCCAGCACCACTTCCAGACAGCGGGTCCGCTCCAGCATGCCGCCGAAACCCAGGGCGATCAGCACCAGGGTGATGACCCAGGTCATCGACTGGATGCCGCCCTTGCTGAGCAGCCGGTCGACCACCTCGATGCCGGTATCGCTGGTGTAACCACTCTGCATGGCGTTGAACACCTCGTGGACCGACACACCCTGCACGACCACGGCCAGGATGCCGCCCAGCAGCACGCCGGTGAAGATCGAAGGCAGGGCGGGAAAGCGTCTGACCGCGAGGGCCACCACCACGATCGGCGGGATCAGCAGCCAGACGCTGAGCGCGAAGGTCTCCTGCAGCGTGGCGTTGATCTGCGCCACGCTTTCGCTTTGCAGGGCGGCGTCGGAGGCGTAACCCGTGCCGATCCAGGCATACAGGCCCAGCGCCACCAGCATGGCCGGTCCGGTAGTGGCCATCATGCCGCGGATGTGGCTCCAGAGATCGGTGCCGCAGACCGCCGGGGCCAGGTTGGTGGTGTCCGACAGCGGCGACATCTTATCGCCGAAGAAGGCGCCGGAGACCACCGCGCCGGCGGTCAGGTAGAGCGGAATGCCCAGCCCCTCGCCGATGCCGATCAGGGCCAGCCCCACGGTGCCGACCGTGCCCCAGGAGGTACCGGTGGCCAGCGAGATGATGGCGCAGATCAGGCAGGTGGCAAACAGGAAGATCCCGGGGCTGAGAATCGCCAGACCGTAGTAGATCAGCAGCGGCACGGTGCCGCTCAGTATCCACACCCCGATGATCATGCCGACCGTCATCAGGATGGCCATGGAGGGCAGACCGACGCTGACCACCTTGTAGAGGCCGGCCTCCATGTGCGACCAGCGATAGCCCTGCCACCAGCCCAGTGCGCCGACGATCATGATGCCCAGCACCAGGGGGATGTGGGGCGTGAAGTCATCGAACACGAACAGCTGCAGCATCAGCAGGAAGATGGTCAGGGCGATCGGCAGGATCGCCATGAGCAAGCTGGGCTTCTTGGGGGAAGAGGTTTGGTCACTGTCCATGGTTATTGTTCTCCTCGCTAGTGGGTGGTAGCCAAACTAAACAGCGCCGAGACGCCGGCCTAGGAGACGCGCCGACCGACCCCTTGCCTCTGGCCAGCGGGCCGCTGGAAGCGCGTCGCCCGATAAGGTTCGAGGTTCAGTGCCGGGATTCCCCCTCTACCAGAGCACTGCCGAGTTCCGCGCTCCTTTCTTCCTGAAGATCCGTGTCACCTTTTCCGGCAAGGTGCGATGAAGCTTTTCGTGTCGCGCCTCGGTGAACCGGCGGGCCGGCCAGGGCCGTCTCGGTGAACACCAGCAGGCCGAGCTCGGGGCGATAGCCGTGGATCTCGGTCACGTCCAGCGCCTGCAGGAAGGCCAGGATCCCCTCGCTGACCACCTGCCCCGGCACCAGCACCGGGAAACCCGGCGGATAGGGAATCACGAAGCTCGCCGAGACCACGTCGCGTCCGCCCCGCATCTGCGCCTGCAACTCGCCGTTGTCGAAGCGCAGGTACTCGGTGTTCTCATCGTCGTAGCTCAGGAAGTAGGCCTGACGGATGTCCCCTTCCGGGGTATCCCTGGTGGGATCGGGGCGGAAGGCGTCGTGGAAACGGCTGAAGTCCGGCAGCGGCGGCAGTTCCTGGGTCAGGGAGCGCACCCGGTTCTCGATGATCCGGCGTTCGGGACGACTGCTGTCCTCCCAGAGGCTGTCGAACTCCTTGGCCAGCTTGATCAGCACGTCGAGCAGGTAGGCGATGGAGCCGCGGGTGGTGCCGATGTTGGTCATGAACAGCACGGTGTTGCGCGAGGTCTTGTTGATCTGGATGCCGTACTTGTTCATCAGGAATTCGTTCTTGAAGGTGTCGCCATCGACCCCGGTCGCGCCGATGGCGATGGTCACCCGGGTCGGGTCGACCACGAACTCGTCCCGCGCCCAGGCCTCCTCCATCTGGTTCCAGCCGGTGACCGGGTCGTAGTAGGACTCGACCCCCGACTCGCGGAATTCCGCGGGCACCATGTCGCTGTTCTTGAGCACCCGGAAGTACTTCTGCAGCAGCGGGTGGGTATAGAGCTGCTCGCGCAGCGACAGCGCCGCCTCGACCTGGGCATGCACCAGCTCGAAGCCCTCCATCTCGGCCTGCATGCGCCCCACGTCCAGCGACGCCACGATCTGGTAGTTGGGCGAGGTCGAGGTATGGGTCATGTAGGCCTCGTGGAACGGCGCCTCGACCTTCTGGCGGAAGTCCTGGTCCCAGACATGGATCATCGAGCCCTGGCGCAGCGAGGTCAGGGTCTTGTGGGTCGAGTGGGTGGCGTAGGTGCGGATGCGCACCTGGTCGGGGTCGGGCAGCAACCGGCGGTCGAGCCAGGTGGCGTCGTCGTCGGGGTCGAGCCGGTCGAACTCGGCCTTCCAGGCTGCGTACTCCGCGCGGTAGCTCTCGCTGCGGTAGCGGTCACGCAGGCTGCGCGCCGTGTGCATGGCGGTGCGCGGCCGATAGGTGGGATTGAACGAGGCGAAGGCGAACCAGGCCTCGTCCCACAGGAACACCAGGTCGGGCTTGATCGCCAGGCACTCCTCCATCACCCGGCGCACGTTGTAGACCACGCCGTCGAAGGTGCAGTTGGTCAGCAGCAGCATCTTGACCTTGTCGAGCTGCCCGGAACGCTTGTAGCGCAGCAGGGTCTTCTTGATCTCGTGCAGCGGCACCGCGCCATACATCGAGTAGTCGTCGAGCGGGTAGGAGTCCAGGTAGCTGACATGGGCACCGGCCAGCACCATGCCGTAGTGGTGCGACTTGTGGCAGTCGCGATCGATCAGCACGATGTCGTGGGGCTTGACCAGCGCCTGGACCACGATCTTGTTGGCCGTCGAGGTGCCGTTGGTGACGAAGAAGCTCTGCCGGGCACCGAAGGCCCGGGCGGCATACTCCTGGGCCTTCTTGATCGGCCCGTAGGGCTGCAGCAGCGAATCGAGCCCGCCGGAGGTCGCCGAGGTCTCGGCGAGGAAGATGTTGATGCCGTAGAAGTCGATCATCTGCCCGGCCCAGTGGGAACGGGTCACCGACTTGCCCCGCGAGATGGGCATGGCGTGGAAGACCCCGGTGGGCTTCTTGCTGTACTCGCGCAGGGCATCGAAGAAGGGGGTGCGGTAGCGACTGTCGATGGCGCGCAGGATGGTGTGGTGCTGCTCGATGTAGTCGGTCTCGCGGTAGAAGATCCGGTTGAAGTAGCGGATATCCTGGCTCGCCGTGGCCTCGACGTCGCCGCTGGTGACCAGGAACTGGTCGATCTCCGGGCGCAGCTCGTGGATCATGCTGCTGAGCAGGATGCTGCGCTCGGCCTCGGTCTGGTGCTCCAGGTCCTTCTCCGACAGCCCCTCGAGGTAGTTGCGCAGGGCACTGAGGTTGTACTTCGACTTGTAGGGAAACTCGTAGCGGATCAGGCAGGCCTGGATGTTGGGGTTGACCAGCACCGCGATCAGCGCATCCTCGAAGCTGCGTACCGTGACCACGTCATAGACGAACTTGTCCTCGGGACGGCGCATGTTGCGGAAGGCCTCGCGGACGACCTCCTCCTCCTGGGCCGAGAGGTTGTCGACGATCAGCAGCTCGAAGTAGGGCTGGGCCGAACTGTTCGAGGCCGGGTGGCCGCGCCGCAGCTGGGCCAAGGCGTCGAGGGTCTCCAGGTCCTCGGCGTCGGCATCGGTCTCGCTGAGATCGACATGGCGGCGACGGTAGGATTCGCTGATCAGCGCCCGCACCAGGCGCTTGACCACCTTCTCCAGCAGTACGTACTCCTCGCGGTCGAACAGCGTCCAGAGATGCCGGAAGTCCTCCTTCGAGGGGAAGGCGTGGTAGTCCTCGACGATCTCCAGCCTCGTCAGCTTGACGTCGATGGCCTTGATCAGGGTCTTGGCCCGACCTTCGTCGTTCAGTCGCACCAGAATGCCGAGGTCGCGCTTCAGGGCATTCCAGGTGTCGGCGCGCAG
>NZ_PNRE01000088.1 GCF_002879645.1 Halomonas heilongjiangensis | reverse complement strand
CCAACGACATGCAGGTCGGCCAGACCGGCAAGATCGTCGCCCCGGAGCTCTATATCGCCGTAGGCATCTCGGGGGCCATCCAGCACCTGGCCGGCATGAAGGACTCCAAGGTGATCGTCGCCATCAACAAGGACGAGGAGGCGCCGATCTTTCAGGTGGCCGATTACGGGTTAGTGGCGGACCTCTTCGAGGCCCTGCCCGAGCTGGAGCAGAAGCTGTAACGACCAGCGTGATCCAGCCGATCGCGGTCACGACGCCGGCCCCGCCAGGGGCCGGCGTCGTCGTGTCAGCAGCCCCCATAACCTCTGTCTATATGAGCGATAACGGGAATTATTAGCGTCGGGGGCGGGTGTCTGCCATCCTGTGTAGTTGAGGTCACGAGGCAACTGCCTCGCTCAGTTCATTCACGGAGGAGTCACTATGCCGCATACATTACCCGAGCTGCCCTATGGCTATGATGCCCTGGAGCCGCATATCGATGCGATGACCATGGAGATTCACCACTCCCGGCACCACCAGACCTACATCAACAACCTCAACGGGGCCCTGGAAGGCACCGGCCTCGAGGAGGTGCCGGTGGACGAGCTGCTCGCCAGCCTCGACCGGGTGCCCGAAGAGAAGCGCCAGGCGGTCATCAACAATGGCGGTGGCCACTCCAACCACTCGATGTTCTGGCAGATGATGTCGCCCAGCGGCGGTGGAGCGCCCAGGGGCAGAGTCGCGGCTGCCATCGACGCCGAGCTGGGGGGCTTCGATGCCTTCAAGGAAGCCTTCACCAAGGCGGCACTGGGTCGCTTCGGCAGCGGTTGGGCCTGGCTGAGTGTCTCGCCGGACGGGAAACTGGTGGTGGAAAACACGCTCAACCAGGACAGCCCCATCTCTCACGGCAATACACCGGTGCTGGGGCTGGATGTCTGGGAACACGCCTACTACCTGAAGTACCAGAACAAGCGCCCGGACTACGTGGCCGCCTTCTTCAACGTGGTCGATTGGGACGAGGTCGAGCGGCGCTATCAGCAGGCCACTGGCTGATTCGCCGACATTGCATGGCCGTACGGATGGCGTCTCGTCGGGAGTCATCCACGCTGCGAAGGGCCCCGCTCGAGGCGGGGCCCTTCGCGTGGTGGGGGTACGTCAGAGCCGCCTCAAGCCCCACATGAAGTAGGCGCCGCCCAGCAGCGAGGCGACCAGCCCGGCGGGGATCTCCTGGGGGAACAGCCACTGGCGACCGAGCCAGTCGGCGAGCACCATCAGCAGCGCACCGACCAGGGCGGCCCCCAGCAGGTGCATGCGTGCCCGGCTGAAGCCCAGCAATCGCGCCAGGTGCGGCGCCAGCAGGCCGACGAAGGAGAGCGGTCCGACTACCAGGGTGGCACAGGCGGTGAGCAGGGCGACCAGCAGCAGCAAGGCCAGGCGCGCACGATCGAGTCGCATGCCCAGGGCGCGAGCGGTGGCGGCCCCCAGCGGCAGGATATCCAGCCAACGGGAGAAGGGGTGTGCCGCCACGGCCAGTGCCACGGCCAGGCCGGCGACGATGACGGCGCTGTTCAGATCGACATAGTAGGTGGAGCCGGACAGCCAGGCGATGACCTGCTGGCCACGGGGGTCTCCACCGCTGAGCACGATGCCGCGCACGGCATCGAACAGGGCGGTGATCGCCACCCCGGTCAGCAGCAGGCGTTCGGGGAGAACGCCGCCGCGCCGATTCAGGATGACCAGCAGCGCCAGGGTGATCAGTGCCCCCAGGGTGCCGGCGGCGACCAGCGTCAGGTTGCCGGGAGAGGGGAGCAGGAAGATGGCGCCGATCAAGGCGATGGCGCTGCCGCCACTGATCCCCAGGACCTCGGGGCTGGCCATGGGGTTGGCGGCGAGGCGCTGGACGATGGTGCCGGCGATGGCCAGCATCACGCCGCTGCCGGCGGCGGCCAGCAGGCGCGGCAGGCGCCACTCCAGAACGCCCCAGTCGTTGGTCGACAGCCATTGCCAGCCCGCCGCCGTCTGGCCGACCAGCAGGGCCGCGGCGGCCGTCAGCGACAGCAGCAGCGCGAGCCCGGTCGCCAGTCGTCCGGGAGCGGGGTGGCGCTGGCCGAGGGCATGGGCCATGCCGGGCGGCTGGTCGCCGGTAAGCTTGAGGCGCGGAATCAGCCACAGCAGCAGCGGAGCGCCGAGGGCGGCGGTCGTGGCACCGGTGGGGATCAGCGTCGGCAGGGCGCCGGAGAAGCGCTGCAGCAGCAGGTCGGTGGTGGCCAGCAGCAGGGCACCGAGCAGGGGCGACCAGAGCAACCGCTGGCCCAGGCGTCGGGCGCCCGCCAGTCGTACGATGTTGGGCGCGGCCAGGCCGATGAAACCGATCACCCCGACCACGCTGACCACGCAGCCGGTGATGAAGACCGCGAGGCCCAGCCCGGCCAGGCGCAGATGCTTGAGCGAGACGCCCAGGCTTCGGGCGCTGGCGTCGTCGAGTTCGAGCACCGCCAGCGGGCGCAGCAGCAACCAGGCCAGCAGGGCGCCGATCGCGAGACGCGGCCCAAGGAAGACGACGCCGTCCCATCCCGTCTGCGACAGCGACCCGGCCCCCCAGATCAGCAGGCCCTTGAGGGCCTCCTGGTGAAAGAGCAGCAGGGCCATGGCCAAGGCGCCGACATACAGGTTGACCACCAGCCCGGCCAGTACCACCACCATCGGCGCCAGGCCGCGACGCCAGGCGAGCAGAAACACCAGGCCCATGGTCAGGCCGCCGCCGAGCAGTGCCACCCATTCGCGCCCGTGCAGCAGCAGACCGGGTGCCATCAGGGTGGCGACCATCAGGGCCAGGTTGGCGCCGCTGGCCACTCCGAGCGTGGTGGGCGCGGCCAGGGGGTTGCGCAGCACCTGCTGCATCAGCACGCCGGCCAGGGCCAGGCCGCTGCCGGCGAGCAGCGCGATGACCAGGCGTGGCCACCAGCTGTAGTGCAGGAGCAAGGCGTCGCGGCTCCGGCCGGACGAGTCGAACAGGGCCTGGAGGCCCTGGAGCGGGCCTTCGTGGGCCTGCAGCGTGGCCAGGATCAGCCCCAGCAGGGGGAGGGCGAGCAACAGGCAGAGGCGACCGGGCGCCGGCAGCGGGAAGGGCCTAGACGCCATCGTTGTCCTCCAGGGCCGTGGTCAGCAGCTCGGCGAAGCGCCGCGCCGAGGGCAGGGCACCGAAGCTCCAGACCGGAGGCAGGCGGATCGAGGTGCCGTCCTGGACGCTCGGCAGGGCCTGCCACAGGCCGCTGCCGGCGAGCCGCTTTGCGACGCCCACCGGCAGCGGTTCCACCACCACCAGCCGTGCGTCGAGGTCGACCAGCGCCTCGAGGCCCACCAGGGAAAAGCCCCAAGGGTTGGTGGGGCGCTGCCAGGCATTGGCCAGCCCCAGGCGATCGAGCACGGCCTGGTAGAGGCCGCCCGCGCCGAACACCCGCACGTGGCGGGCATCCATGAACTGCACGATGAGCAGGGGCCCTTGTTCCCCCGGAAGCCGTTCCCGGAGTTGCGCCAGCCGTGCTTCGGTCGCCTCGATCAGGGCCTCGCCGGCTGCCGGGCGCTCGACCAGCCGTGCGACGCGACGGGTGAGCCGGCGCAGCTGCTGCCAGGTGTCGGTGCCCGGGGTGTAGAGCTCGAGATTGTCCACCGGGGCGATGCGCGACAGCCGGGGTGTCAGGTTGGCGAACATCGGCGAGATCAGGATCCGGTCGGGCGAGAGGCTTGCCAGCAGTTCGAGGTTGGGCTGAGTGCGCAGGCCGAGGTCGATGACGTCGGTGGCCAGTCCCGGTTCGCCGACCCACTCCCGGTAGGCATCGATCTGCGCCACGGCCCGGGGCATGGTGCCGAGGGCGACCAGGGTCTCGGCGATGGTCCAGTCGAGGGTGGCGATGGCGGGGGCGTCGGCGTGCGCATCGTCAACGGAGACCAGCAGCAGGATCAGGCCGAACAGGCCGGCCATCAGGGCATGGCTGGGTGGGGTGGCAAGGCTGCTGGGCAAGACGGGCTCCGCGGGTGGCTCGAGGGCTGACAGGATCGGGGCGTGACGGCCGCTCAATGCACGACGGCGACGGGGTATCGGCCACCGGGATGGGTCATGACCCGCATGGGAATGCCGTAGATGGCTTCCAGGGTCTCGTCGTCCATCAGCTCGGCCGGCGAACCCTGGGCCAGCAGGCGCCCACCGTGAAGAGCGACCAGGTGATCGCAGTAGCGCGCCGCCATGTTGACGTCGTGGAGGACGATGATCACGCCCAGGCCCAGTTCGCGGCAGAGCCGACGCACCAGCGCCAGGACCTCCACCTGATGGGCGATGTCGAGTGCTGCCAGGGGCTCATCGAGCAGCAGGAAACGGCTGCCCTGGGCCAGCAGCATGGCCAGCCAGATGCGCTGGCGCTCGCCACCGGAGAGGGTATCGACCAGGCGGTCGGCGAATGCCTGCGTATGGGTCAACTCGATGGCGCGGTCGATCCGCTCCCGGTCCTCGCGGGTATGACGACCCAGCAGGCCATGCCAGGGATAACGGCCGAAGCCGACCAGCTCGCGGCCCAGCAGGTTCTCGGCGCTGGGCAGGTGCTGGGGCAGGTAGGCCACCTGGCGGGCGAACTCGCGGTTGCCCCAGGCGGACAGGGGGCGATCGTCGAAACACACCTCGCCGCGGCTGGGTGGCTGCTGCTGGGCCAGCAACTTGAGCAGGGTCGACTTGCCGGAGCCGTTGTGACCGATCAGCCCATGGACCCGCCCCTCGTCGAAGGTCAGGTCGGTGGGGGCGAGCAGTGCCTTGCCATCGATCTCGAAGGCGGCGCCTCTGAGCTCGAACATGGGGAGTGTCTCCGGCGGATGGGGCGAGGGCGTTACGATAAGGCGAATGATAAGCCTTATCAATACTGCGTGGCGACCGCCTCGAGCGCCGTGGCCACCCAGACCCGGCTGGGTGTCGGCGGGCCCGACGCGATATCGGCACAGGTGTCGTGGCGCCGCAGGGTCCGCGCCTCGCAGGTCACGGCGAGGCGTCCCGTCTGCTCGCCATCTCGCCAGTGCACGCTCAGACGCCGGCGGTCGGCGGTCTCGGCGGTGGCATCCTCCGCTACCCGGACCTCGGGCCGCAGGTCCCGCCCGGCGAGCCATTCCAGGGCGGCGACCTGGGCGCACTGCTGCAACGGGCTGAGCCGCGAGTCGCCACGGTAGCAGGGCAGGTAGGGGTGATTCGCGGCCTCGCTCTCGAGCAACGGCACGACATGCTCGTCGCTGATGCGGCCATACTTGCGCAGGGCGGGGAAGACCACGGCGCTGGCCGCGAGGCGGCAGCCGCCCAGGTGGGTGCTCTCCCACACCTCGAAGGGCAGGCCCCGGTCGGCGACGGCCGCCGCCAGCGCCCGGTAGGTGGCGTAACCGAACTTGGCGCAGCACTTGTCCTTCTTGCCATGGGTGCAGCACAGCAGCAGCGGGCCCTGTGGCGGGGCGATCTCCCAGCGGGCCAGTGACTCGTCTTCCTGGAGAGCCGCGAGGAAGGCCGGCAGGGCGTCGCGCGGCACCTCGTAGCGGCGGTTCTCCGGCATCAGGTAGAGCCGATGGCACTCGGGGCTCTGGTCGCGGCGGTGAATCAGGTTGACCCGCCGCCCCGACTCGGCGATGGCCTCGAGACGCGCGTTTACCGCCTCGGGCATATCGCTGGCCTGGCGCAGGCTGCGTCGCCACTTGGCACGCGGCCAACTGAGCAGCAGGTTGCGCTCGGCGTGGGCGGCGCTGCCCGCCAGGGGGTCGCCCAGGGCGGCGCTCTCGCGGGCGCAGAAGCGCTGGACCACGCTCATGCCGAGACCGCCGGGCGGGTCCGGGCGGGGCCGACGGTGGCCCCGCTGACACCCCCCATGGCCGGCACGCAGACCAGTCGGCCGGTACTCGGGGCGCGCATCACCTCGGCATCGAGATCGAAGACCCGCTTGAGGTTGGCGGCGGTGAACACCGTCTCCGGCGGCCCGCGGTGTGCGATACGGCCCTCATGCATCATCACCAGGACGTCGGCATAGGCCGCGGCCAGGTTGAGGTCGTGCAGTACCACCAGCAGGGTACGACCGCACTCGTGGGCCAGCTTGACCAGCAGCTCCAGCAGATCGACCTGGACCTTGAGGTCGAGGAAGGTGGTGGGCTCGTCGAGCAGGATCAGATCCGTCTCCTGGGCCAACACCATGGCGATCCAGCAGCGCTGGCGCTGACCGCCGGAGAGGGCGTCGACACTGCGATCGGCAAAGTCCGTGACATCGGCATAGGCCATCGCCGCGCGGATGGCGCGGGCATCCCGCTCGGCATCCTGTCGCCACAACCGCTGGTGAGGAAAGCGTCCCATGCCGACCAGTTGCCTGACCGTCAGTCCCTCCGGTGCGGAAGGGCCCTGCGGCAGGATGCCCAGGCGCTGTGCCACCTCTCGCGTGTTGCTGCGGTGGATATCCCTGCCATCGAGACAGACCCGTCCGGCACTGGGTGTCAGAGTTCGAGCAAGCGTCTTCAACAGCGTCGACTTGCCACTACCGTTCGGGCCGAGCAGCACCGTCAGCTTGCCCTCGGCCACCGCCAGATCGACGCCGTCCAGTACGCATCGGGACTCATACCCGGCGCGCAGAGCTTCGCCTGTCAGTCGAGGCGGCTTGGCAGGAGTCGTGGGCATGGGGTTGGCTCGCTGGTGTGGTTCCTTGGCCGGAGCACCGTAAGGCAAAACATTCTCATTTTCAATGTCTGGAAGCACGTCTGCCTGGCCTTCTCAGCACCATGGGTTGTCAGGACATGGCGAACGGATCGTTCGATCATCATGGACAGCTCATATTTTAACGATTATAGTAATGATTCTTATTCGCATGGTGGTCTTGGCATCCCACCCAAGCAAGGCACGGCGTGGGCTTCCGATCACCTCTGGTGAGATGCCGCGACATGCTGGGATAGAGAGCTTCCGCCAGGGAGGCGGTGGCTCTCACCCTCTCGATCGACACGACAAGCACAACCATCCATTACAACTTCGCAAAGTGACTAGCTAGGGACGCGCGGATTCACATGCCAACAGGTGCCAGAGGCCAGCGGCGAAAGTCCATCGACGAAGACAGGCGGCTTTCGCTGACGGCACGGCAGGCCACAAGGCAGGTGAGTCTTTATAAGGACGGCATTTTTGCGGAGGCCACATGAGCTACGCTCGTTTCTCTCGTTTAGCTGGCGAGACAAGCCGACATGCATCCACGCATGCGTTGCTGAATTGCATTGTCAAGGAAGTGGCAATACCCCATGACGCGATGTCCTATCGATGGCCAGCCCGGCGAGAAGGCCTGTCGGAGCATCTGCATGGCACGCCGCTGCTGATCGAATGGTCGGCATCGCTTTCGCTGTTCGTGATGGTGGACCGGCGCTCGGTGATCGGGAGCCACTTCTACCTCTCCGATGTCTACATCCGGGACGCCGGGGCCACAGGCTGGCATGTCCCCGAGTTGGCTGGGTTGATCTCCTCTCTGCTGGAGCACTGTCGGTGGCATGACGGCACGCTCAATCAGGAGTTGTGTGATCAGGTCGTGCAAAGCCAGGATGTCATGACGACGATCGTCGCGCATGCTGTCGAACATCCCAGGCTTCATCCGCTGACGGATTATCGTCGCAGTGAGCAGGGGCTGTGGTTTGGCCATCCCAATCATCCCACGCCCAAGGCCAGGCAATGGCCGCCCCATCTGCTGCAGGACAAGCCCGCCTACGCGCCGGAATTCGGTGCCACCGCGGCCTTGCATCAGTTTTCCTTTCCGGTGGCCGGGCTGAGTGTCCAGGCCAATCGGTTGAGTGCCCTGGACGTGCTGCCTCATGTGGCAGACCAGAGCAGCGCCGAGGATGTCGATCGTGTGGTGCTCAGCATGCACCCGGTGCAGGCCGATCTTTTCAGGCAGGATACCCGAGTGGCGGAGATGATCGGCGACGGCATCATCGGCGATCTCGGGCCGAGTGGCTGGCACGCCGCTCCCACCGCTTCCATGCGCACCTGGTACATCGATGGACATCCCTGGTTCATCAAGGGCTCGCTCAATGTGCGCATCACCAATTGTGTGCGCAAGAACGCCTGGTACGAGCTGGAAAGTACGCTGGTCATCGACCGCATCATGCATCAGCTCGCCCAATCGAAGGACGCGGCGCTGGAGGCGCTGTGCGTGGCACAGGAGCCGGCAACGGTGCACTGGGCGCCGACCGAGGGCGATGATGCCGTGAAGCGCTGGTTTCGAGAGCAGACCGGCGTGATTCTGCGGGAAAACTTCTGTCAGCGTTTCTCACCTGAATGCTGTCTGCTCAGCGCGACGCTCTTCGCTCGTGATGCCCAGCTGGCTCCCATGGTGCTGTCCTTGGTCGAAGGTGCGTCGCCTGCCGGTGGATGCCACGCACTGCCGTCGGAACGCCGGGTCCGGCAGTGGTTCCAGGCCTACCTGCGCACGCTGGTGGCACCTGTCATGGGGCTGTTCTTCCGCCATGGCATCGTCATGGAGCCCCATTTACAGAATTGTGTGCTGATTCATGACGCGGGCATGCCCCGGCAGATGCTGCTGCGTGACTTCGAAGGGATCAAGCTGACCAGCGACAAGGGCGTGGACTGGCTCATGGGGGAGTCACTGCATCCCCGTGTCAGGGAGTCGATGACCTACCGCCGCGAGCAGGGGTGGAACCGCATTGCCTATTGCCTGCTCGTCAATCATGTCGCCGAGGCGATCCTGGCGCTGAGCTGGCAGCGCCCGGCCCTTGGCGATGCGCTGTGGCAGGACACCCGGGACGAGCTGCATCGAGTTCGACAGGCCCTGGGCACGCAAGCCCCCGAGCTGGATGTGCTGCTGGAGGGAGGCGACCTGCCCTGCAAGACCAACTTCAAGCTACGGCTCATGGCCCAGGCGGACCGGCAGGCCCAGTATGTGTCCTTGCCCAACCCCTGGCATGTCGCCCAGGCCATGGGCAGGGAGGTGGCCTATGGCTGAGCACGTCACGATTCCCGACCACATGCTAGCCGCCATCGCGTCGCATCGGCAGGCATGCCGTGAACCCATGGCGGCGTTCTTCTATGACCTCCCGGCGCTCGCTGCGCGGGGACGCGCCATGAAGGCGGCATTGCCACCGGGCGTCGAGCTGTACTATGCGATCAAGGCCAACAGCGAGGCGGCCATCATCGATACGCTGGCGCCTGTCGTGGATGGGCTGGAGCTGTCGTCCGGTGGCGAGATCGCGCGTGCCTGTGCCTGTTCGACGCCGCGCCCCTGGGTGCTCTCCGGACCGGGCAAGCTTGACGCCGACATGCGTGACGCCATGACGCGAGGCGTCGAGGCCTTTCATGTCGAAAGCCTCGGGGAAGTGTCCCGCCTGCAGGCGATCGCGGCATCGCTGGATCGCCTGCAGGCCGTGCTGCTGCGCATCAATCCTGCGCTGCCCCCGGATCTCTCCAGTCGTCTGAGAATGGCCGGCACCGCCACTCCGTTCGGCATCGATGAGGCGCAACTGGCCGACGCCGTGCGAGCGGTGGATGACGCCCCGAATCTGACGCTCGTCGGCTTTCATGTTCACGCCATGTCACACCAGCAATGCGAGCAGCGACACCAGCGGCTCCTGGCGTCCTATCTGGAGCGTTGGCCCCGGTGGCGAGCGCTGGCGCGCCACCCCGAGCGAGTCACTCAGCTCAACGTGGGGGGCGGTATCGGCGTGAACTATCTCCAGCCGTCCGCACAGTTCGACTGGCCCGGCCTGTGTCAGGCTCTGGGGCAGCGTCTGGAGGCCATGCGCGAGCCACCTCTGGTGCGCTTCGAGATCGGCCGTTTTCTCTCGGCCTTCTGTGGCTACTACGTGATCGAGGTGCTCGATACCAAGGTCAGCCATGGGGAAGGCTTTCTGGTCTGTCGGGGGGGCACGCACCAGTTCCGCCTGCCCGCGGCCCAGGGGCACGATCACCCGGTCATTCACCTGCCGCGCGAGCCCCGGCGGGCGAGTGCGGGGGAGCGCCGGCCCTGGACCGTGGTGGGGCAGCTGTGTACCCCCAAGGATGTGCTGAGCCGCCAGCAGCCACTGCAGGGTGTGGCGGTGGGAGACCTGCTGGTGCTGCCGTTGGCCGGTGCCTATGGCTACAACATCTCTCACGCGGACTTCCTGTGCCACCCACGTCCCGATCAGCTCTTCGTCGGTGACTCCCGCGAGGCGAGAAGACCTCAGCGCGCCGAGCCGGTGAGCTGAGCGGGGGCTTCGCTGGTCCATTTTCCAGGTTTTGAAGGTACATCATGTCATCACATGAACGTGTTCTGCCGCCGGCCGCGGCAATAGAGGGCGGCCCCGACGCCCTGGTAGCCGTCTCCACGCCATTCGCCTCCTCGGGGCACTGGCGGCATCACGCCCGCATCGAGCAGCGAGTCGTCGGGCAGCTGTTGCAGACCCTGCTCTACGAGGACGTGCTTCCCTACGACGCCGTCCCCGAGCCGGAGAGCGGTATCTCCGGTGCGACGACATTCTCCCTGGCGTTGGGAAACCGCCGCTATCGGGTGAGCGGCTGGCAATGTCACAGCTTTCAGCTGATTCGCCTCGAGCATTCCACCCTCGTGGTCAAGGGCACGGAGGAGACGTCGGCGTCGGTGAGTCTGCAGCGGTTTATCGAGGATCTCGAGGCGGCGCTGGGTGATGTCGCGGTTCAGCCCGGTTTCGTCAACGAACTGACGCAGACCCTGATCAAGGACGTGCAGTCATCCGCCTGGCCGGTGCCCTTTCATGAGACACCGCAGACGCTGGATGCCGATGCCTTGGAGCAGTATTTCACCGATGCGCACAGCTACCACCCTTGCTACAAGTCGCGGCTGGGCTTCTCCTTGCAGGACAATCAGCGTTATGGACCGGAGTTCGGTCAGCCGCTGCATGTATGGTGGCTTGCCGTGCCGATACGACTGGCGCATCGGGGGGCCGTCAGTGGGTTGGCGCTGGCCGACCGGGTGGCGGAGGACGCCGGTCCACGCGTGCTGGCGCGTCTGGATGACTACCTCGCGCGGCGCCGACTGGCGCGAGACGACGTCGTGCTGATGCCGGTACATCCCTGGCAGTGGGAAAACGCCCTGGTCCCGGTGCTGTACCCGGAGCTCGCCAGCGGCGAGATCGCCCTGCTGGGCGAGGGGGAGGCGACCTATACCGCGCAGCAGTCGATTCGCACCCTGGCCCCGCGGGAGTCGTGCAAGCCGTATCTCAAGCTGGCGATGAGCATCACCAATACGTCCAGCACGCGCATTCTGGCGCGCCACACCGTGACCAACGGGCCGATCATCACCCAGTGGCTCCAGCGGCTCATCGACACGGACGCGACGGCCAAGGCCGCGGGGTTCGTGATTCTCGGCGAGGTGGCCGGCGTGGCGCTGGACGAGCGTGCCTTCCCGGACGCCCGCTACGACGACGTGTACGGCAAGGTCGGTGCCATCTGGCGACAGAACATCGGCGAGTTCCTGCAGGACGGTGAGCAGGCCGTGCCCTTCAACGGGTTGAGCCAGTTCACGCGAGACGCCGAGGGGGCGCCCGCCGTCCCCTTCATCGCGCCCTGGGTGGAGCGCCATGGGCTGGAGGCCTGGACCCGACAGCTCGTGCATGTCGCCACCTTGCCGATCATCCACCTGCTGTTCGCCGAGGGCGTGGGGATGGAATCCCATGGCCAGAATATCGTGGTCATTCATCGAGATGGCTGGCCGCTCCGGGTGGCATTGAAGGATCTCCATGACGGCGTGCGCTTTTGTCCATCGCATCTGGCACGGCCCGAGCTGGCGCCTGCCCTGGAGCCCGTGCCTGCGCGTCATGCCGCCCTCAATCGCAATTCCTTCATCGTCACCGATGACCTGGAGGCGGTTCGTGACTACTCCTGCGATGCCTTCTTCTTTATCGCCCTGGCGGAGATGGCGATCTTCCTGCAGCGGCATTTCGGCCTGGATGAGCCAAGGTTCTGGGCCATGACGGCGGAGGAGATCAAGGCCTATCAGCGCTCTCATCCACAGCATGCAAAGCGCTACCGGTGCTTCGATGTCTTCGCTCCCCGGTGGGAGGTGGAAGCCCTGACCCGTCGTCGCCTCTTTGGCGATGATGCCCCCCAGGTCAAGCACGTCCCCAACCCGCTGGCGGTCCATGCGCCAGGCGAGGAGGCATCATGCTGAGAGCCAACCGGCTGAAGCGGGCACTGGCCGACGGAAGGGAAGTCCTCGGCGTCATGGCCTCCCTGCCCACGGCCGCCTCCATCGAGCTGATCGCGGAGGCGGGCTTTGACTTTGTGGTGATCGATACCGAACACGTGCTGATCAATCCGGAAACCGTCGAGCACATGCTCCGTACCGCCGAGAGCTACCAACTGACGCCTCTGGTGCGGGTGGCGGACGCCGACCCCAAGACCCTGCTGCGCCTGCTCGACGGCGGCGCCCAGGGGATCGTGCTTCCCAACGTGGAGGACCCCGCGACCCTCGAGCGTGCCGTGGCCGCGTGCAAGTACGCCCCGGAAGGCGAGCGCAGTCTCAATGCCGGGCGTCCCGGATCCTTCGGTAGCTCCTCCCTGGCGGAATACGTCGTGCAGGCCAACCGGGAGATCATGGTGGTCGCCATGATCGAGAGCCGCCAGGGTGTGGCGGGGATCGATGCGATTTGCGCGGTGTCGGGCCTCGACATGGTGCTGGAGGGGGCGGCGGATCTGTCCCAGTCCCTGGGCGTGACCTGGCAGACCGGACACCCCGACGTCATCGAGGCCCTGGAGGATGTTCAGCGCACGGCGAGCGAGCATCGCATTCCCTATTGCGCCTTTCTGCGTCATTCCGACGCCAAGGCCAGGTGGCAGGCGCGGGGGGTGAGCACCTTCATGCTGGGCGACGAGAGGGGCATCGCCTTTCGCGCCTTGCAGAAGGCGCTCGGCGAGGCCAGAGCGCCGGTACGACGCGAGGCCTCCCGTTCATGAGTTCACCGATGGCGAATTTCATCTTTCCTTCCATGCGGGCGGGCGATGCCGGCTCGCTCAACGGCATCGACATGTCTACGGAGTTCACGACCATGAAACCTCTTGACGCCCAGCGCCATGCCATGGCGCAGATCATGCAGTCGCTGGTGGATGGCCTGCTGGTCGAGGGGCTGCTGGATGACCTCGGCGCGGCCTGGCTGGTCGCCACCGAGGCCGATGACTGGCTCACCCGCCTGCCGGTGTTCCAGGCCCACTGCGGCAATCCCTCGCAGCGGTTCTGGCACTGGCGGCAGGATCGGCATCACAGCATCGCCATGCTGTTGCGGCCCGGTATTGCCCAGGCGTGGGAAAAGGTGCCTCAGACACCGGTGATCGTGAGGTATCACGAGAGCCGGGAGTGGGCGTCACTCGACCCCGTCGTCTTCATGCGCCGTGTCTTCGGTGCCGTGACGGAAGAAGACGAGCAGGTTCTGGGGCAGGGACAGAGAGTGTTTCTCGAGGCGCTTTCCGACAGCCTCTGGCAGGCGGCCAGTTCCGTGGAGCACCGGGTGGAGACACGAGACCTGCTGCGTCGCGACACGGCCGAGCACTTCGCGATCATGGAACAGTGGGCGTCGTTGCTCGACCGCCCCTATCATCCGACGGCGAAGGCCAAGCAGGGGCTCAGCGAGCACGACTATCGTGCTTATATGGCCGAGTTCAACGCCCCCGTCACGCTGCGCTGGGTCGCGATGCCGCGTGACCGGATGTTGACCGGCGCCGGCGTTGGCGAGGATTGCCCGGTGCCGGCGCAGTGGCTCGCCGGTGACGAAGGTCGCCAAGCGCTTGAGCGGGAGATGGCGTCGCGTGGTCTAGCCCAGACCCACGTCGCCCTTCCCGTGCACCCCTGGCAGCACGAGCATGCGCTTCCCCACTGGCTGCATGCGGCCTTCGCGACGGGAGACTGTGTCTCGCTGGCGTCGGTCACAGAGCCCTGGCTCGCGACATCCTCGCTGCGCTCGCTGGCCCCTACCACGGCGAGCCCGCATTTTCTGAAACTACCGATGGCCATCCACTCCCTGGGCGCCTCTCGCTATCTGCCGGCGGTCAAGATGTTCAATGGCGATCTCAGCGCCCGCTTGCTGCACCAGGCCAGGGAGAAGGATGCCAGGCTTGCCGAGGGGCTGTATCTGTGCGACGAGGGCAAGTGGTGGGCCTATATGCCGGAGGATGCGACACTGTTCGACGAAGCCCCTCGGCATCTGTCTGCCATGGTGCGCAGCTATCCCGGCGCCCTGCTGAACGACCCGAGCGTGCGTCTGGTGCCCATGGCCACGCTGGGGACGCCGCTGCCGGGAGGCGAACATCATGTGTTCGACGACTGGCTGGCACAACGCGGCATGACGGCCAGCCCCGCCTCGGTGCGGGCGCTGTTTGGCGAGCTCTGCGATGGTTTCTTCGAGATCAACCTGCGCATGCTGCGGCTCGGCATGCTGGCGGAAGTGCATGGACAGAATGCCGTGCTGGTCTTCAAGGAAGGCCAGTGCCACGGGCTGCTGCTGCGCGACCATGACTCCCTGAGGATCACCGTGGCGCGCCTGGAGCAGCATGACATGCAGGACCCGTGCTATTGCATCAAGCCCGGCCACTCCAACACCCTGTATCACGACAGTCTCGAAGCCCTGCTGTTCTGGCTGCAAACCCTGGGGATCCAGGTCAATCTGCGGGCGATCATCGACACCCTGGCGGATTACTACAGGTTGTCGCCCCATGACCTCTGGCAGGAGATGGCTGCTCGCCTCGAGGCCCGGATCGACGCGATCCCCTTCGACGGTCGTGATCGCGAGATGCTCAAGGCGCAGTTTTTCGAGAGCGAGCAGTGGCCCTACAAGCGTCTTATCGCGCCGATCATCGAGCGTGCAGGCGGGCCGGGCAGCATGCCCTTCGGCACCGGTTCGACCTGTAATCCGTTCCGGCAGTTGGGAAACGACGGCAAGGCGCGCGAAACGGACACTAGCGCCTTGGCCATTTGATTCGGGACAACGCTGCTTCGCGTGACGCTGGCACAGGGAGGTGCCAGCCATCCGTTATCCGGCAATGGGGTCACTCCCTCCTAACGAAACCACTCGGGGAACTCTGCCTCGAGGGCGTTTCGCCTTTCCTCCTCCTGTGCCTGCTTGGCTTCCGCGGCGTCGGCCAGGGCGTCGGCGCGATGCGGCGGGATGACAAAGAGCCCATCGTCGTCGCCCACCACCAGGTCTCCCGGGTTGATCGTGACGCCGTCGATGGCGACCGGGGTGTTGATCTCGCCTTCCAGTTCCAGCGCCCTGGTGGTCAGTGGGCTGGTCGACCGGGCGTAGGTGGGCAGGTTCAGCCGGGACAGGGCTTCCCGGTCGGTGATGGCACCGTTGGTGACAACGCCTGCGAGTTGCTTGCGCAGCGCCGCGTAGGCTCGGAACTCGCCCCAGCAGGCACGACGATGGTCGCCGGAAACATCGATCACCAGCACATCACCCGGGCAGGCCATCTTCAGCGCCTCGCGGATGATGCTGCCGTCGACGTGGGGAATCCTGACCGTCAATGCCGTGCCGAGAAGCCGGACAGGATGCTGGATGGGCGAGAGGCAGGTAATGGCGCCGAAGTCGGTGAAATGCCCCAGGGTGGAGGTGGCCAGGCGTCGATAGCGTTGCCGTTGCTGCGCCGTGAAGGTGTCCAGGCGGGGTACGATATGGAACATGGGCCTTCCCTGCTCTTGCCTTGGGTTTTAGTGATGAGGGGTGAGTGATGATGACCGGGCCGATTCAGTGACGGCGGTAGCGGGTCCGATGCAGCAGATAGACGAAGAAGGGCGCGCCCACTCCCGAGACGAAGATACCGGCGGGCAGGTCCTTGGGCAGGAAAGCCACCCTGCCCAGTAGGTCGGCGTAGAGCACGATCAAGGCCCCTAGCAAGGCGGCGGCGGGCACCAGCCTGGCAAAGCCCCGTCCCACGAGGCGGGCAGCGATATGGGGAGCGATCAGGCCCACGAAGCTGAGCCCCCCGGCAAAGGCCACCGCCGCGCCCGCCAGCGCCACGCTGCAGGCCATCAGCACCAGCCTGCTGCGCAATACGTTCACGCCCAGGCCGTGGGCCACCTGGTCACCAAGCGCCATGGCATCCATGTGCCGTGCCTGGGTCAGGCACAGGGGAACGGCCGCCAGCAGCCAGGGCAGCATGCCGAGCACGTCCTGCCACTGTGCGGCGTAGAGGCTGCCCGTCAGCCATACATAGGCGTACATGGCGGCGGCATCATCGCTGACCACGATCAGCAGGGTGGTCACGGCACCCATCGCGGCGGAGAGCCCGATGCCGACCAGCACCATGCGCGAGGGCGCAATGCCACGCTTCCAGGCCAGGCAGAACACCAGCATGGCGGAAAGCAGCGCGCCGATCAGCGCGGAGACCGGCAACCAATGGATACTCAGGCGGGTGCTGAAAAGCGCCAGGAAGGTCACGGCGGCCATGGCGGCACCACTGGTGATACCGATCACGTCCGGCGAGGCCAGCGGATTGCGCACGATGCCCTGAAGGGTGGCGCCGGCCACGGCCAGGGCCGCTCCCACCAGCACGGCCAGCACGATGCGCGGCAAGCGCAGCTCCCAGACGATGAAGGCGATGTCACTGTCCCGGGGGGTGGCCAGCGCGTTCACCACATGGCCGAAGGGGGTGGGGAAACTGCCGAGGGCGAGCGACAGGCCCATGCTGGCGAGCAACACCAGCACGAGTAGGGCGGTGATGCCCAGATGGCGGGCCTGGTGGGCATCGACGGTGCGATCGCCCGGGTGTTTCAGCGGGAAGGATAACGTCATGGTCAGGCCTGCATCCTGCGCGCCAGATAGATGAAGAAGGGCGTGCCGATCAGGGCGGTCATCACCCCCACCGGGACATCCTGAGGAGGCATCAGGAAGCGCGATGCCACATCGGCCAGCAGCAACAGGCTCGCCCCCAGCAGGGCACAGGCCGGCAGCAGCCAGCGGTGGTCGACGCCGAAGATCCCCCGCGCCATGTGCGGCACGATGAGGCCGACGAATCCGATCATGCCGGCGAGCGCGACCGAACTTCCGGCGAGAAGAATCACCACCAGGCCGAGCAACAGCTTGATGGTACCGGCGCGCATGCCCAGGCCCTTGACCATGTCATCGCCCAGCAGCAGGGCATTGGCGTGCCTGACGAGCAGGGCACACAGCAGCAGGGCGCCGCCGAAGAGCGGCAGCAGCGGCACCACCAGGGACAGCTCCCGTCCGGAGACGGAACCCGCCAGCCAGTACAGCACGCTCTCGAAGCTCTGCCGGTCGATGATCAGCAGGCCCTGACTGAACGAGACGAACATGGCCGTGACGGCCACGCCCGCCAGGACGACCCGCAGCGGCGACAGCTCCCCCTGGCGACCGCGACTCAGCACGACCACCAGGCAAGCCGCGACCAGGGCACCCAACAGCGCCGCCCAGACATAGTCGGCGGGGGAGTGAAGGGGCAGCAGCGATACCGCGATCACCACGAAGAACATGGCCCCCGCGTTGATGCCCAGGATGCCCGGCGAGGCGAGCGGGTTGCGTGTCATGGTCTGCATCAGGGCGCCGGCGATGGCCAGGCTCGCGCCGACCAGCGCGGCGATGACCGCGCGTGGCAGGCGCTCCGTCCGAATGATGATATGCGCGACCCGGGCCGGGTCGTAATGCATCAGCGCCTGGGGGAAGGTGGGCAGGGCAATATCCGTGGTACCCAGCATGACACTGGCCACGAAGGCAGCCGCGACCAGCAGCATGCCCAGCAGCAGCCCTGCGACCCGTGAAAGACGGCCACTCAGCATGCGGCTGGCTCCTCGTCTCGAGCGTGGGAAACCGCGGAAGGTTCACCGGCGCAGGAAGCGGTAGACGCCGCTTCCGATGATGTCGCCCTGGCTGGCGTCCCTGGCGCAGGCGCCGCGTGCCCGCGGTGGGGATCGAGTCCGAAATGGGCGTAGAGATCATCGAGCATGCCATTGGCGGCCAGGATGCCGCCGCCCATGATCCAGTCCACCGCGTCCACTTCGAAGACACGTTCATCCTGCACGGCGTCCAGTCGCTGCCAGAGGGGGTGAGAGGCCCAGTGCCGGTAGTTGTCCGCAATGGCGGGATCGTCCGGCTCCAGGAGCACGAAGATCACATCGGCATTCATGACCGGGATGTTTTCCGCGCTGGTCAGCTTCATGCCCCAGCCCTGGTCGTGCAGGGAGTCCGGCTGTTCGAATCCCAGCTCACTCAGGATGGAGCCGGCAAAGCCCGTGGAGTAGATCCGTACATGGTCACTCTTGAAGCGGACCACCGCGGCCTTCTGTGGCCAGCCGTCGCCCAGCTTGTCCGCGACGCTCTGGTGAAACTCTGCCACGCGGTCGTCCCACTCCTGCAACAACTCGCGGGCGCGGGACTCCCGGCCCGTGGCCTCGGCCATCAGCGCCAGGGTGGCCTTGAAGTCGAAGACGGTGCCTGTGGCGACCGTCGGCGATATCTTTTCCAGCAGCGGCCTGACCCGCTCATGCCGAAAATGCGTGGCGACGATCAGGTCAGGGGCCAGCCAGGCCACCTTCTCCAGGTTTGGCTGGGTTTCCAGACCGACGTGCTCCACGCCGGCGAGCGCGTCACGCAAGTAGCGATACATGGGCAGCTCCAGCCAGGCGTCGACGACGCCGACAGGCGTGATGCCGAGCGCCACCGCGCTGTCCGTCGCGCCCTGGTAAAGGGTGACGACGCGCTGCGGTGTGGCGGGGATGAGCGTGTCGCCGAACGCATTGGGGACGATGCGCATGCCCTGGGTGTCGTTGGCGGCGAGGGCGGTAGCCCCCAGCGGCATGATGGCCACTAGCAGCACCGTCAGCCACAGGCGTCGGGTCGGGAGGCGAGTCTTCATTCCGGCCTCCTGGCGGATGCTGTCTGCAGAGGGTGCTCGGGGGCTTGAGGGGGCGATGACGCCTCGCTTGGCGACGCTGAACCTTGCCGTGTCACGGCTCGGCCGAGCCGCCATGCCAGCGGCAGGCAGAGCACGGCGATCGCCGCCAGGGCGAGGAAGGCATGGTGGAGGGCGGAGGCGCTCGCTTCGGTATAGGGCATCCCCCGATGCAGGGCGGCCTGCACGGCCAAGTCGTAGTAGAGGGAGAGCGCGACGATGCCGAGCGAAGACATCAGGCGTCGAGACATGTTGTTCATGGCCGAGGCCTGGGCGACGCTCTGCTCGGGAAGGTCCTTCATGCCCACGGTGGTGGAAGGCAGATAGGCGCAGCCGAGGCCGATCCCACGCAGGCCCATCCAGACGCCGATCATCCAGACCGGCGTGGCCTCCGCCAGGGTGCCGAGTCCTGACAGGCTGACCATGGTGATCATCAGCCCGACGCCGATACACCACTGCGGCGGGTAACGGTCGATCAGGCGTCCCGCTATGGGAGAGCAGGAGGCGGCGGCGAGGGCGGTGGCCAGAAACACCAGGCCCGTGGTCAACGGGCCGAACCCTAATGCATTCTGCATCCATAGCGGCACCAGCAGAATACAGCCAAACAGGATGATCGACTGCAGGCAGGCCAGGATGACGCTGAGGCGATATCCCTGGTGGGAAAACAGCGAAAGGTCGAGCAAGGGCATCCGGGCGCGTCGCTCGACGCGCACGAAGAGAAACAGCGCCAGGATACCGGCCGTGAACGGGAGAACGGCCTGGAGGCGCAGGAGGTCCGTCAGCGTTGCCACCCGGCTGAGAGAGAACAGCACCGTGCCCATGCCCAGGGTGATAAGCACGAAGCCAGGCAGATCAAACTGACGCTGGTGGTTGGAGGGGGCTGCCGAAAGATAGCGATAGCCACACAGCAGCCCCAGCAGTGCAAACGGCATGTTCATCAGAAACAGCGCACGCCAATGGCTGACCTCGAGCAACAGCCCGCCGATACTCGGGCCGATGGCCGGTGCGATCATCACGGCAAAGCCCCATATCCCGCTGGCACGGCCTCTCTGGTCGCTGGGGTAGGCAGAGAAGATCAGAGACAGGGAGAGGGGGATCATCAGCCCCGCCGCAATGCCCTGCAGCCCACGCGCGAGGATGATTCCGGCAAGCTCCTGGGCCATGGCGCCGAGCGCGGAGCTTGCCAGAAACCCCCACAGGCCCAGCAGATAGATGCGCTTGCGGCCAAACCTGTCGGCCAGGTAGCCGGTCAGTGGCATGGTCATGCCCATGGTGATCATGAACAGGGTCACCACCCAGCTGACATCCGTGGCACTGGCCTGGAAGGTAGCCATCAGTTCGGCTACGGCAAGGTTCAGGGCGCTGTTATTGAGGCTGACGGTAAAGGTACCCAGCAGTACGCTGATCAGTACCTTTCCGCCATGCGCGGAAGCATTCGGCATGGACACTCACTCAGCGGGGCACCGAAGGCGCTTGCCTGGCAGAGCGCCGCAGGGAAACACGCCATGGGGGCAGGATGATGACATGATGCAAAAGTTAATGCAAAGCGTTATCAATTGCGGACAGGTCAGGACGACGCTGACGCCTCGGCAAAATGCGATACCCCCAAAGAACGGCGCCCGCAGGCGCCGTCAAACAGTCAGCCAGGCCCCGCTGGGGCAGGCGATCAGAACTCCAACTGGTAGCCGAGGGTCAGGGTACGACCGCGACCCTTGAAGTAGTATTCGTCGCTGTTCCGGGCCGCCTGGGAGTAGTAGGTGACGTAATCCTCGTCGGTCAGGTTCTCGATGCCGAAGGAGAGGCTTCCCACCGGCAGGCGATAGGCCAGGGAGGCATCGACCAGGGTGTGGCCGTCGAATTCGAGGTCGGGGTCGTCGACGCTGCGGTCGAAGTAGTAGCTGGTCTGCAGGTGCGAGGAGAGCCGGTCGCTCCAGGCCGCGCTCCAGCCCAGGCGCAGGGTGTCCGGAGCGATGTTGAGCCCGGTAAGCTTGGTGTCGACGCGGCCGTCACCATCGGTATCCGACTTGCCCTCGGCATGGGTGTAAGAGAGTCGCAGGTCGTGGGCGTCACCGAGGCGCATTTCACCGGTGACCTCCACCCCCCGGATCTCGGTCCTCTCGCGGCTGCCGACGAAGACGCCGTTCTCTTCGGTGAGACGCTCGCCATAATCGGAATCCGACTCGTAGTAGCTCAGCTCGAGACCGTAGCGGTCCCAGTCGAAGCGTGCCCCGATCTCGCGGTTCTCGGTGACGATCGGCTGCAGCTGCAGCAGGGTATCGATGTCCTGGCCGGGCTCCCCGATGCCGCGCAGTACCCGACCCACATCGGGCATGCCGAAGCCTTCAGAGTAGTTGGCGTAGAGCTGGGCCCAGTCGGTGACCTGGTAGACCAGCCCCAGGTTGTAGAGGGTCTCAGCGAAGTCGGGCTTGCCTCCGTCGACGGTGACGTCGTCCTGGGTGACATTGCTGCGGTCGATGGTCGAGAAGGTATCGACGTCGAGCTCGGCGTGTTCATACCGTACGCCCGAGTGCAGGCTCAGTGACTCGGTCAGGCTGAAGTCGCCCTGCAGGAAGGCGGCATAGTTGCGGAACTGCGTCTCGGGCACGTAGGTGCGGTCGGTGTGGACCAGCATCTGCCGGGTCTCGTCCTGCAGCACATCGATGCCGGTGGTCAGCTTCAGGCGGTCGTCGAGCAGGCCGTCTCGGCTGAGGGAAAACTTGCCACCCAGCTTGTCGGATTCGTTGCGGGTCTGGTCGAACTGGGGGTTGCCCGCCCCATCCAGGTAGGGGAAGAAGGGGGTGGTGGCGAACTGGGCGCGGAAGCGCTGACGGTAGACCTGGGCATCCAGCTCGTTGCCGAACCAGTCGGCATGCGAGTAGGCGAGCCGTGCCGTGGTGACCTCGTTGTAGCCGGGTTCGCCAGCGGGATTGCCCTTGCGGGCGGTGGTCGGGATACCCGCGGCGCGATCCCCGATCACCGGCACGTAATCGTCGCCCTCTTCCAGATCGAAATGGTTGAGGGAGAACTCGAGATTCTGATTGTCATCGATCCAGTAGCCGAGCTTGCCGAAGAGGTCGTAGTTCGTGGAGTTCTGCAGTTCCCCCGGGTAGGCGATGCCGACGATCTCGTCGTTGCCATCGAAGAAGACGCCGCGCTCCTGGCGACTGGCGGCGCCCAGGTAATCCCAGTCGCCACTCTGGCCGCTGATGCGGTAGTCCAGCTTGTGGCCGAAACCCTCGGATTTGAAGTCGTCGTCGCTGGTCAGGCTCACCCCGACGTGCTGGTTGAGCTCACCGGCGTCGGCACGCTTGGTGACGTAGTTGATGATGCCGCCGGTGGCACCCAGGCCGTGCTCGGCACTGGCGCCGTGGATCACCTCGATGCGCTCGACCATGGACAGGTCGATGGTGTAGCTGTCCCGGGCGCTGTCACGCAGCGGGTTGGACTGCGGGACGCCATCGATCATGAACAGCGGCGAACGGCCGCGGAAGGTCTCGCCGGCATTGGAGAGCTTCTGGCGACTGGGGGAATAGGACGGGATCAGGTTGCTGAGCACCTGGCCGGGATCGCTGGTGATGGCCAGCTGCTGCTCGATCTGCTCGCGGGTGATCACCGTGACCTTCTGGGGGGTCTGGCCGGCCTGGCTCTTGTTGCGGGTGGCAGTCACCACCAGCGGCGAGAGGTCGCGTGAGGCCGAGGTCACGTCGTCGGTGGACTGGGCGATGGCCAGGGACGGCAGGGTGGTGCCGAGCATTGCCGGAATGAGCCAGGCGATGCGCGGCTTGACGGGATGGGACATCTCGAGTGGTTCCCTTGCTTGGAGTTGGCTTCAACGTTGGAGGCTTCGACGAGGCGACGGGACCGGTCAGTCGAAACTAAGCGAATGATAATTCTTATTATTATTATTATCAATTATGTCGCCTCTGGCGTTCTCCGCTCATTGGGCCGCTCGGGGGGCCTCGTCGCGTCGGGTCAGCGGGCAGTTGCCGCACAGTTCCAGCTCGGGTAGCAGGTAGCGCAGGCAGTAGAGGCGCCGCATGCGGCGTGGCGACGTCGGGAGGCGTCAGGGCCGCCAGGGAGCCGACATAGAGGCGATCCAGGGGCGAAGGCATCGGTCAGTAGTCCATCGACCAGGTCAGGGTGTAGGTACGCCCGCGGCCCTGGTAGTCGTAGAGGTATTCCGGGCCGTAGTAGGGCGAGTAGAACATCGCCGCGCGCTGGCCCCAGACGGTGGAGTAGCTCTCGTCCAGCAGGTTCTGCACGCCGAGGCTGAACGTGCCGACGTCGGTCTGCCGGCTGAGCGACAGGTCCAGGGTGGTATTGCCGTCGATCTTGCGATCGGCGTCATCTTCCAGGTCGAAGGCATGGTTGGCCTGCAGGCGCGCCGAACGAACCCGATCTCGCCAGCCGACGAAGGCCGTGGCCGAGGAGAGCGAGGCATCGCGGGCGTCGCGCTTCTCCCACTCGCCCGCGTCGTTCTCCCGCTCGGAGCGCACCAGGTGCAGGGTGCCGCCGGCCTCGACGCCATTGTCGAAGTAGCGGGTCAGGGCGCCCTCGAGGCCGTAGTCGCGCTTGCTGTCGTCGATCACGTCGACGCTCAGGTCGCCGCTGTTGATCTCCAGGGCCTTGTCGGACCAGGCGTAGTAGGCCGCCGCCTGGGCCACCCAGTCGCCGCCCCGGTAGCGCCAGCCGAGCTCGACCTGGTCGGTCTCGATGGCGGAGAGCGGGTTCCCATCGACGCTGATGCCCGGCCGGCCGTAGTACTTGGCCGGGTCGGGGAGCTCGAACCCCTGGCTGTAGCGCAGCCAGTTCTGGTGGCCGTTGCCGTAGTCGTAGAGCGCGCTGGCGTTGAGCAGGGTGGCGTCGTAGTCGTTCTCGCCGCCGGGGATGCCGTTGAAGTCGTCGACCTCGACATCGGAGTGCTGGCGACGGATGCCGGCCGAGAGCTTGAGGGCGTCGGTCGCCTGCCAGTCGGTCTGGGCGAAGGCGGCGAGACTGTCGACCCGGTAGCCGGGATAGCGTGGCGCGATGCTGGCCTGCTCCTGTACCAGGCCGCCGGTCGCGTCGGACACGGCCCGGTCGAAGGTCATCTGGCTGGCATCGAAGCTCTCACGGTCGAGATCCAGGCCGTAGGTGAGGCCGACGCTGTCGGTCAAGCGGGCGTCGAACAGCGCCTTGAGGCCGCTGAGTCGGGTGTTCTGCTTGGACGCGGCGAAGTCATAGGCCTCGGGTGTCTGCCAGTCGGGCGTGGGGTAGGGGAAGGCCTGGAAGCTGGCCTCCTCCTGGCGATGGAAGGCCTGCAGGTAGAAGTTCTGGCCCAGCAGGTCGCCGTGATGGTACTGCAGGTTGACCATCTTGCGGTCGGTGGCCGGATCGCGGTCGGAGCGATAGCCGTCGCGGATCTCGGCCTCCTCCAGGCTGGGGCTGTCGGCGGCGAGGTGCGGGAAGTAGACCCCGCGGTCGCCCTCGTAGCCCGACCGGTAGAGTTGGGCGCCGAGTTCCAGGATCTGGTCGTCATCCAGGTTGAAGGTGAGGTTGCCCAGCACGTCGATGCTGCGGTTGTCCTGCAGGTCGGTCTGGGCGATGTCGGGGAAGATCTCGTCGCCGCCGGCGTCGAACTGGCGGCCGTTGTCCTGGAAGGCGGTGCCGAGATAGGCCTGCACCCGGTCGTTGCCCCCGCTGACCGACTGCGCGATGCGCTTGTCGAGATCGTCGCTGTGGTTGACGCCGGTGGTCACCCCGGCCTCGGTGCGCCAGTCCGGTCCGCCGGCCCGGCCCTTGCGGGTGACGATGTTGATGATGCCGCCGGTGGCGCCGCCGCCGTAGAGGCTGCTGGCCCCGGAGAGCACCTCGATGCGCTCGATGTTGAAGGGATCGATGGCGTCGAACTGGCGGGACAGGCCCCGCGAGCCGTTCATCGACACCCCGTCGACCAGCACCTGCACGGTGCGTCCGCGCAGGTTCTGGCCATGGTTGGTGCGTCCCTGGGGGGCCATGTCGAGGCCGGGCACGAGCCTGCCCAGCGCGGTCTTGAGATCGGCGCCGGTTTCGACCTGCTGCTGCAGCTCCTCCTTCTCGATCACCCATACCGCGCCTGGGATCTGGCTGATCTGGGTCGGTGTGCGTGACCCCACGACCACCATGGTGTCCTGCATGTCCTGGGCCTGGAGGGCCATGGTGGCCGAGCTGGCGACCATGGCGAGACCGAGAGTGGCTCGTTTCTTCATTGTGGGTCCCTTGCTGGATGGCGTGACTTGCTCTGGCCGAGCGCGGGGCAAGGATAGCACCATGAAGAATAATCTCAATGAGACTGATTTGCGTTCATGGCGTGAGACAGAAGCCTCTGGCCCCCTGGTCGGGTGGCCGGTGGCGACCGAGGGAATTTCACCATGATTGATAATTGTTTTCATTGGTGGCATCGTTTGGCCGCTTGCCTTGCAGGCCAGCCGTTCGTCCAACCAACGAAGTGTCGTGATGATCTAGGAGTCCTGTCGTGGTGACGTATCGACATCCACTCTTGCGTGGCGTGGCCATCTGGCTGCTCGCGACCTCCCCGGCGGTGGCCGACGAGGCGCTGCTGGAGGAGGCGACCCAGGCGCAGCGTGCCCAGGCCGAATGGCAGGCGCGCATCGACGCTGCCGATGATGAGGCGCGCGAGCGATTGCAGGCGCTGCGCGAGCTCGAGGCCGAGGCGCGGCGCCTCGAGGTCCACAACGCCGAACTTGCACCACAGTTGGAGCGCCGGGAGGAGGCCCTCGCGCGTCGTCAGGCGGCGCTGGACTCCCTGGCGAACACCCGTGCCGCCCTGCCGTCGCTGACCGAGGGGCTGGAGGCACGGTTGGCCCAGTGGGTCGAGCACGACCTGCCGTTCCTGCTGGAGGAGCGCCGGGCGCGTGTCGCCAGCCTGGAGGACCCCGCGCTGCCGGAGGCCGAGCGCCTGGAGCGGCTCCTGGCCGCCTGGCGTGCCGAGCTGGACTACGGACGCGAGCTGGATACCTGGCGTGGCTACCTGATACGGGATGAGACCCGGCGTGAGGTCGATTACCTGCGCCTCGGACGGATCGGACTCTACTACCTGACGCCGGACGGGCGCGGCGGTGGGGTCTGGCTGGCCGATGAGCATCGCTGGCGAGCCCTCGACGATGAGGAGCGCAGTGAAGTGCGCAAGGGGGTGCGTATCGCCCGCGATCAGCGGGCGCCGGAGTTGCTCGAGCTGCCCGTGTCACAACCGCTGACGCCGACCGAGGAGGAGCGCTCATGAACATGCGGCAATGGATCGGCGGGCTGCTGTGCGGTGTGTCGCTGTGCCTGACGACGTCGGTCCTCGCCCAGACCGAGGCGCTGTCCACGCTGCGCGTCGAGCGTGAGGCCGCCGAGGCGCGCGACCAGGCCCGCCTGGTCGCGCTGCTCGAGGATGGGGAGGCCCTGGAGGCGGCGCTGGGCGAGGCGCGCGAGGCCCGTGATGCGGCCCGCCAGCGGAGCCGCGAGCTGGAGGCCCGGCAGGCCGATCAGGAGGCGTGGCAGGCCGACCTCGACACCCGCCAGCAGGAACAGGGGAGTGACCTGGAGGGCATCCTGGCGGCGCTGGCCAGGCACAGTGGCGAGCTGCGCGATGCCCTGGCCGGCAGCTGGTCCACGCTCGGGGGGGGCGGCTTGCCGCCGCGGCTCGACGACGTCGAGGTGCTCGAGCTCGAACACCTCGAAGGGTTCGCCGACAGTCTGATGGCGCTGACCGCCGAAACCGGCCGGGTGGTCCGTGTCGAGGCCCCGGTGGCCGGGGCCGACGGCGAGGTCGGGCCTCGCGGGGTGGTACGCCTGGGCGACCTCGCCGCCTTCACCGAGGGCGAACTGCTGCGCCGCGGTGCCGACGACGAGGTGCTGTCGGTGGTCGAGCGTACCCCGCGCGAGGTGGCGACGACCCTGGCGGCCTTCCACGCCGGTGAGGCGCGATCGCTGGCCCTGGATCCGACCGGCGGTCGGATCGTGGCGGCCCTGGCCCAGCGGCCGGATCTCGTCGAGCGCTTTCACCAGGGCGGTGCCGTCGGCTATGTGGTGGTCGCGCTCGGGGCCTTCGGCCTGCTGGTGGCGCTGGCCCAGTACGGCTACCTGCTGCGGGTCAGCCTGGCCGTGCGGCGTCAACGGCGTGACCTGAGCCGACTGCGCAGCGACAACCCGTTGGGGCGGGTACTGGATCGCTTTCGCGCCCTCGAGGGCAGCCAGATGCCGGAGGCACTGGAGGCCCGGCTCGACGAGGCGGTGCTGGCCGAGCAGCCGAGGCTCGAGCGCGGCCAGGCGCTGGTCAAGCTGCTCGCCGCCGTGGCGCCGCTGCTGGGCCTGCTGGGGACCGTCACCGGCATGATCGTGACCTTCCAGGCGATCACGGTGTTCGGCACCGGAGACCCGCAGCTGATGGCCGGCGGGATCAGCCAGGCGCTGGTCACCACCGTGCTGGGGCTGATCACCGCCGTACCGCTGCTGTTCGCCCATACCGCCCTGGCGGGACGCAGCCGCCACCTGGCCGGCGTGGTCGAGGGGCAGGCCAGCGCCGCCCTGGCGGAACATCTGGAGCACCGTGTGGCCGGCAAGCCGGCGGTCGTGGGGAGCGATACCCGTGATGCCGCTCTGGCTTGACCCCCTGCAGCGCCTGGTCGAGGCGGGTGGCTCGGTCCTGGTGGTGATCGCCCTGGTGGCCATGGTGCTGTTCAGCCTGGCACTGGAGCGCATCTGGTACTTCCGCATCACCTATCGGCGGGCCAGGCGCGCCCTGATTCGCCGCTGGGTGTCGCGCGACGACCACCTGACCTGGAGCGCGCGGACCCTGCGCGAGGTCTGGACCCGTGAGCTGATCGCCCGGCTGCGCCGCCCGCTGCCCTGGCTCAAGCTGCTGGTGGCCCTCTGCCCGCTGCTGGGGCTGCTCGGCACCGTGACCGGCATGATCGCCGTGTTCGACGGCCTGGCCATGAGCGAGACCAGTCAGGCCCGGGCCATGGCCGACGGCGTGGCGCGGGCGACCCTGCCGACCCTGACCGGCATGGCCGTGGCGGTGGTGGGCCTGCTCTTCACCAGCCGCCTGGAGTACATCATCCGGCGCGAGGACCAGCGGTTGCACGACCGCCTGGCCCGGGCCGTGGAGGAAACTGATGCGTAGACGCCGACTCACCGCCGACAGTGGCGAGGCCAGCGAGGTCAACCTGACCCCGATGCTGGACGTCGTCTTCATCATGCTGATCTTCTTCATCGTCACCACCAGCTTCATCAAGGAGAGCGGGGTGGAGATCGAGCGTCCCGAGTCCAGCGCCGCGACGCCGCAGCCGGATGCCCAGGTGATGGTGGCGCTGACCCCCGAAGGGGCGGTGTGGGTCGACGGTGAGGCGGTGGACGCCCACCGCGTGGGCGGCCGTGTGGCCGAGCTGGTCAGCGAGGGCGGTGGCGTGGTCATCCAGGCCGACCGCGACGCCACCACCGGGCTGCTGATCGAGGTGATGGACCGCATCCGCCAGGCCGGTGTGGAAGACATGGCCGTCGCGGCGACACGGGGCGGTTCATGATTCGCAGGGGGCTGTCGGCACTCGGCGGCACCTCCCTGGCGCTGCTGCTGTTCTGGTTGCTGGCGCTGCTGGTCGCGCCGCCGGAAGAGGAGATCGAGGTGCTGGAGATGACCATGCCGCTCAGCCTGGCCGATGCCGCCGACTCGCCGGCCGAGCCCGAGACGGAGGCGCCGGCCGAGGCACCGCCCGAACCTCCCCCGGAGCCGACACCTCCGCCGGCTCCCCCCGAGCCGGCGCCGCTGCCCGACAGCGCCCTCTCCCTGCCCGAACCGGAACTCCCCGAAGCGGAGCCCGAGCCGCCGGCGCTCGATGATTCGCTGCCGGAACTCAGCGAGGCGGTGCCGGAGCCGCGGCCCGAACCC
>NZ_PNRE01000089.1 GCF_002879645.1 Halomonas heilongjiangensis | reverse complement strand
GGCCGAGGCGCCGGACAAGCCGGGGCTGTGGTTCATGGATTCCTCCTCGGCAGCGGCGGAGATGGTCACTCTCTGTGCCGCCTCGGGATACGTGGTGCATTTCTTTCCCACCGGCCAGGGCAATGTCGTCGGCAATCCCATTCTTCCGGTGATCAAGATCTGTGCCAACCCTCGGACGGTGCGAACCATGGGGGAGCATATCGACGTCGATGTGGCCGGGCTGCTGGCACGCGAGGTCAACATGGACGAAGCCGGCGATCAGCTGCTCGAGATGATGCTGCGCACCGCCAATGGTCGCCATACGGCCGCCGAGGCGCTGGGGCATCGTGAGTTCGTGCTGACCCGGCTCTTCGAGAGCGCTTGAGCCACGGCCGGCGCTATGTTGGCCCCACCTTCCGTAACGCTAAGCAGCCATCGGATGGTCATGCCGTGACGGGCAGGTCACGCGGGGCGTGTCACCTCCTCGTTCAGGCATCCGTGCACGTCGGTTCCATCCCGGCGTGCCCGGATGCCTGAACCTTTTCGCAAACGAACCCATACGGATCGCTTCTTATGACTCTCGAGCGCAGCAAGCGGGCTCTTGGCTGGCCCCTGGGTTATGCCAAGGAGGCATTCAGCACGATACCCAAGGTGGGGCAGGGGGTGTTGGTGTGCATTACCATCGCCTTGGCCACGACCTTCATCGCCGATCACTATGGGGGGCCGACGCTGCTCTATGCACTGCTGTTCGGCATGGCCCTGCATTTCCTTTCCGAAGAAGGGCGCTGCGTCGCAGGGATCGAATTTGCTGCCCGCATCATTCTTCGCCTTGGTGTCGCCCTGCTCGGGGTGAGGATCACCATCGAGCAGGTCACGGGGCTGGGCATCGGTCCGGTCGTGACCGTTATCGCCGGGGTGTCGCTGACCATCCTGGCTGGCGTGGTATTGGCCAGACTGTTGGGGCTCCGCCGCGATTTGGGGCTGTTGACCGGCGGATCGGTGGCCATTTGTGGCGCCTCGGCGGCGCTGGCGCTGTCGGCGGTCATGCCACGTCATGAACACAGCGAGCGGCAGACCATCCTCACCGTGGTGGGGGTAACGACGCTGTCGACCCTGGCGATGATTACTTATCCGCTGATCGTCGGGGTGCTGGGGCTCAGTGACAAGGAGGCCGGCATTTTTCTTGGGGCGACCATTCATGATGTGGCCCAGGTGGTGGGTGCCGGTTACCTCATCTCCGAGAGCACCGGCGATGTGTCGACCTTCGTCAAGCTGTTGCGGGTTGCCATGCTGGTGCCGGTGGTGTTGGCATTCATGTTCCTGTTTCGCCATGCCCGTCGCGAGGAGGGAGGTAGTAAGAAGGTGCCGATGTTGCCGGGGTTTCTCGTGGCCTTCGTGCTGCTGGTGATTGTCAATAGCCTGGGCTTCGTTCCTCCCATGGTGGCCGAGGGTTTGACGGACCTGTCGCGCTGGTGCCTGGTGACGGCGATCGCCGCCCTGGGAATCAAGACGTCCTTCCAGAAGCTGGCGGTGGTCGGCTGGAAACCGGTGATCTTGATGGCGGCGGAGACGCTGTTCCTGCTACTGCTGGTGCTGACCTTCATCCATTTTGGCCTTGTCTGAAAAGGCGACGCCTCCTTGAGTTGTGGGTGTTTCCGCTGGCTCTGCTCGTTGCAAACCATGATTCGTCAAACGGCTATAGCTCGTTAAAATAACAGTGATGTTGTGTTTCGCATCTGGAAATACGGTACTCCAGCGGCGTGTCTTGCAGGTCCTTGGCGATGCGGCGAATTTCGAGTAACGGCGAGCCGATCTCGACGCCGAGATGCGCCTGGTGTTCTGCGTCGGCGGCAACGGCGAAGATTCTCTCCTCGGCATGGGCCACGCTGTGGCCGAAGCGTTGCTGATAGAGGTGATACAGGGTGTTGGGGAGGGGGGCTGGCTCTCGCTCCAGCCCGGCAAAGCGCGTCGCCGAGACGACCAGGTCCTCCAGCAGGGCGGGGTGGTCATCCAGTTCCCGGATCCGGCGAATATGAACGACATCTTCTCCCTTTTGCAGCTCAAGCATGCCGGCTTCTTCGTGGGTAGCCGCTCGGCGTTCTCTTGTCAGCACACGCGAAATGGGCAGGCACCGGCTGCCATCGAGGCCGATCAGCCGGAAGAACTGGAACAGGGAGCGATCGCTGTCGTGGGTGGCCACTACCGTCCCTTTGCCCTGATAGCGGATCACCACTTTGTCATTGGCCAGGGCATCCAGTGCCTTGCGCAGGGTACCCACGCTGACACCATACTGCTCGGCGAGGGCAGACTCGCTGGGAATGAAGGTGCCGGGTGGCCACTCTCCCGCCACCACCCGGGCTAGCAGGGCCTCCTTGATCTGTTGGTAAAGCGGCCGGTATGTCGGTGTAATCTGCTGATTCATATCATCAATCCTGTCCACTCTGCATCGGCTGCAGCCGATTGATCCTGACCTTGATCTGCATTATAGCGGGATAAGGTCTGTATGACACTTGACCATCATGTGTCATGTATCCTATGCAAGAGTAGTAATGGGATGGCGCTGGTTCTGGCCGGATACGGTGGGTGATGTCGATGAGGGTAGTGCATGAGTGAGACGGTCAGCATCAGTTATGACGAGGCCCGGTCGCTTGCCATGGCGGCTATGCGGGCGCGTGGGTTCGGTGAGCCGGAGGCGGCGGTGAAGGGTGGAGGCCTTGCTCGCTGCCGAGCGGGATGGGTTGCCCTCCCACGGCCTGTCGCGCTTGCCGTTTTATCTCGACCAGGCCGCGAGTGGCAAGGTGTCGGCGGCGGCCGTACCCGAGGTCGACATGGACGGGGTGGTGATTCGGGTCGATGCCTGCCATGGCCTGGCCTTCCCGGCCGTCGCCAAGGGCATGGAGGTGGGCAAGGATGGCGCCA
>NZ_PNRE01000066.1 GCF_002879645.1 Halomonas heilongjiangensis | reverse complement strand
GCTGCTCCTGGGCGGCCTTGGGGCCGACGGTCACGGCCACCACCTCGCTGGCCACGCCTTTCTCCTTCAGCCGCACCGCCTCTTCCACGGCGATCTCGCAGAAGGGGTTCATGGCCATCTTGACGTTGGTGAGGTCGACGCCGGAGTGGTCCGGCTTGACCCGGATCTTGACGTTGTAGTCGATGACGCGTTTGACCGCGACGAGGATCTTCATGGCTGTTCTCCCATGGTTCGCTTCAGGCTATTCCGCTTGTCGAAATTAAATTTCATTATTTTACATAGACGATACGAAGCCCTGCCGCCGGCGTCAAGCCCGACGCCTCAACTACCGAAGCGTGCCAGCAGGAACCAGCCGGCCAGCAGCGGGATGGCCGTGCACAGGAAGGCGCCGTTCCAGCGATAGCCGATCCGGGTCGAGGGCACGCCGGTGAAGCGTGACAGGATCAGCATGGAGGCCGTCATCGGCGAGGACATCAGCGCCAGCGCCCAGCCGACCATCAGCGAGGCGCCGATCAACGGTGGCGCCAGCCCCTCGATGGCCAGGGCCGGCAGGATACCGGCCAGCAGGGTGACGGTGACGATGGGATTGATGCCGACCTGCGCCAGCACCATGACCAGCAGCATGGCCAGCACCGCATTCCAGGCCCCCAGGGTGTCGAGGAAGGTCAACGCCGCGGCCAGGCTCGCCGTGTCCACCAGGCCCACGCAGAGGTGCCCCAGGTAGCCCGCCGCCCCCAGCACCACGATCTCGTTGCGGGTCGGCGCCAGCAGCCAGGGCAGCTGGCGGTGCAGGCTGCGCCCCGCGGCGACCAGTCCCAGGCCGCCGAGGCGACGCCGCTGCCAGGCCAGCCACCCGAAGGCGCCCAGTGGCGCCCCGAGCAGAGCGGCGATCGGCAGGCGCACCTCGAGCCACCCGGCGAGGCAGAACACCAGCGTCACGATGCCCGCCAGCAGCAGGGCAAACCGGCCCAGCGGCAACAGGGAAGGCGCCTCGCGACCGGCACCGGCTGCGGGAGGATGGGGGCCGGTGAGCCGGTCGACCAGCCAGCCGACCAGGAAGATCAGCACCGCCGCGCCCAGCACATAGGGCGCCAGCTCGCGCCACGCCACCCCGGGCATGCTGGAGAGCACCACGGCCACGCCGATGCCCATGGGCGAGATCAGCGGTGCCAGGGAAAAGCCCCGCAACAGGGCCAGCATCATCCGCCGGCGGCGAGCACGCTGCACCCAGGCACGCCCCTGGGCGGCGCCGAGGGTGTTGCTCTTCTCGATCATCGCGGCGAAGAGGTTGAGCACGCCGATATTGAGAATGATGCCGAACAGCGCCGAGCCCAGCGACAGCATCGGATAGCGCCGACCCGGCGGCTGCAGCAGCATGCTCTGCCCGCAGCGGCGCACCAGTCGCGAGCGGTAGGCGGGCAGCCGCAACAGGCCCAGCGCCACCACGAAGGTGGCGAAGAAGGCGAAACGCCCCGCCGCCTCGAACAGCAGCGGGCCGGGTGCCGAATGCCGCCACAGGGCGACCAGCGTCAGTCCGGCGGCGACCCAGAGCAGCCCTCGCGCCATGCCCGACAAGCGCCCCCGCTGGGTCAGCAGGTAGGCCCCCAGGGCCGCGATACCAAGACCCTGCGCCAGGGCATTGCCCACCACCAGATGCACCAGGGTGGCCAGCGTCACCGCCAGCAGCAGCGATGCCCGCAGCCGGTCGGCGCTCACTCGGCCACGCCCTCCGGCGACTCGTCGGACGCCTCCTCAGCGGCCCGGCGTCGCTCAGTCATGCTGTCCCTCCTCCCTGACCATGTCACGCAGCCGCCCCTTGAGGATCTTGCCGCTGGCCGTCGCGGGCAGGCTATCCATCAGCACGATCCGGGTGGGCCGCTTGTAGGGCGCCAGCCGCTCGGCAAGGAACGCCCCGAGCGCCGCCTCATCCAGATCCGCGCCCGGCTCGCCCTGCACGAAGGCCACCACCTCCTCGTTGCCCGCCACCTGACGCCCCACCACCGCCGACAGCGTCACGCCGGGGTGCTCGTTGATCACCGCCTCCACGTCGGGCGGGTAGATGTTGAACCCGGAGCGGATGATCAGCTCCTTGCTGCGCCCCACGATATAGAGCTGGTCGTCCTCGTCGAAGCGCGCGATATCGCCGGTGTTGAGCCAGCCGTCGCCGGTGAGGCAGGCCCGGGTGGCCTCGGGCTGGCGGAAGTAGCCCTTCATCACGTTGGGGCCGCGCACCCAGAGCTCGCCCACCTCGTCATCGTCGCCGGCGACATCGCCGCTCGCCCCCAGCGGCTCGAGACGATACTCCAGCAGCGGCAGCACGCGGCCCACCGTATTGCTGGCATGGCGGTCGTCGATGCGGGTCTGGCTGATGGTCGGGCTGGCCTCGGTCAGGCCGTAGCCGTTGTGCAGGGTCAGGCCGAAGACCGCCTCCACCCGCCGCTTGGTATCCCCGTCCAGGGGCGAGCCCCCCGCGGAGATGTAGATCAGCGCCGGGGCCTCGAGCTTGCGGCCCTGCCGGCGCAGGAACTCCAGGGTGCGCGCGTACATCGCCGGCACCCCCTGCAGCACGGTGATCCGCTCCCCGGCCAGGGCCTCGAGCATCGCCGAGGCCTCGAAACGCGGCACCGTGTAGAGGCAGGCGCCGTTGTAGAGGGACCCCAGGCACACCGAGGAGAGACCGAAGACGTGAGACATCGGCAACACGCCGTAGACGCGCTGCCCCTCGCCGAGGTGCCGCATGCCGCCGGAGATCGAGGCGATATAGAGAATGCCGCGGTGGGTCAGCATGACGCCCTTGGGCGTGCCGGTGGTGCCCGAGGTGTAGATCATCGCCGCGACCTGCTCGGCGCCACTGGCCTCGACAGGTTCCGGCTCGCTGTCGGCCAGCGCCCCCACCCGCAGCGCCCCCAGGCCGGGATGGGCCAGCGGTTCGGCGCCGTGACGGTGGCCGTGGGCCTCGGCGTCGGGCGACGCCTCGCTGGTATAGATGACCCGACGCGGCTGGCAGTCGGCGCGGATCAGGTCGATCTCCCTGGCCGACAGCCGCGAGTTGACGATGGCGACCCAGGCATCGAGCTCGCTGGCCGCCAGCAGCAGCACCACCAGGGCACGGCTGTTCTCGCCGACGGTCATCAGGCGATCCCCCGGCCGAATCCCCAGCGAGGCCAGCCACGCCCGGGCCTCGCGGATCTCGCGGCCCAGCTCGGCGTAGCACCAGCGCACCTCGCCATCGACCAGTGCCTCGCGGTCGGGAAGGCGCCGGGCGTTGTCGAGCACCCGGGTACTCAACCGCTCGGGCAGCTCCGCCACCAAGTCGCTTGCCAGGCGCCCGAAGATGCGCTCGTCCGGTGCCTGGCGCGTCACGGACAGGGCCATCAGGACGCCTCCCGTACCATGTTGCGGGCGATCACCAGTTGCTGGATCTGGGTGGTGCCCTCGTAGATGCGGAACAACCGCACGTCGCGGTAGAAGCGCTCGACGGCGTACTCCGCCATATAGCCCGAGCCACCATGGATCTGCACCGCCCGGTCGGCCACCCGGCCGACCATCTCGGCGCAGAACAGCTTGGCGCACGACGCCAGGGTCGAGACATCCTCGCCGGCGTCCTTGCGGCGCGCGGCGTCGAGGACCATGGTGCGGCCGGCATAGGCCTCGGTCTTGCTGTCGGCGAGCATCGCCTGGATCAGCTGGTGGCTGGAGAGCGGCACACCGAACTGCTGGCGCTCCATGGCATAGCTCAGCGACTCCTCCACCAGCCGATCGGCGACACCGACACAGACCGCGGAAATGTGCAGGCGGCCGCGGTCGAGTACCTTCATGGCGGTCTTGAAGCCCTGCCCCTCCTGGCCCCCGATGATGTTCTCGGCCGGCACCCGACAGTGGTCGAAGATGATGTCGCAGGTATGGGCGCCCTTCTGACCCATCTTCCTGTCGGCCGGCCCGCGCTGGAGCCCGGGGGTGTCGCCTTCGACGATAAAGGCCGAAATGCCACCGGCACCCTTGTTGGCAGGGTCGGTGCGCGCCATCACCGTGAACAGGTCCGCCTCGGGGCCGTTGGTGATGAAGCGCTTGGTGCCGTTGAGCACATAGTGATCGCCGTCGCGCACGGCCGTGGTGCGCAGGCTGGCGGCGTCGGAACCGGCATCGGGCTCGGTCAGGCAGAAGGCGCTGAGGAGCTCGCCGGTCGCCAGGCGTGGCACGTAGCGGGCCTTCTGCTCCGGGGTGCCGTCGATGAGGATACCCTGGGCACCGATGCCGTTGTTGGTGCCGAAGATCGAGCGGAACGCCGGCGAGGTCCTGCCGATCTCCATCGCCACCAGCGCCTCCTCCTCCATGGTCAGCCCGAGGCCACCGTACTCTTCCGGTATCGACAGGCCGAACAGGCCCATCTCCTGCATTTCCTGGAGCAGCTCGGGGGGCACGGCGTCCTCCTCGGCCAGGCGCGCCTCGTTGGGAATCAGGCGTTCACTCACGAAACGTGAAATGGTATCGAGAAGCTGATTCAGGAGTTCCGGATCGCGAATCATGGCGTGTCCTCACGGGTGAAGTGGCAGGCGGGTCCCAGGGGGTCGGCAACGTCGGGAGCACCGGTTCTGCATCATGGAATTGACGTTCGCATCTATTGCCAGGCACTTTTGCATAGCCTAGGATGGCAGTCAATAAACGGAATATGATTTTGCTTTGCGGAACACAGGCGCCGCAACCGTCCTGATAACCACTCGTGAGGAGAAGCTTGCCATGTCGACCGACGCCCCCCCGGAGGCCACTCCGGCCACGCCCTTCCGTCGCCTCGGCCTCGTCGGCACCGGCGCCATGGGCCGCGGCATCGCCCAGCTGGCCGCCCAGGCCGGCCTCGAGGTCAGCCTGCATGATGCCCGCACGGGCGCGGTGGATGAGGCCAGGGACTTCATCGCCGGCGTCTGGTCACGCGGGGTGGCGAAGGGGCGCCTGAGCGAGGACGACCTGGCGCGCTACCGGGCCCGACTGCACGAGGCCGCCGAGCTTGCCGACCTGGCGGGCTGCGACGTCGTGGTGGAGGCCATCGTCGAGAACCTCGAGGCCAAGCAGGACCTCTTCGCTCGTCTGGAAGCGGTCCTGGGCGACGACGCCGTGCTCGCCACCAACACCTCGTCGCTGTCGGTGACGACGATCGCCTCCGCCTGCCGGGTGCCGCAACGGGTGATCGGCTTCCACTTCTTCAACCCCGTCCCGTTGATGAAGATCGTCGAGGTGATCCCCGGCCTGCGGACCTCGACCGACGTCGTCGCGCGCATCGAGGCGCTGGGACAGGCCATGGGCCATTTCACCGCGCGCGCCACCGATACCCCGGGCTTCCTGGTCAACCATGCCGGGCGCGCCTTCGGCACCGAGGCCCTGAGGATCCTCGGCGAGAGCGTCGCCGATCACGCCACCATCGACCGCATCCTGGTCGACCAGGGCGGGTTCCGCATGGGCCCCTTCACCCTGCTCGACCTGACCGGTCTCGATGTCTCCCACGCGGTGATGGAGTCGATCTATCACCAGTACTACGAAGAGGCGCGCTTCCGGCCGTCTCCGCTGACCCGGTCGCGCCTCGCCGCCGGCCTGCTGGGCCGCAAGAGCGGCGAGGGCTTCTATCGCTACGAGGAGGGCAAGGCCGTCGTCGAGGACGAACCACCTCTGCCGGCGGCCCCCCCTGTCCCGGTGTGGATCAGCCCCGAAGACCCCGAGGCCGTCGAGGCGCTCTCGGCGCTCGTCGCCGCCGCCGGCTGGCCGCTGGACCGTGGCGAGCGGCCCGCCGCCGAGTCGTTGTGCCTGCTCACCCCGCTGGGCGAGGACGCCACCCAGGTCGCCCTGCGCCAGGGTCTCGAGGCCCGCCGCTGCGTGGCCGTCGACATGCTGGCCGGCCTCGACAGGCGCCGCAGCCTGATGACCACCCCGGCCACCGAGCCCCGCTACCGCGATGCCGCCTGGGCCCTGCTCGGCCATGACGGCACGCCGGTGAGCCCGCTCCACGACAGCAACGGCTTCGTGCTCCAGCGCGTGGTCGCCTGCATCGTCAACGTGGGCGCCGAAATCGCCCAGCAGGGCGTGGCCACCCCGGACACCCTCGACCGCGCCGTGGAACTGGGGCTGGGCTATCCCCGTGGCCCGCTGGCCATGGGCGACCACTACGGTAGCCGGCGGATCCTCACGATCCTCGACAACCTCTTCGCCGCCAGCCGCGACCCCCGCTACCGCCCCAGCCCCTGGCTGCGCCGCCGCGCCACCCTCGGCCTGCCGCTGGCCACCACCGAATCGACCTGACAGGAGCCTCCCATGAACGACGCCTTCATCTACGATGGCATTCGTACGCCCTTCGGCCGCCACGGCGGCAGCCTCGCCGGTGTCCGCCCCGATGACCTGCTGGGCCGGACCCTGAGGGCCCTGGTCGAGCGCAACGGCTTCGCCCCCGGCGACTACGAGGAGGTGCTGGCCGGCTGCACCAACCAGGCCGGCGAGGATTCGCGCAACGTGGCCCGCCACGGCGCCCTGCTGGCCGGCCTGCCCGTCGAGGTCGCGGGGCAGACCGTCAATCGCCTGTGCGGCAGCGGCCTGGCCGCGGTGATCGACGCCGCCCGCGCTACCCGCCTCGGCGAGGGCGAGCTGTTCCTGGCCGGCGGGGTGGAGTCGATGTCGCGGGCGCCCTATGTGCTGGGCAAGGCCGACACCCCCTTCGCCCGCAACCAGCCGCTGTATGACACCGTGATCGGTTCGCGCTTCCCCAACCCCTGGATCGGCAAGGAGTTCGGCAACCACAGCATGCCGGAGACCGCCGACAACGTGGCCCACGACCTGGGCATTGGCCGGGAGGCCAGCGACGCCTTCGCGGCCCGCTCCCAGGCCCGCTACGGCGAGGCCCTGGCCGGTGGCTTCTACGCTGGCGAGATCCTCGGCATCGAGGTGCCCCAGGGACGCAAGCTGCCTCCGCTGCTGGTCGACAGGGACGAGCACCCGCGGCCCGGCACCGACGCCGCCAAGCTGGGCAGGCTCACCCCGCTGTTCG
>NZ_PNRE01000050.1 GCF_002879645.1 Halomonas heilongjiangensis | reverse complement strand
CTGCTGCGCTTCATCACCTGCGGCAGCGTCGACGACGGCAAGTCGACCCTGATCGGCCGGCTGCTGCACGACTCCAAGATGATCTTCGACGACCAGCTCGCGGCGATCACCCGCGACTCGAAGAAGAGCGGCACCACCGGCGAGGAGGTCGACCTGGCGCTGCTGGTCGACGGCCTGCAGTCGGAGCGCGAGCAGGGCATCACCATCGATGTCGCCTACCGCTTCTTCTCCACCGACAAGCGCAAGTTCATCATCGCCGACACCCCGGGGCACGAGCAGTACACCCGCAACATGGCCACCGGGGCCTCGACCGCCAGCCTGGCGATCATCCTGATCGATGCCCGCTACGGGGTGCAGACCCAGACCCGCCGGCACAGCTTCATCGCCGATCTGCTGGGCATCCGCCATCTGGTGATCGCGGTCAACAAGATGGACCTGGTCGACTTCGACCAGGCGCGCTTCGACGAGATCGTCGCCGACTATCGCCTCTTCGCCGAACAGCTCTCGGCCGAGGACATCCACTTCGTGCCCATGTCGGCCCTGAAGGGCGACAACGTGGTCAACAAGAGCGCCGCCATGGCGTGGTATGAGGGGCCGGCGCTGCTCGAACTGCTCGAGGGCGTGGAGGTCAGCCGCGACCGCAACCTCACCGACCTGCGCCTGCCGGTGCAGTATGTCAACCGGCCGAACCTCGACTTCCGCGGCTACGCCGGCACCCTGGAGGCGGGCGTGCTGCGCCCCGGCCAGGCGGTCAAGGCGTTGCCCTCGGGCAAGACCTCGACGGTGGAGCGCATCGTCACCTTCGACGGTGACCTGGACGCGGCCTACCCCGGCCAGGCGATCACCGTGACCCTGGACGACGAGATCGACATCTCCCGGGGGGACTGGCTCGTCGCCGCGGACGCCGAGGTGGCCATGGCGAGTGCCTTCGAGGCCGACATCGTCTGGATGCACGAGGAGGCGCTGACCCCGGGGCGGTCGTACGACATCCGCCTGGCCGGACGCTCCGTTGCCGGCCAGGTGGGAGCGATCCACCACCAGGTCGACGTCAACACCCTGGAGCGCCATGCCACCGAGCGTCTCGAGCTCAACGCCATCGCCCGCTGCCGGGTGGAGCTGACCGCTGAGGTGCCGCTGGACGACTACGCCACCAGCCCGGGTACCGGGAGCTTCATCGTCATCGACCGGCTGAGCAACGTGACGGTCGGTGCCGGGATGATCCGCGGTACGGCCGAGGGGGCCGCCAGGGCCCACGGCGAGGTCGACTGGGCCGGTTTCGAGCTGGAGCTCAACGCCCTGGTGCGCAAGTACTTCCCCCACTGGGAGGCCAAGGACCTGCGCGAGCTGCTGCGCTGAGTCGTCGCCGTCATCCCGTAGTCCCGTAGGCCCGAAGCCCCGCTATCATGCGGGGCTTCGCTTTCCGGTATCCTGTTCAGGGGGTATCGCCACCCCGTCTCCCTCCGCCGACATCGAGGTGTCATGACCCCCTCCGACGAGCTTCCCCACGACGTGCCTTTCCGCGAGGCCGTGCGCGTCTGGCTGCGTATCGCCCTGCTGAGCTTCGGCGGGCCCGCCGGGCAGATCGCCGTGATGCACCGCATCCTGGTCGAGGAGAAGCGGTGGATCGGCGAGAGCCGCTTCCTGCACGCGCTCAACTACTGCATGCTGCTGCCCGGGCCGGAGGCGCAGCAGCTGGCCATCTACATCGGCTGGCTGATGCACCGCACCCGGGGCGGGCTGCTGGCCGGCACGCTGTTCGTGCTGCCGGGGTTCATCGCGATACTCGCGCTCAGCTACCTGTACGCCGCGCTGGGCAATGTGGGGCTGGTGGAGGGGCTGTTCTTCGGCCTCAAGGCGGCGGTACTGGCCATCGTGGTCAACGCGGTGGTGCGCATCGGCAAGCGGGCGCTGAAGAACCACGTCATGCTGGGCATCGCCGCGGCGGCCTTCGTGGCGATCTTCTTCCTCGACATCGCCTTTCCCCTGATCATCGTCGCCGCGGCGCTGGTCGGCTTCTTCGGCGGCAGGGCCGGCTCCACGCTGTTTCGCGTGGGCGGTGGGCACGCTGCCGCCGACGACGGGGTGCTCCAGGATCGCGATTCGCTGCTCGGCGAGCGGATGCCCACCCATGCGCGCCCGAATCGGGCCTGGTCGCTGAAGATCTCGGCGATCTTCCTCGCCCTGTGGCTCACGCCGGTGGCGCTGCTGTTGCTGATCCTCGGGGGCGATGACGTCTTCACCCAGATCGCCACCTTCTTCAGCCGGATGGCGGTGGTCACCTTCGGTGGTGCCTATGCGGTGCTCAGCTACGTGGCCCAGGCGGCGGTACAGAACTACGGCTGGCTGGCGCCGGGGGAGATGCTCGACGGCCTGGGCATGGCCGAGACCACGCCGGGCCCCCTGATCCAGGTGGTGCAGTTCGTCGGCTTCATGGGCGCCTTCCGCGACGCCGGCGCCCTCGATCCCTGGCTGGCGGCGACCCTGGCGGCGGTGCTGACCACCTGGGTCACCTTCGTGCCCTGTTTCCTGTGGATCTTCCTCGGCGCCCCCTACGTCGAGCGGCTGCGCGACAACGCCGCCTTGAGCGGCGCCATGACCGCGATCACCGCCGCGGTGGTCGGGGTGGTGCTCAACCTGGCGGTGTGGTTCGGCATCCATGTGGTCTTCGCCGAGGTGGGCGAGTGGCGCGGGGCGGGCCTGCGGCTGCTGGTGCCCGAGCCGGCCACGCTGGATCCGTTCGCGTTGCTGCTCTGCGTCGGCGCCATGCTGGCCATCTTTCGCTTCAGGGTGGGCATGCTCAAGGTGTTGGGGGCCTGTGCGTTATCGGGAATGCTGCTGTCGCTGCCGGGGTAGGGGCGGGAGCCCGGCCTGGCGTCGGTGTCGGATGGCGACCCACACCGAGTATTGACCTCGGGGTCCACTCCTTCACACTGGTCATCATCGATGCCTGTCTTCAGGCCGGGGAGGTCACCATGCGCATGAGGCAAGAGACCGGGGCGGCCCCCTTCCAGGGCCGGGGTGAACCGGAGCGGCACGGCTGATGGGGGGCAGGCGACGTTCCGCCGGCGTGGTCAGGCGCGTGCTGCATTTCATCACCCGGCCGATGAAGCGTGACCTCGGTCGTGGTGGCATCGTGGTCCATCCCTACCGTGGCTATGGCTCCCGGCAGGAGGTCTTCGTGATGGGGCGTGTGTTCCGCCAGGCCGCCCTGGGCCGGGCGATCCCCCACCATGGCGTGCTGCGTGACGTGGCGGACGTGGTGCGCCGCATCGCTCGCCATGGGGTGGCCGGCGTTCGTGTGGAGGCGAGCCTGGGCGCCAACCGGACCACCGCGACCACCGACCGCGACGGCTTCTTCGACATTCACCTGCCCCTCCAGACGCCGCTGCCGCAGGGACTCTCCTGGCACCAGGCCGAGCTGCAGGTCTCCCAGGGCGATGACCGGATGCACTGCCACGCCGAGGTGTATATCCCACCGCCAGAGACCGATCTGCTGGTGATCAGCGATATCGACGACACCGTGATGTACACCGGTGTTGCCGACAGGCTGCGCATGCTCTATCGGCTTTTCGTGCAGAAGGCGCATCAACGCACCGCCTTTCCCGGTGTCGCGGCGCTCTACCGGGCGCTTCACGTCGGAGCCGATGGAGAGGCCAGGCGGCCGATCCTCTACGTCTCGCGAGGGCCCTGGAGCATCTACGAGATGCTCGAGGCGTTCTTCCAGCTCAACTGCATCCCGGTGGGGCCGATCCTGTTCCTGCGCGAGTGGGGACTCTCCTGGCGTCGCCCCTGGCCGCGCCGCGCCGAAGACCACAAGCATGACCTGATCACCCGCATGCTGACGATGATGGAGGACCTGCCCTGCGTGCTGATCGGCGACAGCGGACAGCACGACCCCGAGGTCTATACCCGTATCGTCAAGGAGCATCCCGGTCGGGTGAAGGCGATCTACATTCGCCGGGTCGATCGCAGGCCCGACCGCGAACGGGCCATCGAGCGGCTGCGCGAGGAGATCGCACACAGCGACTGCGAGCTGGTGCTGGCCGCCGACAGCGCCGCCATGGCGGCCCATGCCCATGCCAAGGGACTGATCGCTCAGCACGACCTGGTGGAGGTGCACCAGGCGTGCGTCGACGAGGGATGACGCCAGGTGGCTCAGCGGCGATGATGACACCTCATCCAGGCGAACGAGGTCACGATGATCGTTGTCCTGATCGGTGTGCTGCTGCTGATCTTCATCCTGCCCAACCTCTGGGCGAAGTGGGTGCTCAAGCGGCATGCCCGGCCGCGGGACGACTACCCGGGTACCGGGGCGGAGCTCGCCGAGCACCTGCTCAGGCGGCTCGGCATCGACGGGGTGAAAGTGGAGCTTACCGACCAGGGCGACCACTACGATCCCGACGCGCGGCGGGTGCGATTGTCGCGGGAGCACTACGCGGGACGCTCGCTCACCGCGGTGACGGTGGCGGCCCATGAGGTGGGCCACGCCATCCAGCACCACCATGGCTACGCGCCGCTGCTGGTGCGCAGCCGGCTGGTGGCGGTGGCCCAGCAGGCCGAGAAGATCGGGGCGCTGCTGATGATGGCGGCGCCCTTCCTGTTCATCCTCACCCGCATGCCCGGCGGCATGTTGATCGTGCTGCTGGCCGCGGTGATCAGTTTCGGCACCGCCGCCCTGGTGCACCTGGTGACCCTGCCGGTGGAGTTCGACGCCAGCTTCCAGCGGGCCCTGCCGCTGCTCAAGGAGTACCTCCCGCCCTGCGACATGCCCGGCGCCCGCCATGTGCTCACCGCCTGCGCCTTCACCTACGTGGCCGCCTCGCTGGCCAGCCTGCTCAACCTGGGGCGGTGGCTGGTGATCCTCAGGCGGTAGGGCGGCACTCGCACGGGAATCACGCTGCAGGAGGAGGGGCGCCGCCCCGCCGTCATAGCGATGATCGGTTAAGGCCGGCTCGATCGGCGGTTCTCGCAGGGATAGCTATTGAGAATAGGTTTCATTAGCCATATGATTCCGCACATTCTCTACCACACGTGAGGCCTTCATGACTCTCCGGAAGCTTGCGGCATGTGCCGCCATCGCCTTGCTCGCCGCCTCGGCCCTCCACGCCCAGGCGGAGCCCGTCACGGTGACCGATATCGCCGGCCGCCAGGTCGAGGTGGACGCCCCGGTCCAGCGGGTCATCCTGGGGGAGGGGCGGCAGATCTATCTCGTGGCCGCGCTCGACACGGACGATCCCTTCAGGCGGGTGGTCGGCTGGCGTGAGGATTTCAGCCAGGCCGATCCCGACAACTACGCCCTCTATCTCGAGCAGTTTCCGCAGATGGCGGAGATCCCGACCTTCGGCGGCTTCAAGGACGGCACCTTCGACGTGGAGCAGGCGGTCGCCCTCGATCCCGACGTGGTGATCATGAACATCGAGTCGCAGCAGGCGACGGAAGACGCCCGCTATATCGAGAAGCTCGCCGCCGCCGGCATCCCCGTGGTCTATGTCGACTTTCGGGAGCATCCCTTCACCAATACCGAGCCGAGCATGCGCCTCTTCGGCCAGCTGTTCGGCGAGGAGCAGCGGGCCGAGGCGTTCAGCGCGTGGCGCGCCGCCGAGATCCGGCGCGTCACCGATGTCATCGCAGAGGCCGACCCCGAACGCCCGGCCGTGTTCATCGACCGGGCCGGTGGCTATTCGGACGATTGCTGCATGAGCTTCGGCGACGAGAACTTCGGCAAGTTCGTCGAGATGGCCGGCGGGCAGAACATCGCCAAGGATATCCTTCCCGGCACCTTCGGCACGCTCAACCCCGAGCAGATCATCGCCTCCAATCCGGACCAGGTCATCGTCACCGGCGGCGACTGGGAGGCCTATGTGCCCGGCGGCGACTGGGTCGGTGTCGGTCCCGATCAGGACGAGACGGAAGCGCGGCGCAAGCTCGAGGCGCTGACCGAACGGCCGGCGTTGACCGGCGTGAAGGCCGTCGAGACCGGGCAGGTGCATGCCATCTGGCACCAGTTCTACAACAGCCCCTATCAGTTCGTCGCCATCCAGCAGATGGCGAAGTGGCTGCATCCCGAGCTGTTCGCCGATCTCGATCCCGAGGCGACCTTCCGCGAGCTGCACGACAGGTTCCTGCCGGTCACCTACCGGCCCGGCCATTGGGTCTCGCTGAGCGATGAATAAGCCCACGACGATCGCCGCACCCACCACGGGCGTGGAACGCGGCCGCTACCGCGCCCTGGTCTGGCGGCGGCAACTGATTCTCCTGGGGCTCGGCCTGGCGCTCGTCTTCAGCCTGTGCGTCGACCTCGCCATCGGTCCCGCCCGTTATGGCCTCGGCGAGGTGGTGCGGGCGCTGTTGGCGTCCGACAGCGTGTCCCCGCAGGTGTGGGTCGTGGTGTGGGAGATCCGCATGCCGGTGGCGCTGATGGCCGTGGTGGTCGGCGCGTCGCTCAGCGTGGCGGGGGCGCAGATGCAGACCATTCTCAACAATCCGCTCGCCAGCCCCTTCACGCTGGGCATCTCGGCCGCCGCGAGCTTCGGCGCGGCCCTCGCGCTGGCCTTCGGCGTGGCCCTCATCCCCGCGGCCATCGCCTACGTGGTACCGATCAACGCCTTCGTCATGGCCATGCTGGCGGCGTTTCTCATCCACCTGCTCAGCATCAAGCGTGGCGTGACGGTCGAGACCATCGTGCTGCTCGGCATCGCCCTGGTCTTCACCTTCAACGCCCTGCTGGCGCTCGTCCAGTTCCTGGCTTCCTCGCAGGCCCTGGCCGCGGTCGTCTTCTGGACCATGGGAAGCCTCACCAAGGCGACCTGGCCGAAGCTCGCCATCACCACGCTCGCCCTGGCCGTCGTCTTGCCGGTCTTTGCACGCCGCGCCTGGGCGCTGACGGCGCTCAGGCTGGGTGAGGACAAGGCGGCGAGCTTCGGCGTCAAGGTCACGCGGCTGCGCCTGGAGACGCTGATGATGGTGAGCCTGCTGGCCGCCATCCCCGTGGCCTTCGTCGGGACGATCGGCTTCATCGGGCTCGTCGGGCCGCATATCGCCCGCATGCTGATCGGCGAGGACCAACGCTTCTTCCTGCCGGCCTCGGCGCTGGCCGGGGCGCTCATCCTCTCCGCCAGTTCCGTGCTCAGCAAGGCCCTCGTTCCCGGCACCATCTTCCCGATCGGCGTCGTGACGTCGCTCATCGGCATTCCCTTCTTCATCTCCCTCATCCTCTCCAATGCGAGGCGCTCATGGTAACCATCCGGCTCGACGGTCTCGGCGCGCGTTATGGCAGGACACTCCAGGTCCAGGGCGTGACGACGCCGGCCTTCGCGGGCGGCGAAGTGGTGGCGGTGATCGGCCCCAATGCGGCGGGCAAGTCGACGCTCTTCAAGCGCATCGCCGGGCTCCTGCGCGGGCCGGGGCAAGTGCGTGTCGAAGGGGCGAAGCCGGGACGGGACGCCGTCTGCTACATGCCCCAGGATACCTCCGCCAACTCGGTGCTCACCGTCTACGAATCGATCCTGCTCGCCCGCAAGCAGGGGACGTCCTGGGCCGTCGGTGACGACGATCTCAGGCACATCGACGAGACCATGGGGGTCCTCGGCATCTCGGACATCGCCTTCAAGAACATCGGCGAGCTGTCCGGCGGCCAGCGGCAGCTCGCCAGCCTGGCGCAGGCCCTGGTGCGGGAACCGGACGTCCTGCTGATGGACGAGCCGACATCGGCGCTCGACCTCTCGCGGCAGATGGAAGTGCTGACCCACATGCGGGGTCTTGCCCGCGCACGCGGCATGGTGGTCCTGATCGCCCTGCATGACCTCAACCACGCCCTGCGCTTTGCCGACCAGACCATGGTCGTTGCCGACGGCCGGCTGATCGCCTGTGGCCGGTCGTCCGACATCGTCACCCCCGACCTCCTGCGTGAGGTCTACCACGTCGAGGCGCGCATCGAGTCGTGCTCGCGCGGGATCGGTCAGGTCATCGTCGACAGCGTCTCGGCGAAGGGCGAGCGATTCGCCCGGCCGTCTGCCGAGCCCAACGCCTGCGTAGCGGAGTAGCAGCGCGCCTGCTCCGGCCCGTTCACTTCGCTCTCTGGGCCATCACCACCGCCCGCCGCGGCGCCGGGTAGCCCTCGCGGGTCCTGCTCGGGTCGTTCGGATCGAGGAAATCGGCCAGCGACTGGAAGGTCATCCAGTCGGTGGCACGCTGCTCGTCGGTGGTGGTCACCGCTTCGTCCACCACGCGCACCTTGTCGAACCCGCAGCGCTCTAGCCACCGGCAGAGCGCGGCCGACGACGGCAGGAAGTAGACGTTGGGCATGGCGGCGTAGCGCTCGCCGGGCAGCAGCACGCTGGTCGCGTCGCCCTCGACCACCAGGGTCTCGAGCACCAGCTCGCCGCCCGGGCGCAGGGCCTCCCTGAGCTGCAGCAGGTGCTCCAGCGGCGAGGGGCGGTGGTAGAGCACCCCCATGGAGAACACCGTGTCGAAGAAGGCGAGTCCCTCGGGCACCTCCTCGATGCCCACCGGCAGGAAGTGGGTGCGCCCGCCGTCGGCGTCGCCGACGAAGTGGCGCACCGCCCGGAATTGCCAGAAGAAGCGCGGCGAGGGGTCGATCACCAGCACGAAGGCGGCGCCGGCGCCCGCCATGCGCCAGGCGTGGTAGCCGCTACCGCCGCCCACGTCGAGCACCCGCCGACCGGCGAGGCTCGCCAGGTGCGGGGCGACGCGCCGCCACTTCCAGTCCGAGCGCCACTCGGTATCGATGTGGATGCCCCCCAGGCGGAAGGGCCCCTTGCGCCAGGGCGCGAGCTTGCGCAGCAGGTTCTCGCACTGGCGGCGTTGGCTGCCGGTCAGCGCCAGGTCGACGCTGACGGTGTCGCCGTCCAGCGCCACCTCGCGGGCCTCGGGGAGGGCGGGCAGCTTGGCCACCGCCTTCTCCCAGGCGGGCAGGTCGCCGTAGCGGCTTCGGTCCAGCCCGCGAGCCAACTGCTCGGGGAGGCGGGCCAGCCAGGTGTCGAGCCCCTGGGCGAGGAAGGCTCGGTAGAGCTCGCGGTGCTCGGGAGCAATCGGCATGTCAGCGCGCGCTCTCGCCGGGGCTGCTACTGACCTCCTTGAACGCGATCAGCGAAGCGAAATTCAGGAACTGGAACCAGGTCTGCGAGCGGGAGAAGCCCGCACGGGCCAGTCGCTCGTGATGGGCCGCCAGGGTATCGGGCACCAGCACGTTCTCCAGCGCCGTACGCTTCTGGCTGATCTCCAGCTCGCTGTAGCCGTTGGCGCGCTTGAAGTCGTGATAGCGCTCCACCAGCCAGGCGTTCTCCTGCTCGTCGTCGGCCTTGACCTTCTCCGAGAGCACCAGCACGCCACCGGGCTCCAGGGCGGCGAACAGCTTGTCGATCACGGCGTCACGATCCCCCGGGGCGAGGAACTGCAGGGTGAAGTCGAGCACGATCATCCCCGAGGGGCGGTAGTCGAGCTCGCGGATATCGCCTTCGACGATCTCGACGGCGTGCTCCGGGCACTCCGCGGCCAGGGTCTCCCGGGCCCGGGCCACCATGGCCGGCGAGAGGTCCACCCCGGTGTAGTGGAAGGCGTCCGGTGGCAACTGGCCGGCCAGCGCCAGGCCGCCGGCCCCCAGCGAACAGCCCAGGTCGTAGACGTGGGCGCCGTGACGCAGGTGGCGCCGGGCGATCAGTCCCAGCATGCCGAGTATCTGGCCGTAGCCCGGTACCGAACGACGGATCATGTCGGGGAAGCAGGCCACGACCTGCTCGTCGAAGGAGAAGCGCGCCATCCGATCGAGGGGTGTCGAAAAGATCGCGTCACGGTAAGATGCGTCACTCATGGGCCAAGCCGGAAATCGTGCGGAAAAGGACGCCCATTCTACGTCTCACGCGCCTCGGCTGCACGACAGGATGTCCAGGAGGAAACCATGACCCATACGTCGATCGACCAGCGAGGCGCCTGGCGCGCCCTGACCGCTCATGCCGACGCCATGCGCGGCGCGCACCTGCGCGACCTCTTCGCCGGCGCGCCCGGTCGCCAGGCGGCCTATACCCGCCATGCGGCGGGGTTGACCCTGGATCTCTCCAAGCAGCGCTGGTCCGACGAGACCTTCGGCCTGCTGCTGGACCTGGCGCGGGAGGCCGGCCTGCCCGAGGCGATCCGCGCCCTGCTCGAGGGCGAGCGGGTCAACGTGAGCGAGGATCGTCCGGCGCTGCATACCGCCCTGCGCCTGCCGGCGGAGGCGTCGCTGGTGGTGGAGGGCGAGGACCTGGTGCCCGGGGTGCACGCCACCCTCGACCACATGGCGACCATGGTCGAGCGCTTCCATGCCGGCCAGTGGCGCGGCGCCACCGGCAAGGCGATCCGCAACGTCGTCAACCTGGGGGTCGGCGGCTCCGATCTCGGCCCGCTGATGGTGACCCACGCCCTGGCCGACTACCGGCCAGACGACGTGCACCGCATCGAGGTGCACTTCGCCTCGACCATGGACGGCTCCCAACTGGCCGACTACCTGGCCCGCCTCAACCCCGAGACCACCCTGTTCGTGCTCTCGTCGAAGTCGTTCACCACCATCGATACCCTCTCCAATGCTCGTACCGCCCGGGACTGGCTGATGTCGCGCCTGGGCCAGGAGGAGGGTGTCGACGACGGGCTGGTGATGCGCCAGCACTTCATCGGTGTCTCGGCGAGCCCCGAGAAGATGAACGACTGGGGCATCGCGCCGGATCACCAGCTGGAGTTCTGGGAGTGGGTCGGCGGGCGCTACTCGCTGTGGGGCGGCATCGGCCTGCCCATCGCCCTGGTGGTCGGCATGGACAACTTCCGCGAGCTGCTCGCCGGGGCCCACGCCATGGACCGTCACTTCCGCGAGGCGGCGCTGGCCGACAACCTGCCGGTGCTGCTGGCCCTGGCGGGGATCTGGAACGTCAACTTCCTGGATATCCGCGCCCATTCCATCCTGCCCTATGACGGCCGCCTGGAGTACTTCGCCGCCTACCTCGAACAGCTCGAGATGGAGTCCAACGGCAAGTCGGTGACCCACGACGGCCGCGAGGTGGGCTACTCGACCTGCCCGGTGCTGTGGGGGCAGCTCGGTCCCAACGCCCAACACGCCTTCTACCAGCTGCTGCATCAGGGCACCCAGGCGGTGGAGTGCGACTTCATCGCGCCCCTGGTGCGCTACGACGACGTGACCGACGAGGCGACCCGCGATCACCTGATGAGCCAGCACCGCCTGACGCTCGCCAACTGCTTCGCCCAGTCGCGGGTGCTGATGCTCGGCGACGACGCCATCGACGACGCTGGCCCGCGCCCCGGCCACAAGCGCTATCGCGGCAACCAGCCCTCGAGCACGGTGCTGCTCGATCGGCTGACGCCGGCGACGCTGGGGGCATTGATCGCCCTCTACGAGCACAAGGTGTTCGTCCAGGCGACGATCTGGGAGATCAACCCCTTCGACCAGTGGGGGGTGGAGCTGGGCAAGAAGATCGCCGGCGAGACCCAGCGCATCCTCGAGAGCCGTCAGGGCCTCGAGGCCATGGATGAATCCACCCGCGCGCTGATCGAGGCCGTCTGGGCGGCAGAGCGGGCGGCGGAGACCGATTCGCGATGAGGCTGGCTGTTTGTACAGGGGTTGCGGTATGCTGAGTGCGGCCCTGCACGAGCCGGCGGTCAGTGGTGTGCTCTACCTGCACGGTTTCAACAGTGGCAGCGGCTCGCCCAAGGCGGCACTGATGCGCTCCGCCTGCGCCGTCCTGGGGCTGCCCTGCGCGACACCGCAGTTGCCCCACCGGCCGCGCGCGGCCCTGCGGCTGGCCGAGTCGCTGCTCGAGGGGGTGGGGCCGCACCCGCTGGTCGCGGGCAGCTCCATGGGGGGCTTCCTGGCGACGCTGGTCGCCGAGCGCCACGACCTGCCGGCGGTGCTGATCAACCCGGCGGTGGGCCCGGCCCGGCTGGTGACCGACTGGGTCGGCGAGGCCTTCGTCAACGAGTATACCGGCGAGCGCTTCTGCGTCGAGGCCATCCATCTCGAGGAGCTCGAGGCGCTCACCCCGCGGGGTGTCACGCCGGGGCGCTACCTGCTGCTGCTGGGCAGTGCCGACGAGACCCTGGACCCGGCCGACACCTTCGCCTTCTATCGTGGCGCACGGACCATTCTTCACCCCGGGGGGGACCACGGCTTCACGGCGCTGGCCGACTATCTGCCGGCGATCTTCGCCCACGGCGGCCATTCGTTGGCCCCCGGGTGCATCACCCATCAGGATGTGGACGACGCATGACGCAATACAGTGCCAGCTCCATCGAAGTGCTTTCCGGCCTCGAACCGGTGCGCAAGCGCCCCGGCATGTATACCGACACCAGCCGCCCCAACCACCTGGTCCAGGAGGTCATCGACAACAGCGTCGACGAGGCGCTGGCCGGCCATGCCCAGGAGATCACGGTCCGGCTGTTCGAGGATGGCGGCATCGAGGTCACCGACGACGGCCGCGGCATGCCCATCGACATCCACCCGGAACACGGCGTGTCCGGGGTCGAGCTGATCCTCACCCGGCTGCATGCCGGCGGCAAGTTCTCCCAGTCGAGCTACCGCTTCTCCGGCGGCCTGCACGGCGTGGGGGTATCGGTGGTCAACGCCCTGTCGAAGCGCCTCGAGGTGGAGGTGCTGCGCGACGGCAACCGCCACGCCATGGCCTTCGAGCACGGCGAACTGGCCTCCCCGTTGGCGGTGATCGGCAGCTGCGCCAGGCGTGCCCGGGGGACCGTGGTGCGCTTCTGGCCCGAGGCGAGCTACTTCGACAGCCCGAAGCTGTCGCTGGGCCGCCTGAAGCACCTGTTGCGGGCCAAGGCGGTGCTCTGCCCGGGGCTCAGGGTGGTGCTGGTCGAGACCGATGGCGGCGAGAGCGTCTGGCAGTACGAGGATGGCCTGCGCGACTACCTGGCCCAGGCCACCGACGGCTATGAGGTGCTGCCGGCCTCGCCCTTCGTCGGTCACTTCGCCGACGACGAGCAGGGGGTGGACTGGGCGATCCAGTGGCTGCCCGAGGGCGGCGAGCCGCTGCTGGAGAGCTACGTCAACCTGATCCCCACTCCCCAGGGCGGCACCCACGTCAACGGCCTGCGCGCCGGCCTGCTCGAGGCCCTGCGCGAATTCTGCGAGTACCGCAGCCTGCTGCCCCGGGGCGTCAAGCTCACCGCCGAGGACCTCTGGGAGCGGGTCGCCTACGTGCTCTCGGTGAAGATGCTCGATCCCCAGTTCGCCGGCCAGACCAAGGAGCGGCTGTCGTCGCGCACCGTGGCCGGGTTCGTCTCCGGGGTGGTCAAGGACGCCTTCTCGCTGTGGCTGAACCATCATGTCGACCAGGCCGAGGCGCTGGCCGAGCTGGTGATCAGCGCCGCCCAGCGCCGCCAGAAGAGCGCCAGGAAGGTGGCGCGCAAGAAGGTCACCTCGGGGCCGGCGCTGCCCGGCAAGCTGGCCGACTGCTCGGGCCAGGACCCGGCCGGCAGCGAGCTGTTCCTGGTGGAGGGCGACTCGGCCGGCGGCAGCGCCAAGCAGGCACGCAACCGCGAGACCCAGGCGATCCTGCCGCTGCGTGGCAAGATCCTCAACACCTGGGAGGTGGAGGCCCACGACATCTACGGCTCCCAGGAGGTCCACGACATCGCCGTGGCGATCGGCATGGACCCGGGCAGCGACGATCTCTCCAAGCTGCGCTACCACCGCGTCTGCATCCTCGCCGACGCCGATTCCGACGGGCTGCACATCGCCACCCTGCTGTGCGCGCTCTTCGTGCGCCACTTCCCGGCGCTGGTGGACGCCGGCCATGTCTACGTCGCCATGCCGCCGCTCTACCGCATCGATCTCGGCAAGGAAGTGCACTACGCCCTGGACGAGAGCGAGAAGGCGGCGACCCTGCGCAAGCTCGAGGGCAAGCGCGGCACGCCCAACGTCCAGCGCTTCAAGGGCCTGGGCGAGATGAGTCCGCTGCAGCTGCGCGAGACCACCATGGCCCCCGAGACGCGGCGCCTGGTGCAACTGACCCGGGAGGTCGGCGACGGCACCATGGAGATGATGGACATGCTGCTGGCCAAGAAGCGCTCCGCCGACCGCAAGAGCTGGCTGGAAGACTACGGCAACCTGGCGGATATCGAGGTATAGCGCCAAGCTGCAAGCGCCGAGACGCGCGGCGCCGGCAGGCGGAGTCGCCTTTGGGGTCAGACCCCGGCGGAGGCGCCGCCGTCAGCAAGGTTCACGAGCCGGGCCGAGACGACACGGCTGGGGTCTGACCCCACAGGCGCGGCCGCGACGGTTGGATCGAATGGGCACTGGTGCAGCACGGCAACGGCCATGAAATCATGAAAGGGGTCAATCGATGACCATGGATATCCAGGTGGCGGAGGGCGATGTCGAGCGCCTCTCGCTGCGCGAGTACACCGAGAAGGCGTACCTCGACTATTCGATGTACGTCATCCTCGACCGGGCGCTGCCGCACATCGGCGACGGCATGAAGCCGGTGCAGCGGCGCATCGTCTACGCCATGCGCGAACTGGCGCTCTCCGCCAGCGCCAAGTACAAGAAGTCGGCGCGTACCGTCGGCGACGTGCTCGGCAAGTTCCACCCCCACGGCGACAGCGCCTGCTACGAGGCGATGGTGCTGATGGCCCAGCCGTTCAGCTACCGCTACCCGCTGGTCGACGGCCAGGGCAACTGGGGCAGCCCCGACGATCCCAAGTCCTTCGCCGCCATGCGCTACACCGAGGCGCGGCTGTCGAAGTTCGCCGAGGTGCTGCTCAGCGAGCTCGGCCAGGGCACCGTCGACTGGACCCCCAACTTCGACGGCACCATGAACGAGCCGGTGGTGCTGCCGGCACGCCTGCCCCATGTGCTGCTCAACGGCGGTACCGGCATCGCCGTGGGCATGGCCACCGACATCCCGCCGCATAACGTGAACGAGGTGGTCGAGGCCACCTGCCACCTGCTGCGTCACCCCGAGGCGACCACCGCGGACCTCGGCCAGTACCTGCCGGCGCCGGACTTCCCCACCGAGGCCGAGATCATCACGCCGCGGGCCGACCTGCGCAGGCTCTACGAGAGTGGTCGTGGTTCGGTGAAGCTGCGTGCCCGCTACGTCATGGAGGAGGGCAGCATCGTGATCACCGCGCTGCCCTACCAGGTCAGCGGCGCCAAGGTGCTCGAGCAGATCGCCGCCCAGATGCAGGCCAAGAAGCTGCCCATGGTGGCCGACCTGCGTGACGAGTCGACCCACGAGGAGCCGACTCGTCTGGTGATCGAGCCGCGCTCCAACCGCGTCGACATCGAGGCGCTGATGGCGCACCTCTTCGCCACCACCGATCTCGAGAAGAACATCCGCGTCAACATGAACGTGATCGGCCTCGACGGCCGGCCGCGGGTGCTGGCGCTGCCGGAGCTGCTCGGCGAGTGGTTGCGCTTCCGCCGCACCACCGTGCGCCGACGGCTCGAGCATCGCCTGGGCAAGGTGCAGGATCGCCTGCATATCCTCGAGGGCCTGCTCGTCGCCTACCTCAACATCGACGAGGTGATTCGCATCATCCGCGAGGAGGACGAGCCCAAGCCCGCGCTGATGGCGGCCTTCGGGCTCAGCGACCGCCAGGCCGAGGCGATCCTCGAGCTGCGTCTGCGCCACCTGGCCAAGCTCGAGGAGATGAAGATTCGCGGCGAGCAGGACGAGCTCGAGGCCGAACGCCAGCACCTCGAGGCGCTGCTCGGCAGCGAGGCCAGGCTCACCGACCTGATCGAGGAGGAGCTGCGCGCCGCCGGCAAGGAGTACGGCGACGCCCGCCGTTCGCCGATCGTCGAGCGCGAGGAGGCCCGGGCGCTCTCCGAGGTCGAGCTGGTCGGCGCCGATCCCGTCACCGTGGTGCTCTCCGAGAAGGGCTGGATCCGGGCGGCCCGCGGCCACGAGATCGATCCCGCGGGGCTCTCCTACAAGGCCGGCGACCGCTTCGCCCTGGCCGCCCGGGGCAAGACCAATCAGCCGCTGGTGCTGCTCGACGACACCGGGCGCGCCTATACCCTGGCCGCCCACAACCTGCCCAGCGCCCGTGGCCAGGGCGAGCCGGTCACCAGCCGGGTCAACGTGGTGGCCGGGGCGCACATGGCGGGGCTGATGCTGGCGCCGCCCTCGGCGCGCTTCCTGCTCGCCTCCGACGGCGGTTACGGCTTCGTGGCCCGCCTCGAGGAACTGGTCGGCAAGAACAAGTCGGGCAAGGGGGTGCTCAGCGTGCCCAAGGGCTGCAACGTGCTGCCCCCCTGCGCGGTACCCGCGGACGCGGGGGCCAGCGTGGCCGCGGTCTCCAACGAGGGGCGGCTGCTGGTCTTCCCCCTCGAGCAGCTGCCCGAGATGGCCAAGGGCAAGGGCAACAAGATGATCGATATCCCGGGGGCGCGAGCCGCCCGGCGCGAGGAGTTCGTGCGCAGCCTGGTGGTGGTGCCCGCCGGGGGTTCGCTGGTGATCCATGCCGGCAAGCGCCACCTGACCCTCAAGGCCGCCGATCTGGATTACTATCGTGGCGAACGCGGCCGGCGCGGCAGCAAGTTGCCCCGTGGCCTGCAGAAGGTCGACCGGCTGGAGAGTGATGAATGACACGACGAGTACTGATCCGCGCCACCGGCGCGGCGCGTCCCGGCCAGCTGGCCGGCCTGGGCAAGGCGCTGGCGACCAGCGGCGCCCGACTGCTGGACATCAACCAGAGCGTGACCTTCGACATGCTCTCCCTGGAGGCCCTGGTGGGGCTCGGCCAGGACAACGACCTGGAGGGCGCCCTCACCGCCGCCGGCGCTGCCCTGGGGCTTGATGTCCAGGCGATCCAGGTCAGCGCCGAGGACTACCAGCGCTGGAGTGCCCACGCCAGCCAGCCGCGGTTGATCCTGACGCTGCTGGCGCCGCACCTGCCGGCGGGGATCCTCGCCGAGGTGGGCGCGCTGACCGCCGAGCATGGCCTGACCGTGGAGCTGATCCACCGCCTCTCGGGGCGCGAGCCGCTGGATGGCGGCGTGCCCCACGAACACGCGCTCATCAGCGGTGCCTGCGTGGAGTGCTGGCTGCGCGGCGAGGAGGTCGACCTCGATGCCCTGCGCGAGAAGGCCCTGGCGCTGGGCGCCATGCACGGCGTCGACATCGCCATCCAGGAGGACTCCATCTGGCGTCGCCACCGTCGCCTGGTGTGCTTCGACATGGATTCGACCCTGATCAAGACCGAAGTGATCGACGAGCTCGCGCGGCGTCACGGCGTCGGCGACGAGGTCGCCGCGGTCACCGAGCGCGCCATGCGCGGCGAGCTGGACTTCCAGCAGAGCTTCCGCGAGCGCATGAGCAAGCTGAAGGGACTCGACGAGTCGGTGCTCGCCGAGATCGCCGAGGAGCTCCCGCTGATGGACGGCGTCGAGCGGCTGATGACGCAGCTCAAGCGCCTGGGCTACCGCACCGCGATCCTCTCCGGGGGCTTCACCTACTTCGCCCGTCACCTGCAGCAGCGGCTCGGCTTCGACGAGATCCATGCCAACGAGCTGGTGATCGAGAACGGCAAGGTGACCGGCGAGGTCAAGGAGCCGATCCTCGACGCCGACCGCAAGGCGGCGCTGCTGCGCGAGATCGCCGCGCGCGAGGGGTTCGCCATGGAGCAGACCATCGCCGTGGGTGACGGCGCCAACGACCTCAAGATGCTGGCCGCCGCCGGGCTCGGCATCGCCTTCCGGGCCAAGCCGCTGGTGCGCAGCCAGGCCCGCCAGTCGATCTCCACCCTGGGGCTCGATTCGGTGCTCTACCTGATCGGCTACCGCCAGGTGGACCTGGAGGAGTAGGGCCGTGAGCACCACCTTCGAGACCTGGCGCGGGCGCTTCGAGCGGCTGCGCGCCCACAAGGCCTTCGAGCTGACGGTGATCACCATCATCGTCGTCTCGGCCCTGCTGATCGGCGCCAAGACCTACGAGGAGGAGGTCAGCCCCTTCCAGGAGTGGCTGCTGCTGCTCGACACGGCGGTGACCATCTTCTTCCTGGTGGAGATCCTGATCCGCATGGCGGCGGAGAAGCGCCTGCGCGACTTCTTCAAGCGGGGCTGGAACGTCTTCGACTTCCTGATCGTCACCGCCAGCCTGATCCCCCTGGACGACTCCGAGATGGTGCTGCTGGCGCGCCTGCTGCGGATCTTCCGGGTGCTGCGCCTGGTATCGATGATCCCCGAGCTGCGCATGCTGATCGCCGCGCTGTTCAAGTCGATCCCGCGCATGGGCTACGTGGTGCTGCTGATGTTCATCATCTTCTACATCTACGGCGCCATCGGCAGCTTCCTGTTCGCCAGCGTCGACGAGAAGCTGTGGGGCAACATCTCGCTGGCCATGCTGACGCTGTTCCAGGTCGCCACCTTCGAGAGCTGGGCCACCGCGGTGCTCTATCCGACCATGGAGCACTACCCCTACGCCTGGATCTACTTCCTCACCTTCATCTTCCTCAACGCCTTCATCTTCCTCAACATGATGATCGGCATCGTGCTCGACGTGATGCAGAAGGAGAGCCTGGCGATCGAACTCGAGAGCGGTACGGGGGAGGCCGCCGAGCTGCATGGCCTGCGCAGCGACGTGCGGGAGCTGCGCGACCAGCTCTCGCGGATGGAGGCGTTGCTGGAGCGTCGGGATCGCTGATGGAACCTTCTGAGGCGAGGCAGGCCTGACTGGGAGTCATCCGGCCTCGATGCCCGAGGCCGGCCGAGTACCCGAGGAGGACAGGGATGACCACTTCGCGACACCGCAAGCCGTTGACCTTTCTACCACCGTATCTGCTCGAGCGCATCGCCAGCGGGGGTGGCCCCCGCCTTCGCGACTGCGCCCGCCATACCCTGCTCGTCGATCACGGCCTGCGCGCGCGGGCAGGTGGCGTGGCGCTGCCCCAGGGCAGCGCGCGGCGCGGCGAACCGGCCCGCTACGTCCATTCCGCCGACCGGCAGCAGCGCCTGCCCGGTCGGCTGGTACGCGGGGAGGGGGAGGGTGCCAGCGGGGATGCCGCCGTCGACGAGGCCTATCACGGCCTGGGGGCGACCTATCGGCTGTTCTGGGAGGTATTCCAGCGCCACTCCCTCGACGACCGGGGCATGGCGCTACTGGCCACGGTGCACTATGGCCAGGATTACGAGAACGCCTTCTGGGACGGCAACCAGATGGTCTTCGGCGACGGCGATGGCGAGCTGTTCAACCGCTTCACCATCGCCATCGACATCATCGCCCATGAGCTGACCCACGGGGTGATCCAGTACGAGGCGGGGCTGGTCTATTCCCACCAGGCCGGGGCGCTCAACGAGTCGCTGTCGGATGTGTTCGGCAGCCTGGTCAAGCAGTACCGCCATGAGCAGAGCGTCGACCAGGCCGACTGGCTGATCGGGGCCGGGCTGTTCACCGAGCGGGTCGCCGGACGCGCCCTGCGCTCCATGGCGGAGCCCGGCACGGCCTACGACGACCCACTGTTGGGTCGCGATCCCCAGCCGGGGCACATGGATGACTTCGTCGAGACCCGGGAGGACAACGGCGGCGTGCATATCAATTCGGGGATCCCCAACCGTGCCTTCCATCTCGCCGCCACGACCCTGGGGGGGCATGCCTGGGAGGGCGCGGGGCCGGTGTGGTACGACACCCTGGTCGACAGCCGCCTGGCCCACGACAGCGACTTCGCTGCCTTCGCCGAGCTGACCCGGGACAACGCCGGTCGGCGCTTCGGGGCCTCGAGCCGGGAAGCCGAGGCAGTACGCGAGGCCTGGCGTACCGTCGGGGTGTTGCCATGACCTCACCCGGAGCGGCACCGGTCCTCACGCCTGCCAGCGTGCTGCGGCTCAGCCGCGAGGGGGGCGTGGCGCACTTTCCGGGGCTGGTGCGGCCGCGGCGCATTCATTGCGCCCTGTGCAGCGAGACGCAGCGTGTCGAGCTGCAGCGTCTGCTCACCGCCCTGGCGCAGGCCCGCTCTTCCGATGCCACGCGGACGGGGGCCGATCGACGCCTGCTGCATCTGAGCGTGGAGGACGACGATGGCACGGTGGTGTGGGCGCTGACGGTGGCCGAGGAGGCCGCGCCGGAGGCGCTGCTCGAGTGGTGGCACCGTGCCGGGGCGGGACCCGGTGAAGGCGAGAATGCCGGCCCGGCTTGACAAGGGGGCCGTATGCTGATTTTCTAGGGAGCATGAACACTGTATTTCGCCACCTCAGCCTGGACCTACGACTACTAACCGGCCTTTGATCGTGCCGGGTGATGCGCTGCGCATCGCTTTTTCCAGTCCAGGTCAGTCGAGGTGTCGAAATGTCTTCCTTCCGAATTGTTGCCCGCAGTAGTCGCGGTTCCCGCCCGGTCGTCGTCGGCCGCGTGAATCGCTTTGCTGTGTGTCCCGGCGCCCCGGTATGCTTGATGCATCCGGGGCGTTGTCGTTTCTGAATGCCGCCCGACCTCCGAACAGCAGAGCCGCCAGCCCAGGGAGAATGCCACCATGATGCTCGACAACCCCGCCGCCAAGTACCGTCCCTTCGTCGCTGTCGATCTGCCGGATCGCCAGTGGCCGAACCGCCGCATCGAGACGCCCCCGCTGTGGTGCAGCGTCGACCTGCGCGACGGCAACCAGTCGTTGATCGACCCCATGGACCATGAGCGCAAGCAGCGCTTCTTCGATCTGCTGGTGAAGATCGGCTTCAAGGAGATCGAGGTGGGCTTCCCCTCGGCCTCCCAGACCGACTTCGACTTCGTGCGTGCGCTGATCGAGCAGGGCAAGGTGCCCGATGACGTCACCATCCAGGTGCTGACCCAGGCCCGACCGCACCTGATCGACCGTACCTTCGAGGCGCTCGCAGGCGCGAAGAACGCCATCGTCCACGTCTACAACGCCACCGATCCGGTATTCCGCCGCGTGGTGTTCAACGTCAGCAAGGAGGAGTGCATCCAGATCGCCGTGGATGCCACCACCCGGATCCGCAGCCGCATGGAGGAGGCGCCGGAGACGAACTGGACCTTCCAGTACTCGCCGGAGCTGTTCACCACCACCGAGATGGACTTCGCCAAGGAGGTGGTCGAGGCGGTCATGGCGGCCTATGGTGCCACCGCCGAGAAGCCGATGATCGTCAACCTGCCGGCCACCGTGGAGGCGGCCACCCCCAACAATTATGCCGACCAGGTCGAATGGTTCTGCCGCCACGTGAAGGGGCGCGACAGCCTGATCGTCAGCGTGCATCCACACAACGACCGCGGCTCCGGCGTGGCCGCCGCCGAACTCACCGTGATGGCCGGTGCCGACCGCGTCGAGGGCACCCTGTTCGGCAACGGCGAGCGTACCGGTAACGTCGATATCGTCACCCTGGCCATGAACCTCTACACCCAGGGCGTGCATCCGGGGCTCGACTTCTCCAACATCACGCCGATCATGCGCGAGGTGGAGTACTGCAACCAGCTGCCCGTGCATCCGCGCCACCCCTACGTGGGCGACCTGGTGTTCACTGCCTTCTCCGGCTCCCACCAGGACGCCATCAAGAAGGGCATGGCAGAGCGCCGCGCCAACCCCGACGCCATGTGGGAGGTACCCTACCTGCCCATCGACCCGATGGACGTGGGCCGCAGCTACGAGGCGGTGATCCGCGTCAACAGCCAGTCGGGCAAGGGCGGTGTTTCCTACCTGCTCGAGCAGGAGCACGGCATCGAGCTGCCGCGCCGGCTCTCCATCGAGTTCAGCCAGGTGGTACAGGAGGTCGCCGATCGCACCGGGCGCGAGATCACCTCGCAGATGATCTACCAGGCCTTCGCCGACGAGTACCTGGAGCGACGCGAGCCCTATGCCCTGGTCGGTCATCGTCTCTCCTCGGAGCCCGACAGTCCCCGGGTGAGCCTGGAGGCGACCATCGTGGAGCACGACGAGCGCCGGGTCATCCGCGGCGAGGGCAACGGCCCGCTGGCGGCCTTCATCAAGGCCCTGGCGGCGGCCGGCCATGACGTCGAGATCATCGACTACCACGAGCACTCCCGCGGCCAGGGCGCCGACGCCGAGGCGATCGCCTACGTGGAGGTGCGCATCGACGGACAGGCGGTGTTCGGCGTGGGAACCGACGAGAGCATCACCAGCGCCTCCATGAAGGGGGTGATGAGCGCCATCAACCGCCATGTCTCCACCGCCGAGCCGGCGGCCAATGTGACCGCCGAAAGCCTGGCCGTAGCGAAGTAGGCGAAACGCGGTTGATCCGGCGACAGGCCTTCGCGGGGGCGCTGTAAACCCGTCCCTGGGCGCTACCGATGCCATCCCTGGCATAGGACCCCCGCTTCGGCCTGCCCCCGGCGCCGCTCACCTTGGCGCTTGCAGCTCAGCGCTACAGGGGCGTCTTGCTGGCCTCGCCGGGGATCTCGCGCACCAGCCGTGGCATCAGGAACCCCGGCAGCACCTCTCTGAGGCCCGCGACCAGCTCGCGGGCCTCGTCATCCGGCACGTCGAAGTGGGCGGCACCGGCCACGGGGTCGAGCACGTGCAGGTAGTAGGGCAGTACCCCCGCCTCGAAGAGGCGCTCGGAGAGCGCGGCCAGGGTGTCGACGTCATCGTTGACCCCGCGCAGCAGCACGCTCTGGTTGAGCAGAGTCACGCCGATCTGCTTCAGTCGTTCACAGGCAGCGACCACGGCGTCGTCGATCTCGCCGGGGTGATTGATATGCAGCACCATCACCCTCTGCAATCGGGTGGCCGCGAGCCAGTCGAGCAGGGCGCCGTCGATGCGGTCGGGGATCACCACCGGCAGCCGGGTGTGAATGCGCAACCGCTTCAGGTGGGGGATGGCCTCGAGCCGTGCCACCAGCCAGGCGAGCCGGCGGTCGCTGGCGGCCAGGGGGTCGCCGCCGGAGAGGATCGCTTCCAGTATCGAGGCGTCCCCGCGCAGATGGTCCAGCGTCTGCTGCCACTGGGCCCGGGAGGGCGAGTTCTCCTCGTAGGGGAAGTGGCGGCGGAAGCAGTAGCGGCAGTTCACCGCACAGGCGGGGCTGGCGATCAGCAGCACCCGACCCTGGTACTTGTGGATCAGCCCCGGCGCCGGGGTGTGGTCGGCCTCGGCCAGGGGATCCTCGACGAAGCCGCTGGCCGGGGAACCCTCGGCGGCCAGCGGCAGTACCTGGCGCAGCAACGGGTCGTTCGGGTCGCCGGGGCGGATGCGGGCGAGATAGGCCTCCGGCACCCGCACCTCGAAGAGGCGATGCCCGGCCTCGGCGCCCGGCAGCCAGGCGTCATCCAGGCCGAGGCGCCGGCACAGCTCGCGCGGGTCGCGGATCGCCCGGGATAGCTGGGTCTGCCAGGAGGCGGCGATGGCCAGCGGCCGGACCTCCCGGTCGGGACGCTGCAAAAGGGCGGGGCTTCGGGTTATCATGCGGCACACCAGTCAATGCGGGCGAGGGGCGAACCCTCGTCGAACTTCGTTTGCTTGGGCGCGCCGCCGGCCAGTGCCGGTGGCGTGTTCGAACATGGGTGAGAGATCATGGCGAACTATTCTACCAATGAATTCAAGGGCGGTCTGAAGGTGATGCTCGACGGCGATCCCTGCACGATCGTCGAGAACGAATTCGTCAAGCCCGGCAAGGGGCAGGCCTTCAACCGCGTCAAGCTGCGCAACCTGATCACCGGCCGCGTCTGGGAGCGGACCTTCAAGTCCGGCGAATCCCTCGAAGGTGCCGACGTGATGGACCTGGAGATGGAGTACCTCTACAGCGACGGCGACATGTGGCACTTCATGAAGACCGACGGCTCCTTCGAGCAGTATGCGGTGGAGAAGAAGGCCCTGGGCGACACCGAGAAGTGGCTCAAAGAGCAGGTGCCCTACACCGTGACCCTGTGGAACGACAACGCCATCAGCGTCAGTCCGCCCAACTTCATCGAGCTGGAAGTGGTCGAGACCGACCCCGGCCTCAAGGGCGATACCGCCCAGGGCGGCTCCAAGCCGGCGACCCTCTCCTCCGGCGCCGTGGTGCGCGTGCCGCTGTTCATCAACCAGGGCGAGGTGTTGAAGGTGGATACGCGCTCCGGCGAGTACGTTTCACGAGCATAAGCCTTCCTGCACTCGCTCATACGGCGTTGAACCCCGGGACGGCTTGCTCATTTAGCGCTGCTAAACTCCGCCGCCTTACCCGGGGTTCGCCTTGTCTGAGCATCGTTCGGAGAGGCCGCAAGAGATGGTGAATCGGAGTGGCCAAGCGGCGCCGGGGACAGGGCGAAGCGGAGGTCATTTGTCAGGGATGACAAATGTAGCGCCCAGGGAAGGGTTCACAGCGCCTCCGCGACGGTCTGTCGCCGGGCAAGCCGCGGCTCCGTTAGGCTCCTGAAGGCCACGCTTCGGCGTGGCCTTCGCGTTGGTAGAGGATGGTGCTATGGCAAGCGACTGGCAACCCACGGCGACAATCGAGACCCTGCGCGAGCGCGCCCGGCTGCTCGCCGGGGTGCGGGCCTTCTTCGCCGCGCGCGGGGTGCTCGAGGTGGAGACCCCGGTGCTGGGCCACGGCGGCAGCACCGACGTGCACCTGGCGTCGCTCTCCGTCGAGGCCACCACGCCGGCCGGCCGCGAGCGGCTCTGGCTGCAGACCTCGCCGGAATTCCACATGAAGCGGCTGCTGGCCGCGGGCAGCGGCCCCATCTTCCAGCTGGCGCGCAGTTTCCGCGACGGCGAGGTGGGGCGGCGCCACAACCTCGAGTTCACCATGCTCGAGTGGTATCGGCCGGGGTTCGCCCTCGACGAGTTGATCGAGGAGACGGCGGGGCTGATTCGCACGGTGCTCGGGCGCGATCCCGGCCCGCTGCGCCGGCGCCGCTACCGCGAGCTGTTCCGCGAGACCCTGAACCTCGACCCGTTCGCGGCGCCGCTCGCCGAACTGCAGCGGCTGGCCGGTGACGCGGGCGGACTCGAGATGGGCGATGCCCCCCGCGACAGCTGCCTGGACCTGCTGATGAGCCTGGCCATCGAGCCGGCCCTGGGGCATGACGGGCTGGACGTGGTGGGCGACTACCCGGCGAGCCAGGCGGCCCTGGCCCGGCGTCACCGCGACCCCGAGGACGGCGAGTGGGTGGCGTCGCGCTTCGAGGTCTACCTGGACGGGCTGGAGCTCGCCAACGGCTATGACGAGCTCACCGATGCCGCCGAGCAGCGCGCCCGCTTCGCCGAGGACAACGCCGAACGCCGCCGGCTGGGCCTGCCCGAGGTGGACGTCGACGCGCGTCTGCTGGCGGCGCTTGCGCACGGCATGCCGGGCGGCAGCGGGGTGGCCCTGGGCATCGACCGGCTGATCCAGTTGGCCCTGGGCAGGGCGAGCGTGGCGGAGGTGATGGCCTTCGCCACGCCGCGTTGCTAGGTATCGCTGCTAGGTCTAGGCATCGCTGCCGGGCAGTGCCCCCAGCGACTGGCCCATCCGCACCTTGGCGCCGGGGGCGAGATCATCCGCGAAGGTCGCCGGCTCGGCGAAGGCCATCACCACGGTGGAGCCGAGCTTGAAGCGGCCCATCTCCTCGCCCCGCTCGAGGCGCACCGGGGTGTCGAAACGGATGCGTCGTACCTCGCCCGAGAGCGGCGTGACCTGACCGGCCCACACCGTCTCGATGGCGGCGACGATCATCGCGCCGACCAGTACCACCGCCATGGGCCCGTATTCGGTGTCGAAGTGGCACACCAGCCGCTCGTTGCGGGCGAACAGGTTGGGCACGTGCTCGGTGGTGGCGGCGTTCACCGAGAACAGCCGGCCCGGCACATAGATCATCTCGGTCAGGGTGCCGGCCAGCGGCATGTGCACCCGGTGGTAGTCGCTCGGCGAGAGATAGACGGTGGCGAAGCTGCCGCCCAGGTAGCGCCTCGCCGCCTCGCCGTCGCCGCCGAAGAGCTCCATGGCCGAGAAGCGGTGCCCCTTGGCCTGGAACAGCTGGCCGGCCTCGATGGCACCGAACTGCGACAGGGTGCCGTCGGCGGGGCTGACCACCCCCTCACCGATGGGGCGGGCATCCGGCTTGAGCTCACGGGTGAAGAAGTCGTTGAAGGTGGCATGGGCGGTCGGGTCGGGCTCGGTGGCCTCGGCCATGTCGACCTTGAACTGCTTGACGAAGGCACGGATCAGGGCGTTCTTCAGCCACGGCAGGCGGCAGTCGGCGAACTGGCCCACCAGCCGCGAGAGCAGGTGGTGGGGCAGGGGGTACTGGATCAGGGCGAAGAGTCTGGAAAGGGGCACTAGAGGAAGTCCATCCTATTTTCGATCGGCGTATCGTCGCGGTTGCCCCACTCCTTCCAGGAGCCAGCGTAGCCGCGGATCTTTTCGAACCCCAGCGCCCGGCCCACCAGCCAGGTGAAGCCGCTGCGGTGGTGGGTCTGGCAGTGGGTGACGACTTCCATGTCCGGGGTCAGGCCCAGGGCCTCGAGCGTGGTGATCAGCTCGGCGTAGTCACGGATGCGCAGGGCGCGCTCAGGGTCCATGGCGTCGGTCCACTCCATGTTCACCGCCCCGGGGATATGGCCGAGATGCCGGTTGTCGCCCTTCTCGCCGTCGTATTCGGCCCGGGAGCGAGCGTCCCAGACGGCGAAGCCCTTCTCGCCCAGGCGTTCCTGGAGCTCGAGGCGATCGATGGCCACCTCGGGGTGCAGGATCTCCGCCTCGTACTCGCTGGGCGTGGGGACATGGGGGGTGGTGGACTCCGGCAGCCCGGCTTCCCGCCAGGCGTGGATGCCGCCGTTGAGGTAGGAGTAGCGGGTGTGGCCGATCAGCTCCAGGGTCCAGAGCAGGCGCCCGGCCCAACCGCCGCCCTCGTCGTCGTAGGCCACCACATGGGTGTCGCGGGTCAGGCCGAGCGACGAGAACAGCCGCGAGAGGGCGTCGGTGGCGGGCACCTTGCAGGGCACCTCGCCCTCGCCGCTCAGCAGCAGGCGATGATCCAGGAAGACGGCGCCGGGCACATGGCCCTGGTCATGGCTCTCGGCCTTGAGCGGCACGTCGATGATCAGCAGCGACGGCTCGTCGAGGTGCTCGGCGAGCCGCTCGGGTTCGACGATCAGCGGCAACAGGTTGTCTTCGGAACTCATGGCACTCTCTCCTACCTTCAGGCCCGACTCGGGGGACGTCGACGTCGTCTCAGCTCTCGTCGAGAGTGTCGACGATGCGTCGATAGCTGGCAAAGCGTTCGGGGTGGATCTCGCCGCGCTCCACGGCCGCCAGCAGGGCACACCCCGGCTCATGACGGTGGCGACAGTCGCGGAAGCGGCAGCGACCCAGGTGGTCGCGAAACTCGATGAAGCCCTCGGTGACCTGCTGCTCGTCCAGATGGACCAGGCCGAACTCGCGGATCCCCGGTGAGTCGATCAGCTCGCCGCCATCGGAGGCGGGCAGCCGATAGAGGCGCGCGGTGGTGGTGGTATGGGTGCCCTTGCGCGAGTCCTTCGACAGGGCCCCGATGCGGAGTTCCTCGTCGGGCAGCAGGCGGTCGATCAACGAGGACTTGCCCACCCCGCTCTGGCCGACGAACACCGAAGTGCGGCCGTCCAGGCGGGCCAGCAGGGCCGTGAGGCCATCCGCCCGCGCCGTGGTGGTGGCCACCACCGGGTAGCCCAGCGCCTCGTAGCGGCCGAGCAATTCGCGCAGCTCGCCACCGGCTTCCGGCAGCAGGTCGATCTTGTTGAGCACCAGCACCGGGGCGATGCCGGTGGCCTCGGCGGCCACCAGGTAGCGGTCGATCAGGTTGGCGTGGGGTGCCGGTTCCACGGCGAAGACGATCAGGATCTGGTCGATGTTGGCCGCCACGGGCTTGAGCTGGCCGCGGGCGTCGGGGCGCTCGAGCACGTTGTCGCGCTCGGCTCGCGCCACCACCACGCCACTGCCGTCCCGGGCGGCGCGCCAGATCACGCGATCGCCGGTGACCAGCCCCTCGAGGTTGGCGCGCAGGTGGCAGCGCACGGCATCGCCCTCGCCCTCGGGACCGACGTCCAGGGTGCGGCCGAAGTGGGCGATCACCCGTCCCGGCTGCTCGGGGCCGTACTCCCCGGCGGCCAGCCTGTCGGCATCCCGGGCATCGAGCTGCTCGGCGCGCCGGGCGCGCTCGGCCTGGATCTTCTCGATACGCCAGCGCTGCTGGCGGCTCAACTTGCGTTTGCTCATGGGGGCCCGAAGCTCGGTACAATGGGGGGTATTGTACTCACCCGAGGTGCCCGCTGTCGTCAGCCGTGCCACAGCGCCGCCCAGCAAGGAGCCCTTCGCATGTCCGAGACGAGTGAACAGCGTGACCCGCGCACGCAGCGCCTGGTGTGGATCGACCTGGAGATGACCGGGCTCGACCCGAACCGCGAGCGCATCATCGAGATCGCCACCCTGGTCACCGACAACGACCTCAACCTGGTGGCCGAGGGGCCGGTGATCGCCGTGCACCAGTCCGACGAGCTGCTCGCCGCCATGGACGACTGGAACCGCAAGACCCATGGCGAGTCGGGCCTGGTCGAGCGGGTGAAGGCCAGCCGGATCGACGCCGTCGAGGCCGAGCGCCGCACCCTCGAGTTCCTGCGCGAGCACGTCGAGCCCGGCAGCTCGCCGATGTGCGGCAACAGCGTGCACCAGGATCGTCGCTTCATGGAGCGCGAGATGCCCGACCTGCTGGCATTCTTCCACTACCGCAACCTCGACGTCTCGACCCTGAAGGAACTGGCCAGGCGCTGGAACCCGGGCGCCCTGACGGGCTTCAGCAAGCGCAACGTGCACCTGGCGCTGGACGATATCCGCGAGTCGATCGCCGAGCTGGCGCACTACCGCGCTACCTTCCTGCGACTGGCGGGCACGGAGCGCGACGAGGAGGAGTAGGCCCTTCGGGCCAGCGCCAAGCGGTTGGTTGCCAGCGCTGGCGGTCCCCTTGGGGTCAGACCCCGGCGGCGTCGAATCCGCTCGCAAGGCGCACCATGACGGGCTTCGTGACTTGGCTGGGGTCTGACCCCAAAGGGGCCATGCCGCCGACATGGGAAGACCGGTACCGCAGCAGCAGGTCGACAGGCTCTTGAGCAGGGACATCATCCTGCGGCGCTAGGTGCTGGCGATCAACGCCCGGCGCTTCTGCCGCTGGCGGGCGAGCGCCCAACGCACATGCTCGCGCACCAGGTCGGAGGGGTAGGGCAGGCGGGCCATCAGCGCGGCTTCCACCGCCACGCTCCAGGGGGCGTTGCCGAGCCCCACCGCCAGGTTGCGCAGCCAGCGTTCGTAGCCGATGCGGCGGATGGGGCTGCCGGCGGTCCTGTCGAGGAACTCCTCCTCGCCCCAGGCGAACAGCGATACCAGGCTGGCCCGGTCCAGGTCGTGGCGGGGGGCGAAGTCGGCCTCGCGGGTCACGCGGGTGAAACGGGTGAAGGGGCAGACCAGCTGGCAGTCGTCGCAGCCGAACACCCGGTTGCCCATGGCCTCGCGGTAGCGCTCGGGGATGGCGCCGAACAGCTCGATGGTGAGATACGAGATGCAGGCCCGGGCGTCGACCACCCGATCCTCGACGATGGCCCCGGTGGGGCAGGCGCTGCGACAGGCGCTGCAGCTGCCGCAGTGGTCGGACTCGAAGGGCTCGTCCACCGGCAGCGGCAGGTCGGTGTAGAGTTCGCCGAGGAAGAACAGCGAACCGGCCCTGGGGTTGAGCAGCATGGCGTTCTTGCCGAACCAGCCGAGCCCCGCCTTGCGCGCCAGCGCCCGTTCCATCACCGGGGCGGAGTCGACGAAGGCGCGATAGCCGAAGGGCCCCGCCTCGGCCTCGATCCGCTGCGCCAGGCTGGCCAGGCGCTTGCGCATCAGCTTGTGGTAGTCGCGCCCCGTGGCGTAGCGGGAGACATAGGCGATCGACGGCTCGCCGAGCACCTTGGCGGTCTCCACCTCGGCGGGCAGGTAGTCGAGGCGCACGCTGATCACGCGGAGGGTGCCGGGGACCAGCTCGGCGGGGCGGGTGCGCTTGGTGCCGTGCTTGGCCATGAAGCCCATCTCGCCGTGGTGGCCGGCGGCCAGCCAGCGCGCGAGGCGCTGCTCGTCCTCGGCCAGGTCGGTGTCGGTGATGCCCACCTGCTGGAAGCCGAGCTCGCGTCCCCAGGTCCTGATCCGGTCGGCCAGGGCCTGGAGGTCGGGCGGGGTGTCGGGAATCGGCGCCGGAGCACTCATGATCGAGTAAAAACCACGCAAGAAGAGGCCTCGTCGCTCATTTTGCGCCCGGGGGGCTTGGCGCGAGGCGTGAAGAACTTACACTCCATGGTAAAGCATCACGTTCAGGGGAGACACCGGATGTCCATCGAGGCGTTCGATCACTGGGAGCGTCGCGGTCGCCCGCTCTACCGGGCCGAGCAGGTGCGAGAGCTCGATCACCGTACCATTGCCGAGGGGGGGGACGGCTTCGCCCTGATGCAGCGGGCGGCCATGGCCGCCTGGCAGAGCCTCAAGGCGCGCTGGCCGGGGGCCGGGACGGTCACGGTGTTGTGCGGCGGCGGCAACAACGGCGGCGACGGCCATGTGCTGGCGGCGCTGGCCGCCGCCGAGGGCCTGGGGGTACAGCGCATCCTGCTCAAGGCGGTGGATGACCTGACCGGCGATGCCCGGCGCGCCGCCGAGATGGCGAGCGACGCCGGCGTGGATGCCGAGCCCTGGCGGCCTGGCCTGGCCCTGCGCGGCGAGCTGGTCGTCGATGCCCTGCTCGGCACCGGCCTCACCGGGGCGGTGCGCGGCGACATCCGTGACGCCATCGCCGCGGTCAACGACAGCGGCCTGCCGGTGTTCGCCATCGATATTCCCTCCGGGCTGCATGCCGATACCGGGGCGGTGCTCGGTGTCGCGGTGCGGGCGACACGCACCGTGACCTTCATCGGTGACAAGCTCGGCCTGCATACCGGGGCGGCGCCGGCCCACGTCGGCGAGCTGGACTTCCGCTCCCTGGGCGTCGATGCCGAGGCCCAGGCAGACCTCCTGCCCGCGGCCCGGCTGCTCGATGCCG
>NZ_PNRE01000092.1 GCF_002879645.1 Halomonas heilongjiangensis | reverse complement strand
CGGGCGATGGGCGCCGAGGGCATCACCGTGGACCGGCTGGAGGACGTGGGCCCGGCGCTCAAGAAGGCCATCGACCTGCAGATGACCGAGGGCAAGACCTGCATCCTCGAGATCATGTGCACCCGCGAGCTGGGCGACCCGTTCCGCCGCGACGCGCTGAAGAAGCCGGTGCGCCTGCTGGAGAAGTACCAGGACTACGTTTGAGGCTCAAGCGATCGCGAGCGAATAGCGGAAGTGGTCTTCCCCCGGCTTGGCCGGGGGGGGGGCAGGGACGTCGTCCATCAATCGAACAAATTAGCCGAAATGAAAGCGCTGAAGTGCATGGTGGAGCGGGGTCGCCACGGACCAGACGTATCGGCTGATACCTGGCCTTTTGTCAATCATGATCGGCCATCAGTTGAGAGGCCAATCCTGATCAAAGCGCAAATAGCCTTGCAGTTTCCTACCGTCCCGACCTCAAATCTATCGTATTGATCCAGGTGGATGACCGCTGTGGTGACAAGATGAGCTCAGGCATTGGAATGTGGGTGATGCAAGTACGCCAGCAGCACATCTTTGACGTGCTGACGGCGTTCGGCGACCCATGACGGGTCATTCAGGTTGCGGCTGAAAGTGATAGAAAGGGTGTACTGGTTGGAGTGATGGAGGTGAATCATCGAGAACAGGGTCATATAGAAATGGAAGGGGTCCACGTCCTGGCGGAAAATGCCTTGTCGCTCGCCTTCAATGAGAATCTCATGAAGCTTGTCGAGTAGGAGCCGGCCACGACTTTTGATGGAGAGGATGTTCTGGATGCATGCGCCTTGATTGATGTTCTCGATGCCGACGAGTCGAATGAATTCTGGATGCTCACGCAAGTGGTCGAACGTGAAATCGACAAGCGCTTCAATAGCCTGGTCGGGTGTAAGACCAGCTAGCTGTATCCCTTCTTCCTTTGTCCTGAGGTCCTCATAGACCTTCTCCAGGCAGGCCCGATAAATCTTTTCCTTGCTGCCGAAATAGTGATAGAGCATGCGGATATTGGTAGCGGCGCGGCGGGCGATTCGCTCGGTACGTGCGCCATCGAATCCGTACTCACAAAACTCGTCTATCGCAGCTTGCAGAACTCTGTTACGCGTTGCTTCAGCGTCGCGCAGTCGGCGCTTCTGCACTGATCGTGTTTTGGTCTGGGTCATTCTGTCTCTCTATATTGCTGGCGGATAACGTAGCGCTGCCGAGGGTGGTGCCGTCATCCAGAGGCCGTTTCATACTACGCAGTACATCAGACGTTGACAGCCTTGTCAACAAGTAATAAACTGCTTACTTACCGGTGGGGCCTGACGCTCCTGGCACGACTGCCATGCAGACCGCCGGTAGATTGAACAACAACAGTATGGAAAAGATTCTATGAAAAACCGTAAACAATACAATGGTATACCTGTCGACAGCCTGTTGGCTGAGCGTACTTCCGGAATGGGGAATTGCCAGAAAACGAACCATAGGGCCGCGTGTCCAGGCCTGGGCGTTGCCGGCAATTGGTGCCTTGCCCTGGCGCTTATCACAACGCCTGCCATGGCTGATGAAACCACGGTCAATATCCTGACCGCGCCTTTTGGTACCACTGTGCATGCCAAGTACTCAGGGTTCGCTCGTGAAGTGGCTGATTCGATCCCAGGCGTGCGCGTCGAGGCGCTCGAGACGCCCGGCTGGGTGTACAATTCAACCGAAATGGCCAGAAACGAAGGGATCCGGAGCAATACCCTGGCGGCCATCAGCCCCGGCGCGCTGTTCGCGGCCTCTCAAGGACTTCGGCCATGGCGTGGCCCTACCGAAGTAGAGGGGTGGAAGGCGCTGTGGGCCTACTACGTGCTGACCGGTTACTTCGTGACCATGAACCCAGATATCGATGAGACAGAAAAGCTGGTCGATTCGCGAATTGGGCTTGGTCGCGCTACTCAGACCCACTGGTCGGTGTTTCCAAGACTCTTCCTCGAGAATGGCTACGGATTGGAGCTATCCGGTGTGGATAACCTGGGGCCGAGCGAAGCGATGAGAGCAATGCTGGATGGGGTGGTGGACTCAGCGATTGTCTCCGACAGCTTCACCTACGATTTCAGTGCCCGTCACGCGCCAAGCTCGATGATGGAGCTTGAAAGCTCGGGCCGCGACTACCATTACCTCACCCATGCCTCCCATGCGGCAATCGATGCTCTCAATGAGTCGATGGGCTCCTCGTTCCTCAAGATGACGATTCCGGCGGGTTCCTTACCGGGGCTTGAACAGCCCATGGAAACCTACGGAGATCCGGCGATCATCTATGCGCATGAAGACTTCTCGGAAGAGGTCGCCTATGAGCTGGTTAAGTTCATGATGAACAACTGGGAGTCGCTCCAGAACCATCACTCTTCCTGGGAACTGACAAATCCCTCCACCTGGGTGGCAGGACAGACGGTGGAGACCCTGCATCCCGGGGCTGTTCGGGCCTATCGCGAAGCTGGTATCGAGATTCCCGAACGTTGACGGATGTGCTGCTGGCCATGGATGGCTTATCAGGACAAGGATGTATGGATTATTCGGACACGGGCGAAAGGCCTGATCGTCGAGCTATTTGGGGGTAGGGGATGAGTACTGACCTGCAAGAGAACCAGGTGGGCTCTGAGCGACTTTCCCGGCTGCTGGAGCGGGTGTTGCTGTATGGTGGTGCCGGCGTTGCGCTGTATCATTTCATCTATGTCTTCACCAATTTTCAAGGCTCTACAGAGCACTACATTACCCATATCACCCTAGGGGTGGTGCTGTGCGCTCTGGTGCCAGCCATCCAGATTACAACATCGGGCCAGGGCAGGGTTCGGCGCCTACTGGCACTTATTGGTCTGTCATCTGTGCTTGTGGTGGGCGTCGCTGCTTTGATCTATATGCGTCTCTATGCCAGAGATCTCGAAGATTTCTTTCCCTACTTCGAGCCGCATCAGCTGCCCATCGGTGCCATGGCGATTGGCGCCATCTTGATTCTTACCTGGGTACACTGGGGTGCGACCCTGCCGCTCATTACTCTGGGATCGATCGCCTATTTCATGCTGGGCCACTGGATACCTGCCGATGGGATCTTGGGGGTCCTGAGCCAGCCAAAGCGTGACATCTACTACATCATGGGGTATCTGGGGTTGAGTCCAACCCAAGGTTTTATCGGCTGGATCATTCCCGTATCCGCCAACTTCATCTTCCTGTTCGTGGTGTTCGGCAATATTCTCCTGCGCACTGGTGTCGTGGACATGTTCCTCGAACTGGGTAGGGCCATCGGAAACGTACTGAGGCCAGGGCCCGCCTACGCGGCGACACTGGCAAGCGCCATGGTTGGGTCGGTGACCGGTGCGCCAGGGGCTAATGTGGTACTTACCGGCAGCGTAACCATTCCTGCAATGAAGTCAGTAGGCTTCAAAGGGCATCATGCCGGAGCCATCGAAGCCTGCGCCTCCACGGGTGGCCAAATTATGCCACCGGTCATGGGTGCCGCAGTATTCATCATGGCGGCATTCATCAATATTCCTTATATCGAAATTGCCCAACGTGCGATTGTACCAGCAATTCTCTACTTCTCGGCGATCGCGATTGGTATCTATTTCCTGGTGCAGTCACTGGGTATCGTGCCGCCGAAGGCCAATGTCTCTCACGCCATGATCTGGCGACGGCTACCATGCTTCCTGATTCCTCTCGGAATCATCGTGGTTCTGCTGGTGCAGCGTTATTCTCCGATGTATGCCGCCACGTTTGGCACCTTGGCCCTGCTGGTGATTTCCTTCTTGCTTCCCGAGACACGCATTTCGATGAAGAATCTCGTCAAGGCGCTGAGCGAGGGGGCCGCCCAAGGGGCCCAGATTGCCATGGTGCTGGCTTGTGTCGGTATTTTCTCGCAGGTCGTGATCACCACCGGACTTGGCGCCAGACTGGGTGACTTCGTGATGAGTCTGACCGATGGAACCTTGCTGCCAACGCTGCTAGCTTCGATGACCATCTGCATTCTGCTCGGCATGTCAGTACCTACTGTGCCGGCCTATATCATTACGGCTCTGGCCGTTGGGCCCACGCTGATTGCCCTGGGGGTCGATGCCTTGGGCGCGCACATGTTTGTTTTTTACTTCGCCATCTTCTCCACCTTGACACCGCCTATCGCCATGGCATCGATAGTGGCGGCTCGTATCGCTGGCGCAGGGTTTATGAGGACCTCAATCGAAGGGCTGAGACTTGCCTTGGTCTGCTACTTCATTCCCTTCGCCTTCATTTTCCACCCGGCACTGCTCGAGTTTCCAATGATTGGCATCGATGGCATCGTGGCAATTATTTCCACCCTGGTTGTCTGTGTGACCTACAGCGCCTGTAGCTATGGCTTCTTCGGTGCCGCGCTGTCGCGAGGCATGCGAGCGCTGTTCGCCATGGCGACACTGTGCGGTGTGTTGTTCGTGTTCGGCCTGGGGATCTGGGCCCTATGGTTGCAGTTCTCGCTGACGGTGCTTTGCATGCTGGCATCCTGGAAGCGATCGAGCTTCTCCCCATCGCAGATCGCGTAATACAAACCCATGGATAACAGTGACCTGTTCAATGCAAGGAGACGACAGTTGATGATCATGAGACTTGATGAAGGCGTCATCAATGGCGCCAAGGTGAGCCAGTGCGTGGTGCATGACGGGGTAATTCATATCGCCGGAATTATGGCGCCGGAGCCTACTGGTGACATTGAACAGCAGACCTTGCGAGTACTGGACATCGTCGATAACTATTTGGCAAGAACGGGTAGCGATCGGCGTCATGTGCTCTCCATCCAGATATGGCTGCGCGACATGGAAGATTTCGCCGAGATGAATAGGGTGTGGAATGCCTGGGTGGATGCCTCGCAGCCGCCGGCTAGAGCCTGTGTCAGCGGTCTGTTAGCGCATGCCGATGCACGTATCGAGGTCATGGTTATGGCAAAGGTGAAGGGCCAAGTATGACAATAGATCGCTATGGGCTGGTCAATGAACCAGGCCGGCCTTGCATGAGCCTGGCCCTTGCCACCGATTGCTGGATGACGGTATGCGCTACGGCACCAGAACGAGTGCCTGATGTCGCGGATCAGACCCGTCAGGTCCTGGACATACTGGACTACTATCTGGAGGAGAGTGGTGTGTCGATGGATGATGGACTGTTAACCGCTATGGTTTGGCTCAAGGACATCACGGATTACGCCGCAATGAATGATGTCTGGAACGATTGGATCGGAGAACGTTCCGCTCCCGTTCGTTGTTGTCTACAGGCGAATATGGCGCGCCCCGAGATGCTGGTCGAGATCAAGCTCATCGCCGCGCGTTAACGTTTCATTAAATCGGGATGTGGCCGGTATAGCGATGGAGGAAATTACCTCCATCGCCCAGTCAGCGCGTCCTTAAGCCAGGAGAATTGGCCGTGAACTCCAAGAAAACAGGAGTCTGTCTGGCACTACTTTCGGTGTCGATATGGGCGGGAAACTTTGTGCTCGCCAGGATCGCGCCGGGTACTATGGACGCGATTTCTCTTACATTTCTCAGGTGGCTGGTGGCCAGCATGCTGGTGCTCCCCTTCGTGGTTCTGCCATTGATTCAGGCATGGCGGCGGGTTGTGATGCATGGATTGACTATTGCGATCATGTCATTGCTTGGCGTGGTGGTGTTCAACCTGCTGGTATATCAGTCTGGCCACTATCTTGATGCCGCCAGGATGTCACTCATCAATGCTATGTCTCCGGTGTTCATCATGATTTTGGCTGGTCTGTTCCTGGCAGAGCAGTTTACCCCAAGAAAATTGATTGGTGCTGCAATGGGTGGCGGCGGTGTATGCCTCTCGATTGTAGGGTCCAACCAAGTTGCTTCAGTTGATCTAGTACTTGGCATGGGGATGATGACGGTCGCCGCGATGGCATTTTCCATCTATACGCTGATGTTTAGGAAACTCTATCAAGAAATCGATTTCATGGCACTCGTGGGAGCGACGTTTTTCATCGGTACACTGATGCTGTTGCCAGTCTTCATATTTAATGGCATCCACAGTGGCTTTCCCGAGCTCAACAGACGTAATGTAATGATAGTGCTTTACTCGGGAATTTTGGCCGCGCTGATAGCCTTCATTGCGTGGAACCTCTCTGTATCAATCATCGGCGCTTCGCGAGCGGGTTGCATCTATTTCCTGATGCCAGTCTTCGCAGCGCTTCAGTCATTCACCATCATTGGGGAGTTTCCTGGCTGGAATGCTATCTTGGCTGCGCCGATCGTACTGCTCGGGGTGTACATTGCTGTTGTGCAGCCGCCCCCGCCCAAGTCCATTGTTCTGCCGTCGTCATCCCGGCGTTGAAGCCGATGGCATGATGCTGGGCTGTGTTCGGGTCTGGCCTCTGATCTCGTGCTCTGTGACCTGCAGGTCGCCGTCGATGCCGAAGAGCTCGCGGGCAGGACGTATGACGTTGGGCTTGAGGTTCTTGAATTCTGTCATTGCTGCCTGGTGGGCCGGTCGTTGCTACAGGGACGTGTCAGGGGCTGGCGGTGGTGGGGCGCCAGTGGGGGGATACTCTGGTTCCTGAAAATAAATCATTTGTCACCTTTTTTTGAAACTATGCGTTGACGCAGGGCCTTCGGCTGGTTAAGTTTGCCCAGTGTTTCTTAATTCGGAACTATCTATACCATAAATCCGAACTATGCCGCTGAGGAGAAGCCGATGCACACCACCGAGAGACAAGACACCTGCCATGTCGTGCAGGGCAATCCCCTCGGAGGCCTTCGTCGAAACCCTGGTGGCCCAAGGCATGACCGAATTGTTCGGGACCATGGGCTCGACGTTCATGGACGCCATAGACATCTTCGCCCCGGCTGGCATCTGCCTGACCCCGGTGGTCAACAGCTACCAGCACAACGCTTCCTTTCCAGCCAGCACCACGCGCGGAGACGATAGAAGATAGGCATGTCCCCGGTCCGGCAGCGGTCACGGCTGCCAGACCGGGGATTTTGCATTCTCAGACACCTTGAACGCTGCTCGCATGGAAAATGGCCCGGGAGGTCCGAATGAGCGATTTCATGATCATCGGTGGCGGCGTCATCGGCATGATGACCGCCTGGCAACTGGCCGAGGCCGGCCACTCGGTGGCCTTGGTGGAGCGGGGGCAGTGTGGCCGGGAGGCCTCCTGGGCCGGGGGCGGCATCGTCTCGCCGCTCTATCCCTGGCGGTACAGCGACCCGGTATCCCACCTGGCCCGCTTCGCCGAGCACGAGTATCCGCAGCTGGCGGCCCGTCTGCGCGAGGAGACCGGTATCGACCCCGAGTATCGCCGGAAGGGGCTGCTCTATCTGCGGGTCGACGACGGCGACCAGGCGTTCGCCTGGTCGCGACGCCTGGGCAAGCCCCTCGAGTCGGTCGAGGCCGACTTCATCTACGCCAAGGAACCCTGGCTGGCCGAGGGCTTCCGCTCGGGGCTCTGGATGCCGACCCTGGGCAGCATTCGCAATCCCCGGCTCTGCCGGGCGCTGCGGGCCCGGCTGATGTCACTGCCCGGCGTGACCCTCGAGGAGGGCGTGACCGTCGAGCGGCTAGGCATCGAGCGGGGCAGGGTGACGGGAGTGGAGACATCACGGGGTCGCCTTGCCGCGGGCGAGGTGATCCTCTGTGGCGGGGCCTGGAGCGGTGTGCTGCTGGGCGGTATCGGTATGGCACTGCCGGTTCGTCCGGTAAAGGGCCAGATGATGGTGTTTCGCACGTCTCCGATGGCTCCAGGCAGGCAACTGCTCGAACGGGTGGTGCTCGCCGACGGTCGCTATCTGATTCCCCGTAGTGACGGTCGTGTGCTCATCGGCTCGACTCTGGAGCTGGCGGATTTCGACAAGACCACCACCGCGGATGCCCGGGCCTCACTCCTCGCCAGCGCCGCGGCCATGTTGCCGGCCCTGGCCGACTGCGAGATCGAACAGCACTGGGCCGGGCTGCGGCCGGCGGCGCCGGAGGGCATTCCCTTCATCGGTGCCGTGCCGGGCGTGCGAGGCCTGCACGTCAATGCCGGCCACTACCGCAATGGCCTGGTGCTGGCGCCGGCCTCGACGCGGCTACTGGTCGACCAGCTGCTGGGACGCGCCTCGCTGATCGATCCCTCGCCCTATCGCCCGGACCGACACCTGGCCGCTCATGGCCGGCCGGCATCGCTGGTCGGCTGAGTGTCCATGACAACTCCGCTGGCCCAACGACTGGCTGCCAACTGGCGCTAAGCACGCGCGCGGAGGACCAGTACCCTCGTTGTCAGGCTCTGGAAAGTGGAAGACGCAGCAATGCTGCCAGAGCGAGTTGGCAACACCTGACAAGCAACCAGTATACGGGAGAGGCAAATGCGCCAGCCGGATGTGGAATTTCTCAAGGCCTTCAGCGACGCCCTGAATCGTCATGATATCGATGCCGTGATGGAGATGATGACGGATGACTGTGTGTTTCATGCCATTGCCGGCCCGGAACTGGTCGGCAGGAGCTTTGTCGGCCAGGCCGATGTGCGACAGGGTCTCGAGAATGCCTGGAAGACCGCCCCCGATGCCTGCTGGGTCGATGGTGAGCACTTCGTGATCGGCGACCGAGGCTTCTCGGAGACCACCTACAAGGGCACGACCCCCGACGGGGTCCGCTCCGAGGCCCGCATGATCGATGCCTTTACCTTCCGCGATGGCAAGATCGCCGTGAAGAACGCCTTTCGCAAGAACCGGCCGCCGATTGCGGGCCACAACGACTAAGGACGGTGCGAGCCGCGGCATCCCGACACACAGGAGTCGATCATGGAGACAATGACCAGCAAGGCGGGAGAAGAGCGACGCAGCGCTACCGCACCATCCCAGCCTTATGATCCGGCTTATGATCCGCTGAAGAGCACCACACCGGGGCAGGGGCGTGACTACGCGCCGACCTACTGGATCGGTACCGCGGGCGAGCCCCCGGCCGATGACGGCCCGGTGACCCAGGACATGGACGTGGACGTGGTGATCATCGGGGCCGGCTTCACCGGCCTGACGGCCGCCATCTTCCTGGCGCAGGAATACGGCATCCGGGCGACCGTGCTCGAGGCCAATCGCACCAGCTGGGGCTGCAGCACCCGCAACGGCGGCCAGGCGCAGTGCGCCTCGGGACGCCTCAAGCGCTCCCAGTGGATCGAGCGCTATGGTCTGGATACCGCACTGAAGCTGCATGCCGAGTGTGTCGAGGGGATGGAGACCTTCAAGTCGCTGATCAAGGACATCGACTGCGACCCCCAGCCCGGCGGGCACCTCTACATCGCTCACCGCGACAAGGTCATGCCGGTGCTGGAGAAGGAGGCCAGGCTACTGCGCGACGTCTTCGACTACGATGCGCAGATCCTGGATGGCGACACGGTCAAGCGGGACTGGGTCGGCGATCAGGAAGCCGCCGGTGCCATGCATGAGCCCGAGGGCATCGGCATCCACGCCGGCAAGCTGGCGTTCGGCTATCTCAGGAAGGCCAGGGCCCTGGGGGCCAGGGTGCACCCGTCGAGCCCCGTCCAGGGCTGGGAAACGCGCGACGGCGTGCACTATCTCAAGACCCCGGGTGGGACGGTCAGGGCCCGTGCCGTGGGCATCGCCACGGGGGGCTATACCTCCCAGAGCCTGCACCCCCAGCTCAAGAATCGCCTGTTGCCGATCCTCTCCAACTCGATCGTCACCCGGCCGCTCTCGGCGAACGAGATCGAGGCCTGCAGCTTCAGGACGCATCAGGTCATCACCGATACGCGCGTGCTGCGGCACTATTACCGCCTGCTGCCGGACAACCGGCTGCAGATCGGCAGCCGCAGTGCCATTACCGGGCGTGATGCCCCCCAGCAGAAATACGAGGATGTGCTGGTCAACAACATGGTCCGGAAGTTTCCGGCGCTGAAGGGCATTCCACTGGATTACTCCTGGTGGGGCTGGGTCGATGTCAGCCACGACATGATGCCGCGCATTCATCAGCCGGACCCCAGCGAAACCATCTTCTATGCGCTGGGCTATGGAGGTAATGGGGTCATGTACTCGGCCCAGGCGGGGCGCCGCCTGGCGCAATGGATCGCCGGCGACGGCAGGCAACTCGACCTGCCAATCTTCACCTCTAAGCTACCTTTCCCGAATATCCGCGAAATGGTCGAGTCCCAGGCCTTCGCCCCCTTCCGGCGGTTCGGGCAGCGGTTTCTCTATCGCTGGTACTATCTGAAGGACGAGGTGTTGTGAATCGGCTCTTCTGGGATCTTCGATAGGCTTGTGAAGCTGCTGGATCATGGCATGGCTTCATGGCTCTCTCCGGAGGCCATGAAGTCGAATGCTGTTGTGGGCTGTGAGTATCCATCACTCAACGTCGTCTTGCTGGAGGGGGGGCTAGATTCCGTAACTCTGGATGAAATTGGAAAAGACCCTCTGGGTCGGGGTGGTGGTATCCGTCAACCAGACCGCCTCGGTCTCCAGGAAGCTATTGGCATCCTTTATCGATAGGGTGGTTACGCCTTTTCTAATGTAATTATTGGCGCATTCGAGATGGATGGTGACGCCAAAGTTCGCGGCGACGAAGCCAAAGATTCCTTCACTATTGAAGGTCTCTTGTGAGATCCTCGGCATGAAGCCTGCTGTCATGCATAGAACATCGAGATGACGACGGAAATGCTTCCAGCGTTCCATCGACCCCACGATGAAGGGCTCTTCCGCCAGCTCCTTTAGCTCGATTTCCGAGCGCCTTGCCAGAGGATGATGATTGCTGACCGCAGCGATGAAACGGTCCCGCTGGATGATGATGGAAGTCAGTCCCGGTGAGCGGTTGGGGCCAGTCATGAAGGCAACGTCGATGCGTCCATCGTTCAGCAGGGCCAACTGCTCTTCGGTTGAGCCAAATAACAGGTTGATCTTTATTTCCGGATATAAGGATTTAAACTCTTCCAGGATGGTGGGCAGTTTTCCGGTAATGGCGAAGTCGGTATAGCCGATGCTGAGCCGGCCTACCTCTCCCTGACTGGCTCGCCTCGTGTTGATGATGGCGAGATCCAGTTGAGCCATCAATTTCTTGCACTCATCGAGAAAAATGCGTCCTGGCTCGGTGATCTCGACCTGGCGGTTGTTCCGGGTGAGCAACGGCACGCCGATGGCTTCTTCAAGTTGTTGAATTGTACGGCTTAATGCGGGCTGTGCCAGGTTGAGGCGCTCTGCTGCCTGCCGGAAGTGGAGAAGCTCGGCGACAGCCAGGAAGGCGCGGAGATGACGCATGTCGATACGCATGATTGATGCCTGCTTGGTATCAAATGTTGCTTAATTGATATTATACAAGTCATGAAGGTTTTTCTAGTCTGAAGTGACAAGGCGCCGACGATGTCTTGATGTAGCTAAAACTTCCTGAATCAGCGGCTCGTTGACGTTTGATTTCGACATAATAAGCACAAAGTGTGAGGACGATATGCAAGATACGTTTCATGGCGTAATCGCCTTTGCCTTACTGGCAGGCCTGCTGGTAATAGGCAGCATCCTGAGAAATCGAATTCCCCTATTCCGCACCATGTTGATTCCCTCCAGTATCATCGGGGGGATGCTTGGATTTACCCTGCTCTCTATGGGGTGGTTTCCTGGCTATCAGCCCAGCGACTTCACTTCTCTGACGTTTCACTTCTTTACCTTGAGCTTCATGTCGCTGTGCTTGACCGGGACCAGCCGAGACGCTTCCTTATCTGGTGGTAGCATCATGCGTGGCGGCATGTGGTTGACTATCATCTGGACGATCAGCTTGGGGCTCCAGGGAGTGCTCGGTTATCTGGTCATTCGCGGATACGATGCCATTACTGGGGCAGGCATCAGCGCGTGGTTGGGTGCCATCGTCACCCATGGCTTCACCCAAGGTCCCGGACAGGCGCTGACCTATGGCAGCCTATGGGAAGGCGAGTACGGCATCGAACATGCTGCTCAGGTTGGCTTGATCTTCGCCTCGGTAGGCTTCCTGGTCGCCTTCGCCGTGGGGGTGCCACTAGCCAAACGTTTCATCAGTCGTGGCCTCAATGCGAACAAGGTATCCAGGTTGGATGAGACCTTCCGTTCAGGCTTCTATCCGGGTGAGAGATCACCGATAACGGGCCGGATGGTGTCACACCCGGCAAGCCTGGATTCCCTGGCTTATCATCTTGGTTTGCTGGCCGTTGCCTATGTCATTACCCATGTCTGGCTGGTGTTCATGCAGGGCGTTGTCGCCGGTGCCGAGCCGGGTGGGATCAACCTGGGGGTGCTGTTCAGCCATAACCTGTTCTTCCTGCATGGCCTCGGTGTCTGCGTGCTCATGCGTCTGGTCATTGACAAGGTTGGGCTGAGTCATCGTGTCGACGATGAGAGCCTCAAGCGGATTACCGGCTCGTCGGTGGACTTCATGGTGGTGGGCACCCTGATGAGCATTCAGTTCTCGGTTCTCTATGCGCTGTTGGCTCCGATCATCCTGGTGGCCATTGCCGTGACGGTTGCGACGTTCATTCTCTGCCTGTTCATCGGTCGGTTGAGTGGAAAGCTGGGGTATGAGCGGGTGTTGACATCGTTCGGTTGTTGCTGTGGCTCGACCGGAACTGGCCTGCTGTTGCTGCGCATGATGGATGCCGATTTCAGTACCTCGGTACCGAAGGAGCTGGCCTTCTTCAATCTGGCGATCATCATTTCCACCTTCCATATCCTGTTCATCTTCGCCCCCCTGGTGCCATCGCTGGGTGGCTGGGGCTACCTTGCCGTCTTCGGTGGCACGGCCTTGCTTTTCGTTGCTGCGATCCCCCTTATGCTGTTCCGCCGGCCGTCCTCTAAAACCGGGGAAGTCGAAACGAAGGGGGCTGCATCATGACGACGATGGTGTATGTGGCACGCAAGATCCTGACCATGAATCCCTCCCAGCCAGAGGCCACCCACATCGCGGTACGTGATGGGCGTATCCTGGCGGTGGGGCCCGAAGCGGCAATGAAGGGGCTGGGTGAGGTCACGATCGATGAACGTTTCTCGGAGCAGGTGATCCTCCCCGGCTTTGTCGAGGGCCATAGCCATGCACTGGAAGGGGCCATGTGGGAACACCTTTACCTGGGCTACTTCCCTCGCCGTGATCCCGAGGGTAATTACTGGCGAGGCGCCCAGAGCATCAAGGTCATGCAGCAACAGCTTCGTGACCATGCCGGTACGCTTCCCCCCGGGGAGCCGCTGATTGCCTGGGGCTTCGATCCAGTGTATTTCGAGGGAGCTCGCCTCGATCGCCAGGCACTGGATGCCGCCGTCGACGATCGGCCACTGGTCATCATGCATGCCAGCCTCCATGTCATGACGGTCAACACCTGCATGCTGCATCTGGGAGGTCTGCAGCGGCATGTTGGCATCGAGGGCATCATGGTCGGTGCAGATGGCCACCCCAACGGTGAGCTGCAGGAAATGGCGGCGATGCATGCGGTGTTCGAGACACTGGGTATGAACCTGTTCGAGACGGTCGGGTCGCCGGAGACGCTGTGGCGGTATGGCCGGGTCGCTCGCAATGCCGGAGTGACTACCATCACCGACCTCTACAATCCGCTGACTGATGAAGGCATCGTGGCACTCAAGGCGGTTACCGCGGCGGATGGCTACCCGGTGCGTCTGGTGCCCGCCATGGCGGCACTCGCCTGGTCGGTGGAGGAGGGCATTGAGCGCCTTCAGGCCTGTCGCGAACAAGGTAACGATAAGCTGCACTTCGGCCCGGTCAAGCTGATGACCGATGGTTCAATACAGGGCTACACTGCTCGGCTCAAGTGGCCCCACTACCATGACGGCCAGCCGAACGGAATCTGGAACGCTCCCCCCGAAACTCTATGCGAGATGGTGGAGGCCTACCATCAGGCTGGTATTCAATTGCATATTCATACCAATGGGGATGAGGCGGTCGAATTGATGCTGGATGCGGTGGAAAGTGCTCTGGCGCTGTGGCCCCGCTGCGATCATCGCCATACCCTGCAGCACTGTCAGGTCATCGACCATGCCCAACTGCGCCGGGCGGCCTCGCAGGGACTGTGCCTGAACATGTTCGCTAATCACCTCTATTACTGGGGGGACATCCATCGGGAATGTACCCTGGGCCATGAACGTTGCCAGCGGCTGGAGCCGCTGGCAACGGCCCGACGGTTGGGCATTCCCGTTGCCGTGCATAGTGATGCCCCCGTCACGCCGCTGGGCCCCTTGTTCACGGCATGGTGCGCGGTGATGCGTGAAACGGCCTCCGGGCAGGTGCTCGGCGAGCATGAGCGCGTCTCGGTGTGGGAAGCGCTGGAAATGATCACGCTCGGTGCCGCCTATACCCTGCGCCTGGATCACCTGGTGGGGAGCCTGGAGATCGGGAAATTTGCCGACATGACGGTGCTCGACCAGAACCCGTTGGACTGTCACCCCAGAGACCTCAAGGATATCGGGGTGCTGGCTACGGTACTGGGAGGTCGAGTGCATGTCGCCGAATAAGCTCTCCAAGGTACCCTTGACAGTCATCGGCGGTTTTCTCGGGGCGGGGAAGACCACCTTCCTCAATGCGCTCATTCGAGGCGGCATATCGGACAACTCGCTGATCGTGATCAACGACTTCGGCGACATCAATATCGATGCCGAGCTGATCGACTACCGTGACGAGCAGATGCTACAGCTGAGCAATGGCTGCATCTGCTGCACCCTGGGGGGAACCCTGGCGGAACAGCTGGCCAAGGCCATGCGCCTGCATGATCGTCCCGATGCCGTGTTCATCGAGACCAGCGGGGTCGCCGACCCGGCACGAATCGCGGACATCGCCAAGGTGTCGAGGCGGCTCGATCTGGCGGAGGTGGTGTGTCTGGTGGATGGTAGCCAGGCCAGGCGCCACCACGTCGACCCGTTCACGGCCGAGACCTGGCGGGCGCAGCTGCATGCCGCGAGTCGTATCCTGGTCAATCGTCTGGCATCCGATGACAGTGCCGAGGAGGCATGGCTGATCGCCTTGCTCCGTCGGCTCAATCCGGCGGCACGCATCGAGAACATGGATCGTCAAGCGTCCTTCGCCACACTAGCCCCGGCACCAGCGCAAGCCGCTCCCAAGCCGCTTTATCATATCCCCGTGTCCGGGGGAGGGTGGACGTCCGTCAGCGTGCCGATCTGCACCCCGGTCGATGCCGAACGCTTGCAGCGGCTGCTGCTTGATTACCGGGATGCGCTGTTGCGTGCCAAGGGATTCCTGTACCGGCAGGACCGTTCGCCTCGCCAACTTCTTCAATTCAGCGGAGACCGAGTCACCTGGCAGCCGGCAGTTGGTAGCCCCGGGCGCTGTCAGCTGGTTTGCATCGGCCGGTCGGGTGAGCGTTTCGATGCCTTGGTGGCCGATCTTCAACCACTCGGAGGAGTCTGATCGCCGGGGTGCCGGTGAGGCGGCTACCCCGTACGCATGGCCTCGGGGATCAATCGAGCCAGGCGTTCGATGCCTGGCTCGATGCGTTCTTCGGGAATGGCGGAAAAACCCAGGCGCAGGTATTCGCTGCCGGGACGATCGAAGTAGTGCAGGTTGCCGCATTCGACCAGGATGCCCTCGGCACGAGCCAGTGCCTGAAGCCGCGTGCAGTCCAGTCCTTCGGGGCCGCGGACCCAGAAGCAGGAACCACCGAACGTCGAGGGGGTATCGAAGGTCGGCAGATGACGCTTCAGCGCCTCGCTCATGCAGTGCCAGCGGTTCTCGAACGTCTGGTGGATCTGCCTGAGCAGCGCGTCGTGATAACCCCGGTCGAGGAAGAGGGCGAGGGCGCGCTGGTTGTTGGTCGGCGGGTGGCGCAGCATCAGTCGCCGCAGGGCGCGGGCCTCGCGGATGAGCGTCGGGTGGGCGACCATGTAGCCCAGTCGCAGGCCGGGTGCCAGGGTCTTGGAAAGACTGCCGACATAGATGACACGACTATGCCGGTCCAGGCTCTTGAGCGCCGGCGTGGGATTACTGAGGTAGTTGGTCTCGCTGTCGTAGTCGTCCTCGATGATCAGGAAGTTCTCGATCTCGGCCATATCGAGCAGCTGCCGCCGCCGCTCGAGTGGCATGGTCACCGTCGTGGGGCTCTGGTGGCTGGGTGTCACGTAGACCAGGGAACACTGCGTCAGCTCCTCGACCGGTCGCATGCCCTGCTCGTCCACCGGCAACAGGCGGATATCGTCGGTGAACATCCGGGCGATATTGTACATGTCCACATAGCCGGGATTCTCCATTCCGAACTGCCGACCCGGCTTCAACAGCAGCATGGCGGCGATCCACAGTGCCTGCTGGGTGCCGACCGTGACGAGAATTTCCTCGGGCTTGGCCCAGACGCCACGCCGGGGGAGCAGCCGCTTGTGAATCTGCTCGATCAACAGTGGGTCATCATCGTTGAGGTGGTCGACCGACCAGCTGCGAATGGCCGGCACGCTCATGGAGTCTCGACCACATTCCCGCCAGTGTTGAGTCGGAAAGAGGGCCGGATCGATCTGCCCGTACAGGAAGGGGTAGTCGTATCGATGCCAGTCACTGGGTTTCTGAATGGTTTCCTGCTGCGAGGGCCGGACCGTGAGCAGCCTTTCCCAGGGCATACGCTCGGCGTCGATATCGTTGAGACGCACCGGTTTCTCGGCTCGACCTTCCAGGATTTCCGGATTCACGAAGTAGCCGCTGCGACTCTTGGCAATCAGATAGCCGTCGTCGAGCAACTGCTCGTAGGCCAGCATCACGGTGTTACGCGCCACCTGTAGCTCGCGCGCCAGCTTGCGGCTGGAAGGAAGTGCCTCATCGAGCGGGATATGTCCATCCAGGATGGCATGCACGATCTGTTCACGCAGTTGCTGCTGGAGGCTCGCCGGAAGGCTTGAATCGAGATGAAACAGTAGCTGGCTCATGGTTGGCCCACGATGAAAGCCATCCCCGGGAAGGGTCTGGCGAGTCGATGCAAGGGAGTGGGGCTCGGGCGCCGGCACCCACGACCTTCGAACATGCCAAGAATGTGCCTCGATGTCCAGTTAGACAATCGAAAAATCAGTGGGTTGCATCACCCGCTCAGCGGCGATGGTGGCCTGATTGGTCGATGACATCACCATGCCGGGGGCTGGACCAATCGACGGGTGGTGTCTGGTACTAGTGCCCCGGTGTCGGGGGGGTAAAGTGAACCTCATGGAACAGCCCGATTCAGACAAGACGAACCAGGTGGCTGTTCCAGGGTGAGTACAAGTCAATAACAAGACATTGCTGGGAGAGTGGCATGAACAAGATGATGTTTTCCGTAGCCGCGGCGGCCGTCAGTGCCGTCATCAGCCAGAATGCGCTGGCCGAAACCTGGCGCATGGCGCTGGGAGATGCCCAGGGCGGTACCCAGTATGCGATGGGGGAGAAGTTTGCCGAACTGATCCATGAAAAGACGGATGGCCAGGTGACCGTCGACATGTTTCCCAACGGCCAATTGGGTAGCGAGCAGGATACGGTCAGCAGCGCCAGTATGGGATTGCTGGATCTCTCGGTCCTGGCGATCAACAACATCACTCCCTTTTCCCCCACGGTAGGTGTTCTCACGCTGCCGTATGTGATTACCAGTCCTGAAGATGCCAAGACCCTCACCCAGGGTGAGATCGGCCAGCAGCTGGCCGAAAATACCATCCGGGATGCCGGGGTCAGGGTGCTTTCCTGGGCCTATTCTGGGTGTCGTGTGCTGAGCAACTCCAGCAAGCCGGTCGCCACCCCGGATGACCTGAAAGGGCTTACCATTCGCGTGCCCCGCAACGAGATCATGATTGCCTCCTATCAGGAGTGGGGAGTCAATCCGCTGCCGATGGCCTGGTCGGAGACCTTCACGGCCCTGCAGCAGGGCGTCGTGGATGGGCAGGACAACCCCTATATCACCATCAATGCCATGAAGTTCTATGAGGTGCAGGACTACATCACCGATATCTGCTACGTGTTCTCGCTGGAGCCGCTGATCATGAGCGAATCCAAGTTCCAGAGCCTGAGCCCCGATATGCAGGAGATCGTGCTGGAAGCGGGCCGAGAAGCCACCACCCACAGCTATGACTACCTGCTGGAATCGGAAGAAAGCATCAAGCAGGCCCTGGTGGAAGAGCACGGCATGCAGATCATCGAGCCCGCCAATGGCGAGAGCGAATGGATCGAGCGTGCCTCGAGCATCTGGCCGCGTTTCTATGACAGCATCGGCGGCGAGGAGCGACTGGCGGAGGCGCTACAGGCGTTGGGTCGGGACCTGAACTAACAGCCGAATTTCCGTGAACGCTGCACTGGGTGGCGACGGTGCAGCGTTCGGAAAACATCAGGCAAGGCATCGGGGGCGACCGTCATGAAACAGCTGCTACTGAAGATATTCGACAATCTGGAAAACTATATATGCCAGTTCCTCCTGGTGTTCTTCGTGGTTTTGCTGTTTGTTCAGATTGTGCTGCGTAATGTATTCAGCGGCTCATTGGCCTGGGGCGATGAGTTGGCTACTTATGCTTTCGTCTGGTTTGCCTATATGGGGGCAGTGTACGCAGCCAAGATGTCGGCCCATAATCGCGTGACATTCCAGTTCAAGTTCTTTCCTCGTGTTGTCGAGAAGGTTTGCAATATAGTCACTGACCTGATCTGGGTGGGGTTCAATCTGTATTTCGTCTATCTGAGTTACGACTTCGTGTTCAATCGCATGAATGTGTTCTGGAAGTCCCAGACGATGGGGGTTCCAATGAAGTACTTCTACCTGATCCTCCCGCTTGCGTTCCTGGTCATGTCTGTTCGAATTCTACAGAACATGTATGTCAAGCATGTGATGAACCGGCAGATCATGGGTCCGGAAGATGCGCAAATCGAAGAGATGAAGCGCACGCAAAATGAAACTCACGACAAGAGCTGAGTGATCGGAGACAACGTCATGGATCCCATTATCGTATATGTGTTGTTTGGTACCTTTTTCCTGCTGCTATTGCTGGGAGCTCCCATAACGGCGTCTCTTGGTGTATCGGCCCTGGCGGCCTTCCTCTATATTGGCCAGAATCCGGCCACCTTTGTCCAGATCGCCTTTACCTCGGTTGGCTCCTTCCCGCTCATGGCATTGCCCGCCTTCATCCTCGCCGGGGCCCTGATGGAAGCCGCGGGGATCTCACGCCGGCTGGTCGACATCGCCGAGGCGTTCGCCGGGCCGGCAACGGGGGGGCTCGCGGCGGCAACGGTCTTCGCCTGCATGTTCTTCGGTGCCATCTCCGGCTCGGGGCCGGCTACCACGGCTGCCGTCGGCATGTTGATGATCCCGGCCATGGTGCAGCGGCACTACGATCGGGGATATGCATCCGCCATTACCGCCTCCTCCGGTGGCCTGGGCGTCGTGATCCCCCCCTCCATCCCCATGGTCATCTTCGGTATCACCGGCATGGGCATGACACCGCCCCCGGAAGCGGTGGCGGCACACGGCGGCTTCCAGACCTTGTCGATTCCCAAGTTGTTCATTGCCGGTATCTTCCCCGGCATAGTGATTGCCGGTTGCCTGCTGATCATGAATTATCTTCTGTCGAGGAAACATGGGTATCGTGGCCTGACCGATCACTGGTCGACTGAGGCGATCAAGAAGGCACTGCGTCGTGGGATCTGGTCGATCCTGGCACCCATCATCATCCTCGGTGGTATCTACTCCGGGGTGTTCACGCCGACGGAGTCGGCCATCGTCGCCATCTTCTATACGCTGATCGTGGGGATCTTCATCCATAAGGAGCTGAAGTTCCGGCCGGCAATGAAGACACTGGAAACCACGACCTGGATCAGTGGGCGAGTGCTGCTGATCCTGTTCACCGCGACTGTCTTCGGTAGGTTGCTGGTCGAACAGCGTGTCCCGGCTTACATTGCGTCGGCCATGCTGGATTTCACCCAGAACATGTACATCATCTGGGCGCTGATCATCATGTTCCTGCTGTTCGTCGGCATGTTCATGGAGACCCTGGCGGCCATCATGATCCTGACGCCCGTCTTGCTGCCCATCATGTACATGCTGGGGGCCGATCCCGTCCATGTGGGTATCGTGGTCGTCTGCGCACTGGCGATCGGCTTCCAGACACCGCCGCTCGGCGAGAACCTGTTCGTTGCCTCGGGAATTGGCGGGGCCTCCATCGAGGAAATCTCCTATCGTGCCTTGCCGTTTGCCGCTGCATCAATTATTGCGCTCTTCATTATTGCCTATGTTCCGCAGATTTCTCTCTGGCTGCCGGGAGTGATGGGCTATTAGGTCGGGAATCGGTATGTCGGCGCCGAAGGCTGGCCAGGCGAAGTGCAGGTGTCATCCGAGGTGACGGAGGAAATATGGACAGGTCAATCGAAAACATTCTTTGCTGTGTCGGGCTTCGCAGTGACAGCCATGTGGTACTGGAGCAGGCCTTCAGGCTTTCACTTGCCACCGGGGCGAAGCTGCATGTCCTCCATGCCGTCAAGTCGCTGGATGATGACGTCATGAACACGCTGCGTGTCAATATTCGCGACAAGAAGACCCTGCAGGGGCTCATCCGCAAGCGCCTGGACGAAGCGAGACAGCAGCTGGAAGACAAGATGGCAAACTTCTGGAGCCTCCATGGCGAGGGAGATGAGTCCGGCGCCACCCGGGTTGCCAGCCTGGAGGTGGCCGAGGGCTACCCGGCCAAGGTGATTGTCGGCATGGCCTCGAGGCTGGGCTGCGACCTGGTCGTGATGGCCTCCAACAAGCACGGCTTTACCGCCTCCTATGCAGGAAAGGTGACGCGGGGTGTCCTGAAGAGAAGTCACATTCCGGTCGTGGTCGTGCCACCACCCGAGTAACCCTCGGCGGAAGGGCTCATCAAGACCGAGTCCATTGCCAGTTTTTCTTGAACCAGGTCGAGCGTCTCACGGTGCATTTCATGCACTGCGGGCAAGTTCGTGCCCGGAGTATTGAAAGGAAGTGACAACATGATCATTGAACGTGGTAAGCGAGCCATGCGTAGCCCGATCACCTTTTCGCGAACGGCGGCCGAGGGGTTCCCGCACGTCATGCCGGGCGTGCTGATCTGCATCACCATTGCCCTGGCCACGACGTTCATTGCCGACCACTATGGTGGTCCCACGCTGCTGTATGCCCTGCTGTTCGGCATGTCGTTGCATTTCCTGTCGGAGGAGGGGCGCTGCGTGGCGGGGATCGAGTTTGCCGCCCGGACCATCCTGCGCTTCGGCGTTGCGCTGCTCGGTGTGCGGATCACCATCGAACAGGTCACCTCCCTGGGGATCGGGCCGATTGTCACGGTGGTGGCCGGCGTGGTGCTGACCATCCTGATGGGGGCACTGCTGGCCAGACTGATGGGGTTGCATCGTGACATGGGGCTGCTGACGGGAGGCGCGGTCGCCATCTGCGGCGCCTCGGCGGCGCTGGCGCTGTCGGCGGTCATGCCGCGCGGGGCCAACAGCGAACGCAACACCATTCTCACGGTCGTGGGCGTCACGACCCTGTCCACGGCGGCGATGGTGCTTTATCCACTGGTCGTCGGGGTGTTGAGCCTGACGGACCAGCAGGCCGGGGTGTTTCTGGGGGGCACGATCCATGATGTGGCCCAGGTCGTCGGGGCGGGGTACATGATCTCGGAGGAAGCCGGCGACGTCTCGACGTTCGTCAAGCTGATGCGTGTGGCGATGCTGGTTCCGGTCGTGATGTGCTTCACCTTCCTCTTCCGCCATAGCGAGGGCCACGAAGGCAGGAGCAAGGTGCCGAGGCTGCCCGGTTTCCTGGTTGCCTTCGTGGTGCTGGTGATCATCAACAGCCTGGGCGCGATACCGGTGAGCGTCGCCGACGGCATGACGGACCTGTCACGCTGGTGCCTGGTCACGGCCATCGCGGCACTGGGGATCAAGACCTCGTTCCAGAAGCTGGCCGTGGTGGGGTGGAAGCCGGTCATCCTGATGGTGGCCGAAACCCTGTTCCTGCTGGCACTGGTACTGGTGTTCATTCTGTTCGGCGTGGTGAGTATCTGATGCGCGTCTGGATAAATGGCGAGTGTCGCTTGCTGAACCCGGAGACCACGATCCACCAACTGCTGGTGGCCCATGAACTGCAAAGGCGGCGCGTGGCGGTTGAGCTGAATGAGGAAATCGTGCCGCGCAGTCGCCACGACGAGGTGCGGATTTCCGATGGCGACCGTATCGAAATCGTGCATGCCATCGGAGGTGGCTGATGCGGATCGACGAGGATGGCGGGATGCTGAAACAATTGGCAGAGGATACGCCCCTGATGGTGGCGGGCAGGCACTTCACGTCTCGCCTGATGGTAGGAACGGGAAAGTACCGGGACTTCGACGAGACGGCCCGGGCGCTGGAGGCGAGTGGTACGCAGGTCGTGACCTTTGCCGTGCGGCGAACAAACCTCGGGCAGGCGCTAGGTGAACCGAATCTGCTCGATGTGGTGTCGCCGGATCGCTATACGTTGCTGCCGAATACGGCAGGCTGCTACAACGCTCGCGATGCCGTGCGGACCTGCAAGCTCGCTCGCGAACTGCTGGAGGGTCACAACCTGGTCAAGCTCGAAGTGTTGGGCGACGCGAAGACGCTCTATCCCGACGTGGTCGAAACCATCAAGGCCGCCGAAGCGTTGGTGCGGGACGGCTTCGACGTCATGGCCTATACCAGCGATGACCCCATCGTGGCGCTCGAGCTGGAGAAGCTGGGCTGTTGCGCGGTCATGCCGCTGGGATCGCTGATCGGCTCAGGCTGTGGCATCCAGAACCCGCACAACATCCGGCTGATCATCGAGCAGGCCGGTGTTCCGGTGCTGGTCGACGCCGGCATCGGTGCGGCCTCCGAGGCCGCCATGGCGATGGAGCTGGGATGTGATGCGGTCCTGATGAACTCGGCGATCGCCCACTCGCCGCGGCCGATCCAGATGGCCAGGGCGATGAAGCTGGCGGTCGAGGCGGGGCGGGGTGCCTTTCTGGCGGGGCGTATGCCGCGTCGCGGCCAGGCCGAGCCCTCGTCACCCGCCTTGGGTCGAATCGGTGCCTGACACCGTTCGCTTGCCCTGATTCGTGATCTCGTTCTGGGCCGCCTGGATGGCGGTCAGCGCGATGGTGTAGACGATGTCGTCGACCAGGGCGCCGCGGGAGAGGTCGTTCACCGGCTTGTCGAGACCCTGCAGCATGGGGCCGACGCTGACCACCCGGGCGCTGCGCTGCACCGCCTTGTAGGTGGTGTTGCCGGTGTTGAGGTCGGGGAAGACGAACACCGTGGCGCGGCCGGCCACCGGCGAGTCGGGGGCCTTCTGTCGACCGACGCTCTCGATGGCGGCGGCGTCGTACTGCAGCGGGCCGTCGATCAGCAGGTCCGGCGACTGCTCCCGGGCCAGGCGGGTGGCCTGGCGCACCTTCTCCACGTCGACGCCGCTGCCGGACTCCCCGGTGGAGTAGCTGATCATTGCCACCCGGGGCTCGATACCGAAGGCCTGGGCGGAGCGGGCGCTCTGCAGGGCGATCTCGGCCAGGGCCTCGGCGTCGGGGTCGGGGTTCACCGCGCAGTCGCCGTAGACCACCACCTGCTCGGGCAGCAGCATGAAGAAGATCGACGACACCAGGCGATAGCCGGGAGCGGTCTTGATCAGCTGGAAGGCGGGCCGCACGGTGTTGGCGGTGGTATGCACGGCCCCCGAGACCAGGCCATCGACCTCGTCGAGCAGCAGCATCATGGTGCCGAGCACCACGTTGTCGTGGAGCTGCGCCTCGGCGGTCAACTCGTTCACCTTGCCGGTGCGCCGCTCGACCATGGGGGCCACGTAACGGTCGCGGATGCTGTCGGGGTCGATGATCTCGAGCCCCGAGGGCAGTTCGATGCCACGGTTGCGGGCCACCTCCTCGATCTCCTCGCGCTTGCCGAGCAACACGCAGCGGGCGATACCGCGGCGCTGGCAGATCGCGGCGGCTTCCACGGTGCGTGGTTCGTCGCCCTCTGGCAGCACGATGCGCCGGTCGGCGCGCTGGGCCAGCTTGACCAGCTGGTGGCGGAACGCCGAGGGGGAGAGCCGGCGGGTGTAGCCATGATTGAGGTGATCCTTGAGCCACTGCAGGTCGAGGTGGGCGGCGACGAAGGCGGTGACCCGTTCGGCCCGCTCCAGGTCGTCCACCGGGATGTCGTTGCCCATCTGGCCGAGGTCCTGCGCCGTGGTGAAGCTGTCGGTATCCACGGTGAGCACCGGCAGGCCGGTCTTCAGCGCCGGGCGGCACATCTCGATCATGTTCTCGCCGGGCAGGTAGCCGTTGGTCAGCAGCACCCCGGCCATGGGGACGCCGTTCATGGCCGCCAGCGCCGTGGCGAGCACGATGTCGTCGCGGTCTCCCGAGGTGACGATCAGGCTGCCGGGCCGGAACACGTGCAGGGCGTTGGCGGCACTGCGGGCGCAGAGGCTGGTCGAGAGCACCCGTCGGCTCGCCGCCTCGCCCTCGCTGAGGAAGCGGGCGTTCAGGGCGCGGGCCACGTCGAGCACCCGCGGGGCGTTGAGCGAGGGGGCGTAGGGCACCGCGCCGATCAGGTGGAAACGATCGGTGGCCAGCGCCGGCGAGTGGCGACGCAGTTCGGCGAGCTGGGCGGCGTCGAGCATCGGGGGGGCGGTGCCCGGGGCCAGGGCGGCCTCGTGCTGGCCGGCACTCGGCAGGTTGTGCAGGCGCATCAGGATGCAGCCCAGGGTGCGACTGGAACTCACCCCGCCGAAGGCGCGGGCGTGCATGTCGAGCTGTTCGGCCAGGGTCCGGGGGTCGGCCATGTCGCCGGTACCCACCAGGATCACCCGGGCATTGAGGGCGTGGGCCATCTGGGCGTTGAGCTGGGTGGCGTAGGTGCCGTGGCGGGTGGGAACGAGACCCTCCACCACCAGTAGTTCCGGTGGGTGTTCGCGATGGGCCGCGATCGCCTGATCCTGCAGTTCCACCACCTGCTCCATCAGCACGTCCAGACGGTCGTCGCGTAGCAGCCGCTCCATCTGGGGCTGGGGAATCGGTGGCGGCGGGCGCAGCCCCAGGGTACTGGCGACCAGCGCCGTGGAGCGGTCGGGCCCCGGGCCGTTGAGTTCGTCCTGGCGCAGCGGCTTGAGGAAGCCGGCCTTGAGGCCGATGGCGTCGAGCGCCCGGATCAGCCCCAGGCAGGTGGAGGTCAGGCCGGTACCCTCGCTGGTGGGCACCAGCAGCAGGGTCTGGGGCGCGTCGGGGATCTCGCTGGGCGTCATGGGGCCGTACCTCCCAGTAGCTGGCGGGTTTCCTCGGCGATGCGGCCTTCCTCGTCGGTGGGGATCACCCACAGCCGCGGGGCGGCGGGGTGGCGGCCGTCGATGCGCCCCTCGCGGCCGCGCACCGTCGCGGCATTGGCGGCACGGTCGAGGCCGAGGCCGAAGTGGGGCAGGTGGTCGACCACCTTTTCCCGCACCAGCGGCGAGTTCTCGCCGATGCCGCCGGTGAAGACGATGCCGTCGAGGCGGGGCAGGGCGCAGGAGAGCGCCGCCAGCGACTTGGCGACACGATAGCAGAATACCTCGATGGCCAGCTGGGCACCGGCATGGCCCTCCTCGGCGGCGGCCTCCAGTTCGCGCATGTCGTGGGTCAGCCCGGAGAGCCCCAGCAGGCCGCTGCCGCGGTTGAGCACCTCGTCGATGCGTTCCAGGGGCCAGCCGAGCCGGCGGGCCAGGTGCGAATGCAGGCCAGGGTCCACGTCGCCGCTGCGGGTGCCCATCACCAGGCCCTCCAGCGGGGTCAGGCCCATGCTGGTATCGAGGCTTCGGCCTCCCCGGACGGCGGCGGTGGAGCAGCCGTTGCCCAGGTGCGCCGTCAACCAGCCGCCGCCCTCGAGGCTGCTCAGGGCATCGGCACGGGTACTGACGTAGGCGTGGCTGGTGCCGTGGAAGCCGTAACGGCGGATGCCATGGTCACGGTAGAGCGCCTCCGGCAGGGCGTAGCGGTAGGCCCGCGGCGGCAGGGTCTGGTGGAAGGCGGTGTCGAACACCGCGACCTGGGGCAGCTCGGGGAACAGCTGGCGGGTGGCCGCCACGCCCTGGAGGTTGGCCGGGTTGTGCAGGGGGGCCAAGGCGGCGGTCTCCTCGATGGCCGCCACCACCGCATCGTCGATCAGGGTGGCCCGGGTGAACCGTTCGCCGCCATGCACGATGCGGTGCCCCACGGCGCCGGGCCGCTGCCCCTCGAGGCCGTCGAGGATCGCCTCCAGGGCCCGGACATGATCCTCGCCGGCCAGGGCTCGCTCGAACGGTTCGCCGCGGCTGTCGAGCCCCTTCAGGCGGGCATCGCTGCCGCCCAGTCGTTCGGCCAGGCCCGCCAGGCGCGGGGCATCGGGGTCGGCGGCGATCAGGGCGTACTTGATCGAGGAAGAGCCACAGTTGATGACCAGCACCGGATCGTTCATCGGCAGTCCTTGGAAAGGCAGGGCAGGCAAGAGAGGAAGACATCAGTCTGGCAATGCTGCATTGCGTCAGAAAGTCGGGAATGCCGGTAGCCTTCTCCCGATCCCCGGATAGCCAGCGCCAGAGGCACCGAGGACGGGCTTCAAGCATTGCACGCTCCGGAGGTGTCCGCCAATGGGCTCGATAGGAAGGAAGTGATGCCGCCTTGCAGAGTCAATGCCCGCCGGATGGCCGTCAGTGGCGCAGGGGATCCCGGCGATCCCAGGCCTCAGAAGCTGGCGGTCCATCTCTCCAGTCGGTGCGGTGGTCGGGCAGGCGCCTCAGGGGCGGCAGTAGTAGAGCTTCGCCGGGAGAATGTTGAGGGGCTCGAAATCGCACTCTACGTCGGAGAAGACGCGGTGCAGGTCGGGTAATACCTTGGAGGAGAACTGGTAGATCAGCATGGAGCCCTGGGGCGAGAGCGCGTCGAGGCTGTTCATGAGGATGGACTCGCGGCTCGTGGCCGGCATGGTGCTGAAGGGGATGCCGGCCACCACGTAGTCGGCGGCGGGCAGCCCCAGGCGGGTCAGCTCGGCCTGGATCGTCTCGGCGGAGCCCCGCACCACTCGGAGCCGGGGATCTGGCAGCGACTGCTGGAGGAAGTCGACGAACTCCTGATTGGTCTCCAGCGCCAGCAGGGTCAACTCCGGTGGCATGTGGCGCAGGAGCTCCCGGGTGATGGTCCCGACTCCGGGCCCGTATTCGACGACGACCCGGGTGTTCTGCCAGTCGATCCGCTCGACCAATCGCCGAACCAGAAAGGGGGAGCTGGGGATGATCGAGCCCAGCATGCGGGGGTGCTTGAAGAAGTTGCGTGCGAAGAGCGATAGCTGAGCGCGTCTCCCGTTTCCTGCCAAGGCCGTGGGTCGGTCTTGCGCGGTCATGGGCGTGCCTCCTGCTGCGTAGAGAACAAAGTATGCTTCCACTCTAGGCCGACAGAGGCGAGCGGGATAGAGCGCGTTCCGTCAGGCCCTGCAGAAAGGGGGCGACGCTGACCACCCGGGCGCTGCGCTGCACCGCCTTGTTAGGTGGTGTTGCCGGTGCTGAGGCCGGGGAAGACGAACACCGTGGCGCGGCCGGCCACCGGCGAATCCGGGGCCTTCTGACGGCCGACGCTCTCATGCTGCGCTGCGTCAGAGAGTCGTGAATACCGTTAGCCTTCTATCGGCTTCGCTGGCATTCTGGCCTATTCGTTGCCCTGTCGCACACCGGAATCGCGTCCCATGTCCCTTTCGCCTGCCGCCGCGGCTGTCGTTCAGCCCTTTCCCCGCCACCTGGCCATCCTGCTGATGCTCGGGCTGGCCACCCTGTTCGCCGCCAACCACGTGGCCGCCCGGCTGGCCTTCGACGAGGGCACCGGGCTACTGGTGGCGATCCTGGCGCGCTCCAGCGTGGCGCTGGTGGTACTGGTGGGGCTGGTATTGATCAAGCGGCGGCGGATCGCGCTGCCCCCGGGCACCCGTCGCTGGCAGCTGGCGGTGGGGGTGCTGGTGGCGATACAGAGTCTCTGTCTCTACTCGGCGGTGGCGCGTATTCCGGTGGTGGTGGCGCTGCTGTTGATGAACACCTTTCCCCTCCAGTTGGCGCTGCTCACCTGGGCGCTGGGGGGGCCGAGGCCCACCGCCCGGGCGGTGGTGATCATGGCGACCATCCTGGTGGGACTGGTCGTGGTGCTCGACATCCCGACCTGGCTCGCCTCACCGGAGGCCATGGGACCCGACTGGGCGGTGGGGGTCGGCTTCGGCCTGGTCGCCGCCACGGCCTTCGCCTGTGCGCTGTGGATCACCCAGCACCGCCTGGCCGCGGTGAGCAACTCGGTGCGCAGCCTGCTGACCATGACCATCGTGTTCGGCATCATGGCGCTGGCCGGCGTCAGTGGGCTGGTGCCGGGCGGCATGGCCCTGCCGGCCAGCCCCACCGGCTGGGTGGGGCTGCTGTCCCTGGCCCTGCTCTACGGCGTGGGTTTCGCGATCCTGTTCGTCTCGCTGCCCCGGCTGGACATGGCACGCAACGCCCCGGTGATGAACGTGGAGCCGGTCGCGTCGCTGGTGCTGGGTTACCTGGTGCTGGGCCAGATGCTCTCCGCCGGCCAGCTGGTCGGCGGGGCCATCGTGCTCGGGGGCATCCTGCTGCTGAGCATTTCGCGACGCGGGTGAGTCGGGGGGGGTTGCACACGGGTATGCGCTGTACCAGAATGGCCGCTGCGTAGGGAAACGCCGTTTCCTAATTGGAGGTGCACCATGAAGACACTTGCCATTTCGTCTGTTTCCGCTCTGCTGACCGCGGGGGCCTTGTCCGCGACCGCCCAGGCGCAACAGCCCATGAGCATCCAGCCCTACATCGGTGGCGATGCCATGTTCTGGGAGTTGAATCCCGATGGTGGGCCCACGGCCGAAAGCACCGGGCTTCGCCTGCGCGGCGGTGTCCAGTTCAACGACTATTTCGCCGTCGAGGGCCACCTGGGGACCGGCGGCTCCGACACCAACCGCGGGGTGGAGTTCGAACTCGATCATGTGGTCGGTGCCTATGCCAAGGGCATCCTGCCACTCGGCGATCAGTTTCGGCTCTACGGTCTGGCGGGCGTCAGCGAAATGAAGGGCTCGTTCACCGTCGGTCCGTTCGAAGGCAGTGAGCGTGAGACCGACTTCTCCTACGGGGCCGGCGCCGAGTTCGACCTGACGTCGAACCTGGCGGTCGGAGCCGACTACATGCGCTACCTGGACCAGGACGACAATACCTTCGACGCCGCCAGCGTCGGTCTGACCTATCGGTTCTGATCGCGGTGGTGGCCGAACCGGCCCCCGGCGCATGAAAAAACGTCCCGTCGCTACTCGGTAGCGACGGGACGTTCCGTTTCCCGGGTCGCGTCGCGCCCTATACCTCCTGGTAGAGCTCACTGCCCTTGTTGCGGAACTTCTCCGCCTGCTCCTCCATGCCCTTCATGACGGCTTCCTGGTCGCCGTCGAGGCCATGCTCGCTGGCGTAGTCGCGCACCTCCTGGCTGATCTTCATGGAGCAGAACTTGGGGCCGCACATGGAGCAGAAGTGGGCCACCTTGGCCGAGTCCTTGGGCAGGGTCTCGTCGTGGTACTCGCGGGCCGTGTCCGGGTCGAGGCCGAGGTTGAACTGGTCCTCCCAGCGGAACTCGAAGCGCGCCTTGGACAGGGCATTGTCGCGGCGCTGGGCGGCCGGGTGGCCCTTGGCGAGGTCGGCGGCGTGGGCGGCGATCTTGTAGGTGATGATGCCGGTCTTGACGTCGTCCTTGTTGGGCAGGCCCAGGTGCTCCTTGGGGGTCACGTAGCAGAGCATGGCGCAGCCGAACCAGCCGATCATCGCCGCGCCGATGCCCGAGGTGATGTGGTCGTAGCCCGGGGCGATGTCGGTGACCAGCGGGCCGAGGGTGTAGAAGGGCGCCTCGTCGCAGTACTCGAGCTGCTTGTCCATGTTCTCCTTGACCAGGTGCATGGGCACGTGGCCGGGGCCCTCGATCATCACCTGCACGTCGTGCTTCCAGGCGATGTGGGTCAGCTCGCCGAGGGTCTTGAGCTCGGCCATCTGGGCCTCGTCGTTGGCGTCGGCCACCGAGCCGGGGCGCAGGCCATCACCCAGGGAGAACGCCACGTCGTACTGCTTGCAGATCTCGCAGATCTCCTCGAAGTGGGTGTAGAGGAAGCTCTCCTGGTGGTGATACAGGCACCACTTGGCCATGATCGAGCCGCCACGGGAAACGATGCCGGTGACGCGCTTGGCGGTCAGTGGCACATAGCGCAGCAGCACCCCGGCGTGGATGGTGAAGTAGTCCACGCCCTGCTCGGCCTGCTCGATCAGGGTGTCGCGGAACACCTCCCAGGTGAGGTCCTCGGCGACCCCATTGACCTTCTCCAGGGCCTGGTAGATCGGCACGGTGCCGATGGGCACCGGCGCGTTGCGGATGATCCACTCGCGGGTCTCGTGGATGTTCTGGCCGGTGGAGAGGTCCATGATGGTGTCGGCGCCCCAGCGGATTCCCCAGGTCATCTTGTCGACCTCCTCCTCGATGGAGGAGGTCACCGCCGAGTTGCCCAGGTTGCCATTGATCTTCACCAGGAAGTTGCGGCCGATGATCATCGGCTCGGACTCGGGGTGGTTGATGTTGTTGGGGATGATGGCGCGGCCCGCCGCCACTTCCTGGCGCACGAACTCCGGGGTGATCTCCTCGGGCAGCCGCGCGCCGAAGCCCTGGCCCGGGTGCTGGTGGCCGAGGATGCGCTCGACTTCCTCGGTCCCCAGGGCTTGGCGCCGCTGGTTCTCGCGAATGGCGATGAATTCCATCTCCGGGGTGATGATGCCCTGGCGGGCATAGTGCAGCTGGGTGACGTTCCTGCCGGCCTTGGCGCGCCTTGGGGTGCGGGTCAGGTCGAAGCGCAGCTGGGCGAGCATGGGGTCGTTGGCCCGGCGCTGCCCGTATTCGCTGGTGGGTCCGTCGAGGAACTCGGTGTCGTCGCGCTCCTCGATCCAGGCACGACGCAGTTCGGGCAGGCCGCGGCGCAGGTCGATACTGACGTCCGGATCGGTGTAGGGGCCCGAGGTGTCGTAGACCAGCAGCGGCGGGTTCTCCTCGTCGGCCCCAGAGGTCCTGGTCGGCGACAGCGAGATCTCGCGGAAGGGCACGCGGATGTCCGGGCGCGAGCCTTCGACATGGACCTTGCGCGAGCCGGGCAGCGGCTGGATGGCGGCGGCGTCGACGCGGGCGGTCTCGGCGAGGAAGTGCTGGGTCTTGCTCATCGGTTGTTCTCCCTAGGGGGTGTCACGTCTGGGGGTGTTGTCAGGGAGGACAGGTGGGAAGTGACAGGGGCAGGGTGTCGGGTCTTGCCGAGCCTGCATGTCGCTTGATCCCTACGCTGGTCCTAGCCAGTTCAGGTTCAACGGGATCCATGCTCGGGCGCGTGCGCCGCATGATCTCAGCCGTCTTCAACGGCACCCCGTCAAGCGTGGTGGTCGATTGCTTGGCAAGTCTCTATCTTGCCCGCCGCGTCCGGCCTGACCAGGGCCAGCGCGGGTCTGTCGATGGAACCAGGCGGTCAGTCGGTGCGCTCCAGCCCCATCTGCCAGAAGTCGATCTCGAGTCGCGTGGCGTCGCGGAATACCCCCGACAGCTCCTGGAAGCGCGCCGGGGTGACGTCGGCCAGGCGCGCATCGAGCCACTCCAGCTCGGCGCGCATGGCGCCCTGGAAGTCGTCGCCCTCGTACATGGCGATCCAGGCGTCATAGGGATTGGCCTCGCCGCGTACGGTGAAGGCCTGGGCATTCAGCCAGTTGGCGATCTCGCCGTAGCCGATCAGGCAGGGCGCCAAGGCCACGTGAAGGTCGAGCAGGTCGCCCCGGTTGCCGGTATCCAGCACATAGCGGGTATAGGCGAGGGTGGCCTTGGCCTCGGGCAACCGGGCCAGGTCGGCCTCGTCGATGCCCCAGTCGCGGCAGTAGCCCACGTGCAGGCCGAGTTCCACGTCGACGATCGCCTTGAGCCCCTCATGGGCCTGGCGCAGGTCGGCCAGGGTGCGGCTCTTGTAGGCGGCCAGGGCATAGGCCCGGGCGAAATGGATCAGGAACAGGTAATCCTGCTGCAGGTAGTGGCGAAAGGCACCCTGCGCGAGCGAGCCGGCGCCGAGCTGGCGCACGAAGTCGTGCTCGACATAGCGGCGCCAGTCGTCCTGGCAGGCGGCGGTCAGATCGTCGAAGCGGTACCCCATCTTGCCTCCGGTCGAAGCGGCGATCCGGAGCGCGGGCGAGGTGAAGGGGGCGGGCCAGGAAGGTGCTGCGTGGCTGGCCCACCGCCTGATTCCCTACGCCGGCGTTAACCGGATCAGGTTCCACGGGACCAGCGCTGGTGGTGACCTCGCGGCCGACCTGCGCCATCTCAGCCGGATTCACCGGCACCCCGTCAAGCGTCGAGGGCCAGTCTAGCAGCCTGGCCGTGACTTGCCAGCCTATCTACTGTCGAATCGCCTCCAGCTCGAAGATCAGCTCCACTTCGTCGCCGACCATGCCGCTGTCGACGCCGTAGCTCATGCCCCAGTCGCTGCGTGCGAGGGTGGTGCGTGCCGACAGGCCCAGGGTGTATTGCTCATGACCGAAGGGATACGTCTCGGCCTTGTTGAGCGTGACCGCCAGGGTCACGGGGCGGGTCTCGCCGAGCAGGGTCAGTTCGCCTTCCAGGGTGCCTTCGCTGTCGCTGTGCGCCTCGAAGCCGGTGGCCTCGAAGACGATGGTCGCGTGACGGCGGGCGTCGAGGAAGTCGTTGCTGCGCAGGTGGTTGTCGCGTTCGTCGTGATTTGTGAAGACACTGTCGGCGGCGACCTCCACCCGGGCCGAGTGCAGCTCCCGGGTCTGGTCGTCGTAGACGAATTCACCGCTGCCCTCCAGAAACATGCCCAGCAAGTCCGCATAGCCGACATGCTCGGTCAGAAAGCCGATGGAGAAGTGCTCGGGGTCGATCTCGTAGGTACGGGGCTCGGCGGCGGCGGTCGTGGCGGTGAGGGCGAGCGCTGCGACCAGGCCGGTCGCCATGGGCAGCGTCGGGAAGCGAAGAGACGTGAACATCGTGGACATCGCGAATTCCTCCGAAGGGGGTGGGGCTGCCGTCATCGACGCCCGGCGCGGCGGTAGAGCCAGGCGATATCGGTGGCAAACGACCCGATGAGTCCCGCCAGCGCCGTCGCCGCCAGCCAACCCGCTGTCGCGGCATCGACGGCCGGCAGCAGGCAGACCATCAGCGTCGCGACCTGCCAGACACAGATCGCCTTGCGGCGGCGACTCTCCGGCAGGGGCGCCGTCAGCCAGCGCAGGCCCTGGCCCGCCAGCACGAAGGCGTAGCGCAGGGTACCGATGGCCAGCACCCAGGGGCCGACCTTGCCGAGCATCATCAGCGCCAGGCACAGCACCAGGATGAAGAAGGCATCCAGCTCCATGTCGAAGCGGGCACCGAAGGGGCTGGTGGTGCCGCTACGCCGGGCCACCCAGCCGTCCAGGCCGTCGAGCAGCAGGGCGACCAGGGCCAGGCCGGCGAACGGCCCGCTCCATGTCGACAGCAGGTCGGGGTCGGTCACGGCCCCGGTCAGCAGCGCCACCAACGCGCCTCTGGCCAGCGTGATCCGGTTGGCCCAACCCAGCCCGCGTCGGTGGTTCGGCAGCCGGTGCAGGACCAGCCCGGCCAGGACGAGATACGTGGTCATGGCCACCAGGGATACCGCCAGGCTCGCCCCGAGCCACTGACCCGCCAGTATGCTGGCCGCGAGCAGCGCGGCGAATCCCGTCGCCAGCTCCACAGCGAGTCGCGGTGTGGGGCCGGTCTGCCCATGCGGCCGCGGGGTGAGATCCTGAAGAGGGGCGGAACGTGACATGGGAACTCCCGAGGGCGGCACCGGCGACGGCGCCGGCCCTTTGTCGCTATGCTGGGCGGCAGCGTGATCACTTTCACAACGTAGCCCACTACCCGAGCCTTGGCAGTATTGAATTATGCAATCTTGTATTCTTGTACCATTATTGTAGAGGATGGGTTGACAAGATTGGGTGCCGCCAGGATGTCGGAACCGTCGGGATCCGTGGTAGCAGAAGGCTCGTGACAGCCAGCATGCAGCAGGAACATCGCCATGGCAGACACCACCGCCACCGCCTTCTGGACCCTGGCCCCCGGCCGGGGTGGCCTGCGCGAGGAGCCCCTGGCCGCCCCTCGCGAGGGCGAGGTGTGTGTCAGGACCCTCTACAGCGGCATCAGCCGGGGCACCGAGGCCCTGGTGTTCCTGGGCCGGGTGCCGGAAAGCGAATACCGGCGCATGCGCGCCCCCTTCCAGGCCGGCGACTTCCCCGGTCCGGTCAAGTACGGCTACGTCAGCGTGGGGGTGGTAGAGGCCGGCGAGGCCGCCCTGCAGGGCCGTGAGGTCTTCTGCCTGCACCCCCATCAGGACCGCTATGTGGTGCCGGCGAGTGCGGTGACCCCGCTGCCGGATGGACTGCCGCCGGCCCGGGCGGTGCTGGCGGCGAACATGGAGACCGCCGTCAACGGCCTGTGGGACGCCTCACCCGGGGTGGGCGATCGTGTCGCGGTGGTCGGTGCCGGCGTGGTGGGGGCCCTGGTCGCCTGGCTCTGTGCGGCGATTCCCGGTACCCGGGTGCAATTGATCGACGTGGTCCCCGCTCGCGCCGAGCTGGCCGCGGCACTGGGGCTCGACTTCCGCACTCCCGAGACGGCCGCGCCCGACAACGACCGGGTCATCCACGCCAGCGGCAGCGGGGAGGGCCTGCAGCTGGCCCTGCGGCTCGCGGGACTGGAGGCACGCGTCGTGGAGATGAGCTGGTACGGTGACGAGGTGGTGGGCCTGCCGCTGGGGGAGGCCTTCCACTCACGCCGCCTGACCCTGCGCTCGAGCCAGGTGGGCCGCCTGCCCGCCGAGCACGGCCCGCGCTGGGACCATCGCCGCCGGCTGGCGCTGGCCCTCGAGCTGCTGTGCGACCCCCGCCTCGATGCCCTGATCAGCGGCGAGAGCGACTTCCGCGAGCTGCCGGCGCTGATGCTGCATCTGGTCGGCGCGGCGGGCGAGACGCTCTGCCACCGCCTGCACTACTCGACCCCCTCTTGAATCGACCGGAGCTCCCGACATGTACCGCCTGACCGTTCGCGACCACTTCATGATCGCCCACAGCCTTCGCGGCGAGATCTTCGGCCCCGCCCAGCGCCCCCACGGCGCCACCTATGTGGTCGACGTCTGCTTCCAGCGCCGTGAGCTCGACGCCGACGACCTGGTGGTGGATATCGGCCTCGCCGGCGAGACACTGTCGGCGGTACTCGCCGAGTTCAACTACCGCAACCTCGACGAACTCGACGAGTTCCATGGCCGCAATACCACCACCGAATTCATGGCCCGGGTGATCTTCGAACGCCTCGCCACGGCGATCCAGCTCGGCCGCCTCGGCGACTCGGCCGGTGGGCTGCACGCCATGCGCGTGACCCTGCACGAGTCCCATGTGGCCTGGGCCAGCTACGAGGGCGAGCTGTGATGGAGAGGCAGAAGGACACGACACCGGACCTGATCCTGATCGTCGCCGGCGACCCCGGCCAGCTCACCGGCGGCTATGTCTACGATGCGCGCATGGTCGTGGAGTTGCGTCGCCGCGGATGGCGCGTCGCGGTGACGGGACTCGATGGCCGCTTCCCGGACCCCGACGCCACCGCCTGGAGGAGTCTGGAGGCGGCCCTGACGGCGTCGCCCGATGGTGCCCGGGTGGTGATCGACGGCCTGGCCATGGGCGGGTTGCCCGAAGTGGTCGAGCGGCATGCCGACCGCCTGGCCATCACCGCCCTCGTTCACCATCCCCTGGCCGACGAGACCGGGCTCGACGAGGAGAGTCAACGACGCCTGTTCGAGAGCGAGGCCCGCGCCCTGGCCGCCGTCCGTCGGGTGATCGTCACCAGCCCCTACACCGCCCGGGGCCTGTCGCGCTTCCGCGTGCCCGAGGCGTGCATCCGGGTGGTCGAACCGGGCGTCGAGCGGGCCGCCCTGGCCGCCAGTGCGCTGGATCTCGAGGCTGTCGGGCGTTCCGGGCGGCTGCTCTGCGTGGCGACCCTGACGCCGCGCAAGGGCCATGACCTGCTGGTCGAGGCGCTGGCCGGGCTCGCCGACCGCGACTGGGAGTGCGAGGCGATCGGCAGCCACGACCGGGACCCGGCGCATGCCGCCCGCCTGATCGCTGCCACTCGTCGCCACGGCCTGGCCGACCGCCTGCGCTGGCCGGGCGAGCGGGACGCCGCCGGCCTGGCCGAGGCATACCATGGCGCGGATCTGTTCGTGCTGCCGTCGCACTACGAGGGCTACGGCATGGTGGTCA
>NZ_PNRE01000084.1 GCF_002879645.1 Halomonas heilongjiangensis | reverse complement strand
GCCTGTCAACCGCGATCTGTCGACCGCTGCGTGAGCCCAGGGACTCACCGATTGACCGCCTCTACCACCGCCTGGTGGCCGCCGATCGAGTGAGGCGCATTCTAGCGAATCCGCCGTGACTGTCAAGATTTATGCTTCCAGAACAATCACTTCTGTCACTCATCACCGCCTGCAACGTTGCCCGTCGCCGGCAGCGGATGCGTACTTTACGGATTTCCCCGGGCCGCCACAAGGCCTTTTGTAAAAAACTTTCAGGAAAGTGACAGGCCGGCATGGGAAACCGTCCACAGCCCGCGCAACGACAGGGCCTGTGGACAAGTCGCCCCCTGCCCGGAGACGACAACGCCCGCTCGAGGCGGGCGCTGGCAGTGAGGGTATCGGGAGAACCAAGGAGCAACTGACTTGTAATCAGTTGCCCTGCAATCAGCGCACGGTCACCCGTGCATAGCGCTTCTTGCCTGCCTGGATCACGTAGCTCTTGCCGGTATCCAGCAGATGGTCGCGCTCGACCACCTCGCCATCCACCTTCACCCGCCCGTTGCCCAGCATGTCCTTGGCCTGGGCACTGTTGTTGGCCAGCCCCGAGCGGTTGAGTACCGCGGCGATCGGCGCCTGGGCACCGCCCTCGAAGTCGACCTCCACCTCGGGCAGGTCTTCCGGCAGCTCGCCCTCGGCGAGCAGGTTGCCGGCGGACCGGTGGGCGTTGGCCGCGGCGTCCGCGCCGTGATACCGGCCGATCAGCTCGCGGGCCAACACCATCTTGATGTCGCGGGGGTTGGCCCCCTGCTCCGCATCGCGCTTGAGCGCCTCGATCTCCTCGTTGGGCTTGAGCGAGAGCAGCTCGAAGTAGCGCCACATCAGGCTGTCGGGCATGGAGACCAGCTTGTTGAACATGGCCCCCGGCGCCTCGTCGACGCCGACATAGTTGCCCAGCGACTTGGACATCTTCTGCACGCCGTCGAGGCCTTCCAGCAGCGGCATGGTGATCACCACCTGGGGCTCCATGCCGAAGTGCTTCTGGATCTCTCGGCCCATCAGCAGGTTGAACTTCTGGTCGGTGCCACCGAGTTCCACGTCCGCCTTCAATGCCACGGAGTCATAGCCCTGCACCAGCGGGTAGAGAAACTCGTGGATGGAGATGGACTGTCCGGACTTGTAGCGCTTCTCGAAGTCGTCACGCTCGAGCATGCGCGCCACGGTGCTCTGGCCGGCCAGCTCGATCATGTCGGCCGCGCTCATGGCGGAGAACCACTCGGCATTGAAGCGCACCTCGGTCTTGTCGGGATCGAGGATCTTGAATACCTGCTCCTTGTAGGTCTCGGCGTTGACCCTGACCTCCTCCGCGGTGAGCGGCTTGCGCGTCACGTTCTTGCCGGAGGGGTCACCGATACGGCCGGTGAAGTCGCCGATCAGGAAGATCACCTCATGACCGAGCTCCTGGAACTGGCGCATCTTGGTCAACAGCACGCTGTGACCCAGGTGCAGATCGGGGGCCGTCGGGTCGAAGCCCGCCTTGATGCGCAGCTTGCGCCCGGACTCGAGCTTCTTGACCAGCTCCTCCTCGAGCAGGATCTCCTGGGTGCCTCGTTTCAGAAGCGCCAGCGCGCTCGCCACATCGGTCATCTTCTCCCACTCCACGACATCACGGTTGATCCCCCTGCGTACAGGGCCCATCGAATGGGGCAGAATGGTAGCATGACTCGGTGGCGTGCGGTTACGCCACCTCGACTCGGGAGAGACACATGTCACTGTTCATCGGCCTGATGTCCGGCACCAGTCTCGACGGCATCGACGCCGCCCTGGTGGAGATAGCGGAGAGCGACGCGATGGACCGCCCGCGCCTGGTGGCGACCCACGCCGAACCGATGCCCGAGCCGCTGCGCCAGCGCCTCTGGCGGCTCTGCCATGCCGAGCGGGTGAGCTTCGCCGAGCTGGCCGCCGCCGAGGATGCCCTTTGTCGCCTGCAGGCCGACACGGTGGAGGCACTGCTGGCCACCAGCCACACGCCGCGCGAGGCGATCGCCGCCATTGGCAGCCACGGCCAGACCATCGAGCATGCCCCCCACGGCCATGATGGCGGCCCCGCCTATACCCTGCAGCTCGACAACCCCAGCCTGCTCGCCGAACTCACCGGCTGCCCGGTGGTGGCCGACTTCCGCCGCCGCGACCTCGCCGCCGGGGGGCAGGCGGCTCCCCTCGCCCCGGCCTTTCATGAAGCGCTGCTGCGTGCCGCGGGCGAATGGCGCCTGGTGCTGAACCTGGGCGGTTTCGCCAACCTGACGCTGCTGCCACCGACGGAAGACGAACGGGCTCCGCTCGGCTTCGACACCGGCCCGGCCAATGCCCTGCTGGATGCCTGGTATGCCCGCCACCGCGGCGGGCGCTTCGATGCCGGAGGGGAGTGGGCGGCCTCGGGCCGGGTGGATGACGCCCTGCTGGAGCGCCTGCTGGCGGAGCCGTTCTTCCACCAGCCGCCGCCCCGCAGCACGGGCCGCGAGCTGTTCCACCTCGACTGGCTGGAACGACGGCTGACGGGGGAGGAGGCACCGGAGGATGTACAGGCGACACTCGCCGAGCTGACCGCGACCAGCATCGCCCTCGGCATCGGGATGGCGCGGGAACGGCTGGCGGCCCCCCCAGCCGCGGCGCTGATCCCCTGCGGCGGTGGTGCCCACAACCCCGATCTGCTGACCCGCCTGGCGCGCCACCTGCCCGAGACGCCGCTGGTCGCCAGCGCCGACTGGGGCTGGCCCGCCGACTGGCTGGAGGCCGGCGCCTTCGCCTGGCTCGCCTGGCGAAGGCTCCAGGCCCGGCCCGGCAACCTGCCCTCGGTCACCGGGGCTTCGGGCTGCCGCGTCCTCGGCGGTGTCTACGCCGCCTGACCGGCATACGGCACGACATGCCTAGAAGTCGTCCTCGCCGCGCAGCGACAGGTGGTTCGCCGCCTCCCTGGCCTGGGCAAGCCCCTCGCTGTTCTGGTCACCGTACTTGATCATCATCCGCAGGTCGTTGGCGGAATCGGCGTGCACCAGCGCCACCTCCTCGGTGATCCTGCCTGCCCTGAAGAGGTCATAGAGCGCCTGGTCGAAGGTCTGCATGCCCAGGTCCCGTGAGCGCGCCATGACGTTCTTGATCTCGGTCACCTCGCCCTTGCGGACCAGGTCGCCGATCAGCGGCGACTTGAGCAGGATCTCGATGGCCGGGCAGCGGCCACCGTCCACCGTCGGCAACAGCTGCTGCGCGACGATGGCCTGCAGGTTGAGCGACAGATCGAGCCAGATCTGCTCGTGCCGCTCATGGGGGAAGAAGTGGATGATGCGATCCAGCGCCTGGTTGGCATTGTTGGCGTGCAGGGTGGCCAGGCAGAGGTGGCCGGTCTCGGCGAAGGTCAGCGCATGCTCCATGGTCTCCCGGGTACGCACCTCGCCGATCAGGATCACGTCGGGCGCCTGGCGCAGGGTGTTCTTCAGCGCCACCTCGAAGGAGTCGGTGTCGATGCCCACTTCCCGCTGGTTGATGATCGCCTTGCGGTGCGGGTGAACGTACTCGATGGGATCCTCGACACTGATGATGTGGCCGCCGATGGTCTCGTTGCGCTGCTGGATCATCGACGCCAGGGTGGTCGACTTGCCGGTGCCGGTCCCCCCGACCACGAACACCAGGCCGCGCTTGATGTTGGCCAGCTCCCCCAGCACCGGGGGCAGCGACAGCTCCTCCAGGTGGGGAATCTCGAAGGCGATACGGCGGATCACCATCGCCAGCTGGTTGCGCTGCTGGAAGGCGCTGACCCGGAAACGACCGCGCCCGCTGAGGCTGAGCGCGAAATTGGCCTCACGCTCGGCCTGGAAACGCGCGCGCAACCCCTCGGGGACCGAGGCGTTGACCAGCTCGTTGACCTGCTGAACACTGAGCGCCTGATCCCCCAGGGGGGTGAGTTGGCCCGCCATCTTCAGGGTCGGCGGGGCATTCACCGAGATCAGCAGATCCGACGCCTCCCTCTGCACCATGATGTCCAGCAGCTGGTGAAGCCACTCTGTTGCCGTCATGTCCCTGCTCCTCTACTCGTCTCGTGCTCAGCTCGCCAGCACGCTCTTGGCCTTGGCCTGAGCCTCGTCCCGGGCCACCACGTTGTCGGCCACCAGCCTGGCCAGCGAGGCGTCCAGGGTCTGCATGCCCAGGTTGCCGCCGGTCTGGATCGCCGAGTAGATCTGCGCCACCTTGTCCTCGCGGATCAGGTTGCGTACCGCCGCCGTGGCGACGAGAATCTCGTGGGCCGCCACTCGCCCCCCGCCCTGGCGCTTCAGCAGGGCCTGGGAGACCACCGCCTGCAGCGACTCGGAGAGCATCGAGCGCACCATGGACTTCTCGTCGCCGGGAAAGACGTCGATGATACGGTCGATGGTCTTGGCCGCCGACGTGGTGTGCAGGGTGCCGAATACCAGGTGACCGGTCTCGGCCGCGGTCAATGCCAGGCGAATGGTCTCCAGGTCACGCATCTCGCCGACCAGGATGATGTCCGGGTCCTCGCGCAGGGCGCTGCGCAGGGCCGGGGCAAAGCCATGGGTATCACGGTGCACCTCACGCTGGTTGACCAGGCAGCGCTTGCTGCGGTGGACGAATTCCACCGGGTCCTCGATGGTGAGGATATGCTCGTAACGATTGTCGTTGATGTAGTCGATCATCGCCGCGAGCGTCGTGCTCTTGCCCGAACCGGTGGGGCCGGTCACCAGCACCAGGCCGCGGGGCAACATGGCCAGGCGGCGGAAGACGTCGCCCATCCCCAGGTCGTCCAGGGTCAGCACTTCCGAGGGAATGGTACGAAACACCGCCCCGGCCCCGCGCACCTGGTTGAAGACGTTGACACGAAAGCGCGAGACCCCCGGGACCTCGAACGAAAAGTCGGTCTCGTAGAACTCCTCGTAGTCGCGGCGCTGCCGATCCGCCATGATGTCGTAGATCAGCTTGCGGACCTCACGGTCCTCCATGGCCGGCACATTGAGCCGGCGGATGTCGCCGTCGACACGTATCATCGGCGGCAGGCCTGCCGACAGATGGAGGTCCGACGCGTTCTGCTTTGCCGAGAACGCCAGCAGTTCGGTAATATCCATGCGTTTCCCCTGCTTCCGGGATGATAAGGTTCCCTTCAGTTATGACCAGTATGACAGACCTTACGTGATGAAGGCTTTGGTACTTTCCGAGTCACTGGCCGCTGCCCGTGCCCGCCTGGCCGAGGCCCTGCGGGCCGCCGGGCGCCCCGTAGCGGGCGCCCGCCTGCTCGCCGTCAGCAAGACCAAGCCGGCGGGCCTGATACGCGAGGCCTGGCAGCTCGGCCAGCGCGACTTCGGCGAGAACTATGTCCAGGAAGCCCTCGACAAACAGGCCGAACTCGCGGACCTCGACGACATCGTCTGGCATTTCATCGGTCCGCTGCAATCCAACAAGACGCGCGCCGTGGCCGAGCACTTCGCCTGGGTACACAGCCTAGACCGGGAAAAGCTCGCCCAGCGTCTCAACGATCAACGCCCCGCGGGGCTCGGGCCACTCGACGTCTGTCTGCAGGTCAACATCAGCGAGGAGCCCAGCAAGTCCGGCGTCCTGCTCGCCGAGCTGCCGGCCCTGGCGGAGGCGGTGCTGGCGATGCCGGCCCTGCGCCTGCGCGGGCTGATGGCGATTCCCGCGCCGGCCGAGGACCGCGAGGCCCAGCGTGCGCCCTTTGCCCGGCTGCGCGAGGCCCTGGCGGCCCTGCAGGAACGCTTCCCGGACGCACCGCTGGACACCCTGTCGATGGGCATGACCGCCGATCTGGAGGCCGCCGTGCTGGAGGGTGCCACCCTGGTCCGGCTGGGCACCGCCATCTTCGGCGAGCGGGCAGCACGACAGTAAGCTCAACACGCGTGCCGGCAATGCAGGCCGGCCGAACATTCGTCGACCGACACAGGACAGATCGCATGGCCAGCAGAGTCACCTTCATCGGCGCCGGCAACATGGCCAGCGCCATCATCGGCGGCATGATCGACAACGGCTTCTCGCCCTCCGCCATCACCGCCACCTCGCCCAGCGATGCCTTTCTTGCCCCGGTGCACGAACGCTTCGGTATCCACACCAATACCGACAACGCCGCCGCCGTCGGCCAGGCCGACGTGGTGGTGCTGGCGGTGAAACCCCAGATGATGCGCGACGTCTGCGAGGGACTGCGTGACGTGGTCCAGCGCCGCCGTCCGCTGATCATCTCGGTGGCCGCCGGCCTGCCTGCCGAGGCCCTCGAGCACTGGCTGGGTGGTGACCTGGCGGTGGTGCGCTGCATGCCCAACACGCCTTCGCTGGTCGGCGCCGGCGCCGCCGGACTCTTCGCCAACGCCAACGTCAGCGACGAGCAGCGCCGGCTCGCCACCGAACTGCTGGAGGCGGTGGGCCTGGTCGAGTGGGTCGAGGAGGAGTCCCTGCTCGATGCCGTGACCGCGGTATCCGGCAGTGGCCCGGCCTATTTCTTCCTGATGCTCGAGGCGATGGAAGACGCCGGCGTATCCCTCGGCCTGCCCGCCGAGACCGCCCGCCGCCTGGCGATGCAGACGGCGCTGGGCGCAGCGAAGATGGCCCAGCAGAGCGACAAGACCCCGGCCGAACTCAAGCGCAACGTGATGTCCCCCGGCGGTACCACCGAGCGCGCCATCGAACACCTGGAAAGCGCCGGGCTGCGCCGGATCATGGGGGAAGCGCTCGAGGCCTGCGCCGCCCGCGCCCGCGAGATGGCCGACGAGCTCGGCACGCGTTGACCCGACCGGCATTGACTCGGCATGTGTACACAAGTCCGCGTTTTTAAAGACATGGAGGAGCCCTGATGGGCAGTCAACTGGGAAGTGCCGGCCTGCTGCTGGTCAACACCCTCATCAATATCTACCTGTTCCTGCTGATGCTGCGCTTCCTGCTGCAGGCATCCCGGGCCGACTACTACAACCCCATCAGCCAGTCGGTGGTGAAGATCACCCAGCCGGCGGTGCGTCCCTTCCAGGGCTTCCTCGGCCCGGTGATGAACCGTTTCGACCTGGCCACCCTGGCGGCCGGTTTCGTGCTCAAGGCGGTGAGCATCGTGGTGATCCTGCAGGTGGCCGGCTTCGGCATGCCACCGCTGGTCGGCGTGGCCATCGGCTCGGTCGCGGCACTGGCCAACGCCATCCTCAAGATCTATTTCTTCGCGCTGATCGTGATGATCATCCTCAGCTGGGTCGCCCCCAACGCCAGCCATCCCGGCGCGCTCCTGGTGATGCAGCTGGTGGAACCGATCATGGCGCCGCTGCGCCGCGTGATCCCGCCGCTGGGCATGATCGACATCTCGCCCATCGTGGCCTTCATCGCCATCAGCATCATCGATGGTATCGTGGTGGGCTCGCTGACCCGTGCGGCCGGCATCTCCGGCGCCCTGGTCGGCCTCTGAGCCGGAACGCCATGACTACAGGCACCACGCAACGACTGGACACCGAACGACTGATGCCCGAGCTTCCGCGCGACTCGGTCGGCCTGGTGACGCCGCAGACGGCGCACTTCGACGACCCCCTGGCCCTGGCCTGCGGCAAGACGCTGCCGGCCTACGACCTCGTCTATGAAACCTACGGCACGCTCAACGCCGCGCGCTCCAATGCCGTGCTGATCTGCCATGCCCTCTCCGGCCACCACCACGCCGCCGGCTTCCACAGCGCCGAGGAGCGCAAGCCGGGCTGGTGGGACGCCCATATCGGCCCCGGCAAGTCCATCGATACCGACCGCTACTTCGTGGTCTCGCTGAACAACCTCGGCGGCTGCCACGGCAGCACCGGCCCGAACAGCGAGAACCCCGAGACCGGCCGCCAGTGGGGGCCGGACTTCCCGATGATGACGGTGGGTGACTGGGTCCATAGCCAGGCGCGGCTGGCCGACCGGCTCGGCATCGAGCGCTTCGCCGCGGTGATCGGCGGCAGCCTCGGCGGCATGCAGGTGGTCCAGTGGACCCTCGCCTATCCCGAGCGAATCGCCAATGCGGCGGTGATCGCCGCCACGCCGAAGCTGTCGGCCCAGAACATCGCCTTCAACGAGGTCGCCCGCCAGGCGATCCGCTCCGACCCCGACTATCACGACGGCTGGTATGCCGAGCAGGGCAAGGTGCCCCGACGCGGCCTCAAGCTCGCCCGCATGGTGGGACACATCACCTACCTGTCGGAGGACGCCATGGGCAGCAAGTTCGGCCGCGACCTGCGCACCGACGACCTCAACTTCGGCTACGACGTCGAGTTCCAGGTGGAGTCCTACCTGCGCTATCAGGGCGACACCTTCTCCACCTCCTTCGACGCCAACACCTACCTGCTGATGACCAAGGCGCTGGACTACTTCGACCCGGCCGCGCCCCACGGTGGCGACCTCGCCCGGGCCCTGGCGCCGGCGGCCTGCCCCTTTCTGGTGGTCAGCTTCACCACCGATTGGCGCTTCCCGCCGTCACGCTCGCGGGAACTGGTCAACGCCTTGGTGCGTGCCGGCAAGGCGGTCAGCTACGCCAATATCGACTCCCCCCACGGTCACGACGCCTTCCTGATGCCCGAGCCCCGCTACCAGGCGGTGTTCACCGCCTTCATGGCCCGCGTGGCCCGGGACCTCGGCCTGGAGGACCACCCATGATGCGTGCCGACTTCAAGCTGATCCACGACTGGGTGCCCGAGGGGGCCCACATCCTCGACCTGGCCTGCGGCGACGGCACCCTGCTGGCGGCCCTGGCCCGCGACAAGAAGGTCACCGGCTACGGGCTGGAGATCGACCCGGCGGGCATCACCGCCTGCATCGAACGCGGCGTCAACGTCATCGAGCAGAACCTCGACGAGGGGCTGGCCAACTTCGAGGACGACGCCTGCGACCTGGTGATCATGACCCAGGCCCTGCAGGCCCTGCGCCGTCCCGACCGCATGCTCGACGAGATGCTGCGCGTGGCGGAAGAGTGCATCATCACCTTCCCCAACTTCGCCTACTGGCGACACCGGGCCTATCTCGGCCTCAAGGGCTACATGCCGGTCTCCAAGTCGCTGCCCCACGCCTGGTACGACACCCCCAACATCCATCTGTCGACCTTCAACGACTTTGAACAACTCTGCCGCGACAAGGGTCTGATCATCGTCGACCGGGCGGTGGGTATCGGCGACCACGAGGGCCACTGGACCTCGCGCTGGTGGCCTAACCTGTTCGGCGAGATCGCCATCTTCCGCGTCACCCGCCGGAGTGACTGACTCGAGCAGAACAAGAACCACGAACCGAAGCGCAAGACCGGGGGCATACCATGATCCAGCGATTCCTGACCGGCCTGGCCCTGGGGGGGCTGTTGCTGCTTGCCCCGCCGCTGCAGGCCCAGCAGTTCGAGCAGGTCGGTGACTACCAGATCCACTACAGTGCAGTGAACACCAGCTTCCTGCCCCGGGAGGTCGCCGAGGAACACCGCATCCAGCGCAGCCCGGTGATGGCGCTGCTCAATGTCAGCGTGCTCGAGGAGCAGGAGGACGGCACGACCCGGGTCGTGCCGGCCACCGTCAACGGCCGAGTCGGTGAACTGGGGGGCGCGAACGGCGAACCGCTCGCCTTCCGCACCCTGCGCAGCGGCGACAGCGTGTCGCAGATCGCGGTCTTCCGCATCCACGAGGACGCCCCCATGCGCTTCGACCTCGAGGTACGCTACGACCGCAACAGTGAACCCGCCGAAGTCAGCTTCATCCAGCGATTCTATATAGACAGGTGACCCTTCGGATGAGTGCGCGCCTGCCGGAGAATCCGGCCCCCCTGACGCAGGCCCTGGACGCCTGCCGCCACCGGGACCCCGAGGGATTCCACCGACTTCGGCAAGCCGTCGCTCCCGCGATGCTGGCCACCGCCCTCCACTTCGTACAGGACGTCCGCCAGTCCGAGGATGTCGTGCACGACACCCTGCTGCTGGCCTGGCTCAATGCCGGGCGCTTCGCCGCCGATGACCTTCCCCCGGGTTCCTGGCTCTTCACCATCCTCGGCAGCCGGCTGCACAGCCAGCTCGAGGCCCTGGCTGGCCGCCCCCCCTCGGCCCCCCGAGCGGTCCCCACCGGGTTGCAGGGCCAGGCCCTGTGGACGCTGGCCCACGGCCTGGAGCCGCGACCGCCCAGTGCATCGCTGGGCGATCGCCTGACCGAGTCCCTGTTGGCTCGGCTGGCGGCCCCGCAGCTGCCGAGGACCCCCACCGGGGAGCTGGTGCATCCGCCGCTCTACGACGCCAGGCTCCGCCGCAAGATGCTGACCTCCCGCCTCGCCTACCAGGCCAAGGAGGGCTTCAAGCGTCGCCTGGGTCGACCCCTGGAGGAGTGGGCATTCCGGCGCTGGCTGGCCCAGCGTTCCGTCGGCCAGTGGCTGGAAGCCCAGGGGTTGCCACGGCGCAGTGTCGAAGCCGCCCTGGGCGACCGCCTGGATCTCGAGGTGAACCCCGGGCGATTGGTCCGCTGCATGAGCTATCCCGATGCCTTTCCCGACCGCACGGAGCGGCGCAAGGCCTCGAACCTGTTCCTGTGGTCCGGTGACTGGGACCTGCCCCACCACTCCCTGGCCGACAGCAGTCGCACCCGCTTCATCCAGGATCTCTGGACCCATCGGCTGGAGCCGAGCCGCAGCGAGACCTTCCGGCGGCTCGAGCAGCAGCGGGAACAGGGCCGCCCGCTGCGCTCCCACCACAAGGGGATGCTGCTCGACAGCCGTGAACGCATCCTCGAGTACCTGCGGCTCTACCTGCTGTACATGGAGAACATGGCCTGTTTCGGCTTCGACAAGCACGAGGGCAAGGACAGGCTGGGGGTGACGATCGACCGTCATGGTCGGATCATCAAGACCAACAAGGGCCTGCATCGGCTGGCGATGGCGCAGGTCCTGGGGCTCTCCGAGATCACGGTCCGGGTCCGCAGCGTTCACCGCCAATGGTGGCAACGACACGCCGGCGACGCGAAGGGACGAGACGCCCTGGAGCGCGTGGCACAGGCCCTGCCGGAGTGCGTCCCGGCCTGAGCGGATGGGCAAGCGAGCGCTGCGTGACGATCTCTGGGTCACCCCCGACTCAGTCGAGGTCGAGGGCGACATCCACCCGGCGCTCGAGTGACACCGGCAGCGCAGCGCCCAGGCGGATCGCCGCCGGTACGCCTTCGCGACGCATGACCTCGCAGCGGTGCGCCAGCACCTCGACACCACGGCCCGCCACCTCACGCAGCGTCGCCGCATAGGCCGGATCCAGGTGATCGGCCGGTGCCACGTCGGGGATGCCCGCGTGGGCCACGCAGAACAGCAACACGGCTCGCTGGCCCCGGGCGGCGAGCTCGGCCAGCACCTCGAGGTGCTTCCTGCCACGCACGCTCACCGCATCGGGGAAATAGCCGTGGCCATCGGTCTCTCTCAGCGTCACCTGCTTGACCTCGACGAAGGCCGTGCCGCGCACCGGATCATCGAGGCGAAAATCCAGCCGAGACGCCTGCTCCCCGGTCCCGTGCACCACCTTCGCCTCGCGCCGGAGCGCCGCATAGCCGGCGAGCGCGGGCACCCGCCCCTCGCCCAGCGCCTCCTCGACGATGCGGTTGGCGCGGCCGGTATGGACCGAGGCCAAGGCCCGCGAGCCATCGGGCTGGGGCAGCTCGATCAGCTCCCAGGTCCAGGCCAGCTTGCGCGCGGGGTTGTCGCTCGCCGCCAGCCACACGCGACAGCCCGGTACGCTCACCGCCCGCATGGAGCCGGTGTTGGGGCAGTGCGCCACCACCTCGCGGCCGTCGTCGAGGCGCACGTCGGCGAGGAAGCGCTTGTAGCGGCGCAGCAGGGTGCCGGGCACCAGGGCGGGATAGTCCATGCCGTCTAGCCCCTTGCCAGGAAGCGTTCGAGCCGGCTCACCGCCTCCTCCAGGCGCGCGATGCCGGTGGTGAAGGCGATGCGCACGTGATGCTCGCCACCGGCGAGGGCGAAGTCGATGCCCGGGGTGATGGCGACGTTCTCCTCCTCGAGCAGCCGCCGGCAGAAGGCCTGGCTGTCGTCGCTGTAGCGCGAGATGTCGAGCCACAGGTAGAAGGCCCCCTGGGGCGGCAGCGACGGCGCCAGCCCGAGCCGCGCGAGCCCGGCCAGCAGGGCATCGCGGCGGCGGCCGAGCTCGACGCGCCGCGCCTCGAGGATCTCGCGGCACTCGGGCGTGAAGGCGGCCAGGGCCGCATGCTGGGCCGGCGTGGGCGCCGCCAGGAAGACGTTCTGGGCCAGTCGGGTCAATGGCTCCACCGCGTCAGCGGGGGCCAGCAGCCAGCCCAGGCGCCAGCCGGTCATGCCGAAATACTTGGAGAAGCTGTTGACCACGAAGGCGTCCGGGGTGATCGACGCCACCGACAGCGGTTCCAGGTCATAGCAGAGGCCCTGATAGATCTCGTCGACCAGCAGTTGCCCCCCGCGCGCCGCCACGGCAGCGGCCACCCCCGCCAGTTGCTCGGCATCAAGCATATGGCCGGTGGGGTTGGAGGGACTGGCGAGCATCGCCAGGCGGGTATCGTCGCGCCAATGGCGGGCGACCAGCTCCGCGTCGAGCTGCCAACCGCTCTCGGTGCCTACCGGCACGGCGTCCACCTCGGCGCCGGCCAGGGCCATGAAGTGGCGGTTGCAGGGATAGTTGGGGTCGGCCATCAACACCCTGTCGCCGGGGCCGACCAGCAGCTGGCTGGCCAGCAGCAACGCCCCCGACGCCCCCGGGGTGATCAGGACCCGCGCGGGATCGACCTCGGCGCCGAAATGCTTGCTATAGTGGCCGGCGATGGCCTCGCGCAGCGCCGGCAGCCCTGCCGCCGGCGTATAGCGGGTGTGCCCCGCCGTCAATGCCGCCTGGCCAGCGGCCACCACCGGTGCGGGGGTTGCGAAGTCGGGCTCGCCCACTTCCAGGTGGATCACATCGTGTCCGACCGCCTCCCGGGCCTGGGCGGCCTCCAGCAGGCTCATGACCCGGAAGGGGGCGACCCGCTCGACACGCGAATTCCATGACATGACTGGCTCCTGTGCCTGTGCGATGATCGACCGGAACGGGCATTCTTTCGTCGCCACGCGGTCCAACGGGGACATTGTACCGACTTTCGTTGCACCCGCGCAGATCGGGCAGCCAGGGGAGTTGCAAAGCCTGCGTTTTTCCGCTAAACAAGCATCCTTTTGGCGTGAGATACCTTGCACCATGGCGGGTATTGATCAGCAGTCACCACAGTAACGAGGCAGTCCCATGCCAGTAGCAGAAAAGAAGACGGAAGCTCCCAAGAAATTCACCCCGTACGAGCCGGCCGCGGGTGAAGAGTACATGAACGAACAGCAGCTGGAGCACTTCCGACAGATCCTGCTGGGCTGGAAACAGGAGCTGATGGAAGAGGTGGATCGCACCGTGCGCCACCTGCAGGAAGAGGCCAACAACTACGCCGATCCGGCCGACCGCGCCACCCAGGAGGAGGGCTTCAGCCTGGAGCTGCGCACCCGCGACCGTGAGCGCAAGCTGCTCAAGAAGATCAACGAGACCCTCGAGAAGATCGACGAGGACGACTACGGCTTCTGTGAGGCCTGTGGCGTCGAGATCGGCATCCGCCGGCTGGAAGCGCGTCCGACCGCCACCCTGTGCGTCGACTGCAAGACGCTCGCCGAGCTCAAGGAAAAGCAGCTGGGCGGCTGAGCCGGCCATGCCGATCGCCTTGCAGCAACGTCGCGACGGGCACCCCTGGGTGCCCGTTTGCATGTCTGACGCCCACCGGCGGAGCCAGTCATGAGCCACTACCGCGGCCGCTTCGCACCGACCCCCTCGGGGCCGCTGCACTTCGGCTCACTGGTGGCGGCGCTGGCGAGCTTTCTCGATGCCCGCCGGGCCGGGGGCGAGTGGCGGCTGCGCATCGAGGACATCGACCCGCCGCGCTGCCCGCCGGGTGCCGCCGAGGCCATCCTGCGCCAGCTCGAGGCCTTCGGCCTGGAGTGGGACGGACCGATCCACTGGCAGCACGAGCGCGATGCGGCCTATCAGGCGGCGCTGGACACCCTGGTCGAGCGGGGCTTGGCCTACCCCTGCAGCTGCTCACGCAAGCAGTGGCGCGACCACCCGATCTATCCCGGCTGGTGCCGCGAGGGCCTGCGCGAGCCCGGCCAGCCGATGGCCTGGCGGCTGCGCAGCGACCTCGGCCTGCGCCCGGTCGCCTGGCACGACCGGCTGTTCGGCGAGCAGCACGTCGACCCGGCTACGCTCGGCGATGTGATACTCAGGCGCAGGGACGACCTCTGGGCCTATCAGCTCGCCGTGGTGGTGGACGACGCCGACCAGGGCATCACCGACGTGGTCCGCGGTTTCGACCTGCTCGACAATACCCCCTGGCAGCGCCAGCTGCAGCACGGCCTCGACCTGCCCGAACCGCGCTACCTGCACCTGCCACTGGTCATGGGCGGCGACGGCCAGAAGCTCTCCAAGCAGAACCTGGCCCCGCCGCTGCCACTGGACGACGACGCGGTACGGCCACTGCTGCACCGGGCACTGGTGGCGCTCGACCAGCGTCCGCCGGCGGAACTCGCCACGGCCCCGGTGGCCGAGCAACTCGCCCGGGCGATCACGGCGTGGGACGTCGGCCGGATCCACCCCCACCCCGAGCGTTCGGCCACCGTGGCCAGCCACTGAAGAGGAGCGCACCGTGTACGTCTATCGCCTCATGCTCTTCCTGGTCTTCGGCGGCTACCTGCTCTCGCCGCTACTGATGAGCGGCTGGGCCAACCCCGGGGTGGCCTGGTACCGTCCCTTCCTCATCTGGGGAGTGCTGATCGCCCTGACAGTGTGGCTGGAACAGAAGAGGAAACTCGATGAGCGCTGACAGGCGACCGACGAGCCCGGGCGACGAGGAGCGCCGATGAGCGCCAGCCTGGCCAGTGTCCTGGCGCTGGGAACCGGCTACCTGCTGCTGCTGTTCCTCTGTGCCCTGGCGGTGGAGCGTGGCTGGATACCCTCGCGCATCGCCCGCCACCCGGCGGTCTATACCCTGGCGCTGGGTGTCTACGCCAGTGCCTGGGCGATCTACGGCAGCCTGGAGCTGGCCAGCAATGCCGGGTTCGGCTACCTGGCCTACTACCTCGGGGTGGCCGGCGCCTTCCTGCTCGCCCCGGTGCTGCTGGTACCGATCCAGCGCCTGAGCCGCACCTACCAGCTCTCCTCGCTCGCCGACCTCTTCGCCTTCCGCTTCCGGTCACGCTGGGTCGGCACCCTGGTCACCCTGGTCAGCCTGCTGGCGGTGATACCGCTGCTGGCCCTCCAGGTACAGACCATGGGCGACGCCATCTTCCTGGTGACCGGCGCCGCCTCGCCGTCGCTGCTGGCCCTGGTCTTCTGCGGGCTGATCGCCCTGTTCACGATCCTCTTCGGCGCCCGCCACACCCGGCTGCACGCCCGCCACGACACCCTGCTCGTCACCATCGCGCTGGCGTCGGCGGTCAAGCTCGGCGCCATGCTGGCACTGGGCGCCTTCGCCCTGTTCGTCGTCTTCGACGGTCCCGCCGACCTCCAGGCCTGGCTGGATGGCCCCGGTCGTGCGGCCCAGGCCGGCGTCGAGCACCTCGACCCGGCCCAGTGGCGCACCCTGTTGCTGCTGTTCTTCGCCGCGGCCTTCCTGATGCCGCACATGTTCCATATCACCTTCGCCGAGACCCTCTCCCGACGCACCCTGCTCCAGGCCGCCTGGACACTGCCGCTGTTCCTGCTGCTGATGGCACTGCCGGTGCCGCTGATCCTGTGGGGCGCCCAGCGGGTCGGGGCAGAGGCCACGGGGGGCGGGGCGGCCTACCTGGCCTTCGCCCTCTCGGAGTCCTGGTGGGTCGGCGCCCTGGCCTTCATCGCCGGCCTGGCAGCGGCCAGCGGCACCATGATCATCATCTCCCTGGCGCTGTCGGGGATGATCCTCAATCACCTGGTACTGGTGGCCCACCCGCCGGTCGACCAACCCGACCTCTACCGCTGGCTGCGCTGGCTGCGCCGGGCGCTGATCGGTGCGGTGATCCTCGGTGGCTGGCTCTTCTATCGCACCGTGGGGGTGCACCACGACCTCACCACCCTGGGCCTGGCCGCCTTCATCGGCATGGCCCAGTGCCTGCCGGGCATGCTGGCGCTGCTCTACTGGCCCGGGGCCAATCGCAAGGGGATGGTGTCGGGCCTCGTCGCCGGCACCCTGATCTGGCTGGCCGGCCTGTGGCCCCCGCTGCTCACCGGCCTGCCGGCCCTGGTACTGCTCCCTCCGGGGCTCGAGGGGCTCACCGGCGAGCCGGTGTGGTACATCGTCACCCTGGTGTCGCTGGCCACCAACATCCTGATCCTGATCCTGGTCTCGCTGGCCACCCGGACCTCACCGGGGGAGCGGGCCGCCGCCGAGGCCTGCTCGGTGGACGCGGTGATCCGGCCCAAGCGGCTGCCGCTGGAGGCCACCAACGGCGAGGAGTTCAAGCACTACCTGGCCCGCGCCCTGGGCGAAGACGTCGCCTCGCGCGAGGTCGACCGCGCCCTGGCGGCGCTGCATCTCTCGCCGCTGGAGAGCCGCCCCTACGCGCTGCGCCGCCTGCGCGACCGCATCCAGGCCAACCTGTCCGGCTTGATGGGCCCGTCGGTGGCCCAGGACATCGTCGACCGCTACCTGCCCTATCGCCAGGATGGCGGCGACGCCACCGAGGACATCCACTTCGTCGAGAGCCGCCTGGAAGCCTACCGTACCCGCCTGACCGGCCTGGCCCGGGAGCTCGACGGCCTGCGCCGCTACCACCGGCGCACCCTGACGCGCCTGCCCGTGGGGCTCTGCGCCTTCGGCGACGACGGGGAGCTGCTGATGTGGAACGACGCCCTCTCCACGCTCACCGGCATCCCCGGCGAGAGCGTGATCGGCGCGCGTCGCGACAGCCTCCCCGCTCCCTGGGACGAGCTGCTCGGGCGCATCCTCGCCGAGCCCCACAGCCACCTCTACAAGCAGCCGGTGGAACTGGAAGGCGGCCTGCGCTATCTGACGCTGCACAAGGCCGAGCTCGAGGACGATGACGACGAGCGCGGCGGCAAGGTGATCCTGATCGAGGACCACAGCGAGATGAAGTGGCTGGAGGACGAGCTGGTGCATGCCGCCAGGCTGGCCTCGATCGGCCAGTTGGCCGCCGGCGTGGCCCACGAGATCGGCAACCCCATCACCGGCATCTCCTCGCTGGCCCAGAACCTGCGCTACGACACCGATGATCCCCAGCTGCTCGAGACCGCCGGGCAGATCCAGCAGCTCACCGACCGGGTCTCGCGTATCGTCTCCTCGCTGGTCGGTTTCGCCCATGGTGGCCGCCATGTGGCGGGCCAGGCCTTCGCCCCGGTGTCGATGGCCACCGTCACCGACGAGGCGCTGCACTTGATCCACCTGGCCCGCTCGGGGGAGGATGTGGACTATCACAATCTCTGCCCCCCCGACCTGGTGGTCCAGGGCGACGCCCAGCGGCTCCTGCAGGTGATGATCAACCTGCTCGGCAACGCACGCGATGCCAGCGAGCCGGGCGGCCGGGTGGTCGTCGACGCGACCCCGGAAGGGGAGTGGCTGCTGGTCACCGTGACCGACGAGGGCCACGGCATCGACGAGCGCGTCCGCGACCACCTGTTCGAGCCGTTCACCACCACCAAGCCGCCCGGTGAGGGAACGGGGCTCGGCCTGCCACTGGTCTATAGCATCATCGCCGAGCATCGCGGGCAGATCGATATCGACTCCCCGCCGCCCGGACAGCCCTGCGGCACCCGCATCAGCCTCTGGCTGCCCCTCAACCGACAGGATGGTGAAAGCCCCGATGAGCCGGATTCTGATCGTTGAAGACGAAGCCATCATCCGCACCGCACTGCGGCGGCTGCTGGAGCGCCATGACTACCGGGTCAGCGAGGCCGGCTCGGTGGCCGAGGCCCTCGAGCTCGACCCCCAGCACTTCGACCTGGTGATCAGCGACCTGCGCCTTCCCGGCGAGGCCGGCACCGAGCTGATCGCCCGTGCCGCGCCCATTCCGGTGCTGATCATGACCAGCTACGCCAGCATGCGCTCGGCGGTGGACGCCCTGAAGCTCGGTGCGGTGGACTACGTGGCCAAGCCCTTCGACCACGACGAGCTGCTCGAGACCGTGGCGCGGGCACTTCACCAGCAGGCCGCCCGCAGCACCGAGCCTCCCGACGTCACGGAGCCGGGGGGCAACGCCCAGCCGATGATCGGCAGCTGCGCCGCCATGCAGGTGGTCTACACCCGCATCCGCAAGACCGCCCCCGCCGACGTCACGGTGCTGATCCAGGGCGAGTCGGGCACCGGCAAGGAGCTGGTGGCCCGCGCCATCCATCAGCAGAGCAGGCGCGCCGCGGCGCCACTGATCTGCGTGAACTGCGCGGCGATTCCCGAGACGCTGATCGAGTCCGAGCTGTTCGGCCACGAGAAGGGCGCCTTCACCGGCGCCAGCGCCGCCCGCACCGGCCTGGTGGAAGCCGCCGACGGCGGCACCCTGTTCCTCGACGAGATCGGCGAACTGCCACTGGATGCCCAGGCGCGCCTGCTGCGCGTGCTGCAGGAGGGCGAGATCCGCAAGATCGGCTCGGTGGAGACCCGCCACGTCGACGTGCGCCTGATCGCCGCCACCCACCGTGACCTGCGCGCCCTGTCACGCACCGGCGAATTCCGCCTCGACCTCTACTACCGCCTCAACGTGATGCAGATCGACCTGCCGCCGCTGCGCGAGCGCGACGACGACATCCTCGAGATCGCCGACATCCTGCTGGACAAGGCGTGCCAGCGCCATGGCCGCGAGGGGCTGCGGCTGTCACGCGCCTCCCGGCGCACCATCCACGACTACCCCTGGCCCGGCAACGTGCGCGAGCTGGAGAATGCCCTGGAGCGCGGCGTCATCCTCGCCGAGGGTCACCTGATCCATCCCGATGACCTGGGGCTGTCGGCGCCCCCTCGCCCGTTGGCCGCCCCCCCGCCCAGCATCGGTAGCGGCGCCGACGAGCCGGGCGACGCCGAGGAGGACCTCTCGCTGGAGGACTACTTCCAGCACTTCGTGCTCGAGCACCAGGACCAGATGAGCGAGACCGAGCTCGCCCAGAAGCTCGGCATCAGCCGCAAGTGCCTGTGGGAGCGGCGGCAGCGACTCGGCATCCCGCGCAAGAAGAGCCCCCGGCGCAGCGCCGGATGAGCCAGGCACGGCCCTCCTCCGTGCCGTGCCCCGACGACTTAGACCAAGGTTCTAGTGCCCGCGACCGACGCCGCGGGCGTGTCTTTTCCCTCCAGCGGCTCGCCGCTGCACCACTTGTTACCTTCCCACCCAGGAAGTGCCCCACGAAGGGGCCAGACCGGTAACACTCCCGCCCCCCCTCTCTGCCCCCAATCGATCAACCATCAGTAACACCATGATTTTAAATGGGTAAAAATGACATGGCATGAGACCTGCTATCATATAGGGCAAGAAAAACAAATCCGGATGTCACCCACTGCCAACAACAACAACAGGGCAGAGACGCGGTGACGGGCCTGACCCGCCAACAAGAACAACACCCTCGGGCCAGAGATGCTGCAGACGCGACGACCGGCGACAACAACAGCAAGACGGTCACGCGTGAGCCCTTCGGGTCAACAAGAACAAGACGCTCGAAGCACCGGAGCCATCAGGACGCGACGCATCAGATTACGACCGCCAACAAGAACAACGGTCGTCAAGGTGCACTCCCGGCAACAACACCAACAAGCCGGGGGGAGGCATATCTCCATGCCGTCGTGGTTGGATTATTGTTTTGAATACGAGGTGGTCGCCCTCAGGAGCGTCAACAAGGACAACAACACTGCTTGCCTGAAATTCTCCTTGGTGACTGTGGTGCGTATTCAAGGCGATGCGCCATCACGAAGAAGAACCAGCAGCACGGACGCTGCAAAATTGCTTGACAGGGGGGCCAGCTGGCCCCCCTTTCTGCTTTTGTCACCCTTCCGTCGCCACTTCTCCCGCGCCATCCGCGAGTTCTGGTCCCCCGATGCTTTGCAAGGTGTCGGGTGTCGGCTACACTCAACGCTTTTCGTACCCCCGCGAGTCGATATCGCCGCATGTTCAAAGGATTTACCCGCTTTCTGCAGAGCCCGGGCGAGCACCTGAAAGCGCTGCTCGGCCCCCAGGATGCGCCCGGCGGCAGCACCGGGCTACGCATCATTCCGCGCCAGGAGCACCCGGTATCGCGCCAGCACTTCAGCGATGGGGCGCTCAAGGTCCTCTATCGCCTCCACAACGCCGGCTTCGAGGCCTACCTGGTCGGCGGCTGCATCCGCGACTCGCTGCTCGGACGCATGCCCAAGGACTTCGACGTGGCGACCGACGCCACCCCGGAGCAGGTCAAGGAGCTGTTCCGCAACTCGCGGATCATCGGCCGGCGCTTTCGCATCGTGCACGTGCGCTTCGGTCGCGAGGTGATCGAGGTCACCACCTTCCGCGGCAAGCCGGGCGACGATCACGGCGACCATATCGCCCAGCAGTCCGACGACGGCCTGCTGCTGCGCGACAATGTCTGGGGCAACATCCAGGAGGACGCCCTGCGGCGCGACTTCACCGTCAACGCCCTCTACTACAGCATCGCCGACTTCTCGATCCATGACTTCGCCGACGGCGTACGTGACATCGAGGCACGCACCCTGCGCCTGATCGGCGACCCGGCCACCCGCTATCGGGAAGATCCGGTGCGCATGCTGCGCGCGGTGCGCTTCGCCGGCAAGCTCGAGTTCCGCCTGGACCCGGCCACCGAGGCGCCGATCCGCGAACACGCCTCGCTGCTGCTGCAGATCCCCCCCGCCCGGCTGTTCGACGAGATACTCAAGCTGTTCATGGGCGGTCATGGCCTCGACACCTTCCACCTGCTGCGCCATTACGACCTGTTCGCCATGCTGTTCCCCGAGGCCGACGAGGCCATGGCCGAACTGCCCTGGGCCGAGCGGCTGGTCGAGCTGGCCCTCGAGAGCACCGACCGCCGCATCGCCGAGGAGCGGCCGGTCACGCCGGCCTTCCTGTTCGCCGCCCTGCTCTGGGGGCCGGTGCAACTCCGCCTGGCGGCCCTGGAAGCCGACGACATGCCACCGATCCCGGCACTGCAGGCCGCCGCCCAGCAGGTGGTATCGCGGCAACTCCAGCATATCTCGATCCCCAAGCGCTTCAGCCTGCCGATGCGTGACATCTGGGACCTGCAGCAGCGCCTGCCGCTGCGCCGTGGCCGCCGCGTCTACCAGACCCGCGAGCACCCCCGCTTCCGCGCCGCCTACGACCTGCTGCTGCTGCGCGAGGCCGCCGGCGAGCTCGAGCCGGATCTCGGCGACTGGTGGACCGCCTTCCAGGAGGCCGACGAGCACGAGCAGCGCCGCCTGCTGGGCAAGGTCGGGGCCGACCCCGCCGGCAGCGGAGCGCCCCGCAAGCGGCGCCGCAGGCGGCGCAAGCCCCGAGGCCCCTCGGGCGACGCATGAGCGGCCATCACGCCTGGATCGGCCTGGGCAGCAACCTCGACGATCCTCGCCTTCAGGTCGAACGCGCCCTCGCGGCGCTCGACCGACTGCCGCTGACCCGCTGCGTCGCCGCCTCGCGACTCTACGCGAGCCGACCGGTCGGCCCCCAGGACCAACCCGATTTCATCAATGCCGTGGCACGCCTCGAGACCCGTCTCTCGCCACTGGCCCTGCTCGACCAGTTGCAGGCCCTGGAACAGCGCCACCGCCGGGTCCGCCAGCGCCGCTGGGGGCCCCGCACCCTGGACCTGGATCTGTTACTCTTCGATGACCGACGCCTGGCGCTGCCGCGCCTGACGGTCCCCCATCCCGAGATGGTGCAGCGCGCCTTCGTGATGGTACCGCTGGCAGAGCTCGCCCCGACGCTGCGACTGCCCGACGGCCGCCGGGTGAGCGAGCTGGCCGGGGCGCTGAACGACGGCAGCCTGTGCCCGGTGTTACCCGTCGCCTGACACGCCCACGCCAAGTGTTACCTATCGACACCTCGGGACGGTTCGGGTAACAATCACGGGTTACAGACGAGACGGGTCCCGAGCAGACCACGCCGACGACAACCACGAGAGCACGCCATGAAAACCGTCACCCTGAGCACGCTGCAGGCCTCGAAGCGCGCCGGTGAGCCCTTCAGCTGCCTGACCGCCTATGACGCCTCCTTCGCCCGCGCCGCCGGCGAAGCCGGTGTCGAGGTCCTGCTGGTGGGCGACTCCCTGGGCATGGTCCTGCAGGGGCATGCCAGCACCCTGCCGGTGACCCTCGACGATATCTGCTATCACACCCGCTGCGTGGCGCGCGGCAAGGGCGCGAGCCTGCTGATGGTCGACCTGCCGTTCATGAGCAACTCGAGCACCGAGCGCCTGCTGCAGGATGCCGGCGAGCTGATGCGCGCCGGCGCCGAGCTGGTCAAGGTCGAAGGCGACGCCTGGATGGCCGAGGGCATCCGCGAGCTGACCCGCCGCGGCGTCCCGGTGTGCGCCCACCTGGGCCTGACCCCCCAGTCGGTCCATCGGCTCGGCGGCTACAAGGTGCAGGGCCGGGAGGCCGAGCACGCCGCCCGCATCCTCGAGGATGCCCGCGCCCTGGTGGCGGCCGGCGCCTCGGTGATCCTGCTGGAGTGTGTGCCGGCGAGCCTCGGCCGCGCGGTGAGCGAGGCCCTGGACGTGCCGGTGATCGGTATCGGCGCCGGCCCCGACACCGATGGCCAGATCCTCGTGATGCACGACGTGCTGGGTGTGACCCACGGCCGCACCCCGCGCTTCGTCAAGAACTTCCTGGCGGAGGCCGACGACATCCAGGGCGCCTTCCGGCGCTACCACGAGGACGTCAAGGCCCGGCGCTTCCCGGCCGAGGAACACTGCTTCTAGGAGCCCGCTCAGATGCGTACCCTGCGTGAGATAGCCTCCCTGCGCGAGACCCTCGACGACAGCCGTCGACGCGGCCGGCGCATCGCCCTGGTACCCACCATGGGCAATTTGCACGCCGGCCACCTGGCGCTGGTCGAGAGCGCTCGCCGCCACGCCGACGTGGTGGTAGCCACGATCTTCGTCAATCCGATGCAGTTCGGCCCCAACGAGGACCTGGACGCCTATCCGCGCACCCTCGCCGAGGATCAGCAGAAGCTCGAGGGCGCCGGCTGTGACCTGCTGTTCGCGCCGGCGACCGCGACGATCTACCCTCGCCGCCTGGAGGCCCAGACGCAGATCCGGGTCCTCGGGGTCAGCGAGGGGCTGTGCGGCGGCTCGCGCCCGGGGCACTTCGACGGCGTCGCCACCATCGTCGGCATGCTCTTCAACCTGGTGCAGCCCCAGGTGGCCTGCTTCGGCGAGAAGGACTATCAGCAGCTGGCGGTGATTCGTCGCCTGGTCACCGACCTGCACTTCCCCATCGAGATCGTCGGCGTCCCCATCGTGCGCGCCGATGACGGCCTGGCCCTGTCGTCACGCAATGGCTACCTCGACCCGGAGCAGCGAGCCATCGCCCCGCGCCTCTATCGGACACTGGAGGCGCTGCGCCAGGCGCTGGAGGCAGGCGAGCCGGTCGAGACCACCCTGGCAGCGGGCCTGGCCCGACTGGACGACGCCGGCTTCGTGCCCGACTACCTGGAACTGCGCGCTCCCGACCTGGGCCCGATCACCACGGCGACCCGTGAGGCCAGACTGCTCGCCGCCGCCCGGCTCGGCCCGACCCGACTGATCGACAACCTGACCCTGACCCTGCCGCGCTGACGCGCTGCCCCACTATTCGGAGGATCACGCCCTCATGTTCACCATCATGCTCAAGGCCAAGCTGCACATGGCCCGTGTCACCCATGCCGTGCTCAACTACGAGGGCTCCTGCGCCATCGACGGCGACCTGCTGGACATGTCCGGCATCCGCGAGAACGAGCAGATCCAGATCTACAACGTCGAGAACGGGCAGCGCTTCACCACCTACGCGATCCGCGCCGAGGAGGGCTCGAAGGTCATCTCGGTGAACGGCGCCGCGGCCCACCTCGCCGGTGTCGGCGACCGGGTGATCATCTGCAGCTATGCCCATTACAACGAGGCCGAACTCGACACCCACCAGCCGGCCCTGGTCTACCTGCAGGAAGGCAATGCCGTCAGCCATACCAGCCATGCCATTCCCGTCCAGCTCGCCTGAGCCCGATGGCCGGCGGCACTATCGGGTGCCGCCGGCGCCTTCCTGCATCCCGCGCCACCCCCCGCTATACTGAGTGATCCGGGCATCGCCCCTATTTGGGCATTGCCGCAGCGCACAAGAGTCCCCTATGCTGACGGGACTACCCCCGCGACTGACCTCAGGAGTAACTCCTCATGCAAGAAGTGGTGATCGTTGCAGCACGCCGCACCGCCGTCGGTGCCTTCGGTGGCTCTCTGGCCGGCATTCCCGCCAGCGACCTCGGGGCCCTGGTGATCAAGGACATCATGGCCAGCACCGGCGTCGCCGCCGACCAGGTCGACGAAGTGCTGCTCGGGCAGGTGCTCACCGCCGGCGTCGGCCAGAACCCCGCTCGGCAGGCCGCCATCAAGGCCGGCCTGCCGGATACCGTGCCCGCCATGACCATCAACAAGGTCTGCGGCTCGGGCCTCAAGGCCCTGCACCTGGCCACCCAGGCGATTCGCTGCGGCGACGCCGAGCTGATCCTCGCCGGCGGCCAGGAGAACATGTCCGCCTCGCCCCACGTGCTGCCCAACTCGCGCAACGGCCAGCGCATGGGCGACTGGAAGGCCATCGACACCATGGTCCATGACGGCCTGTGGGACGCCTTCAACAACTACCACATGGGCATCACCGCCGAGAACCTGGCCGAGAAGTACAGCATCACCCGCGAGGAGATGGACGAGTTCGCCGCCGGCTCCCAGCAGAAGGCCGCCGCCGCCATCAGGGAAGGCAAGTTCAAGGGCCAGATCGTGCCGGTCGAGATTCCCCAGCGCAAGGGCGACCCGGTGGTCTTCGACACCGACGAGAACCCCCGCGAAACCACGGCCGACAAGCTCGGCGGCATGCGCCCGGCCTTCAAGAAGGACGGCACCATCACCGCCGGCAACGCCTCCTCCCTCAACGACGGCGCCGCCGTGGTGATGCTCTGCTCCGCCGAGAAGGCCCAGGCGCTGGGCCTCGAGCCGCTGGCTCGCATCAAGGCCTACAGCAACGCCGGCGTCGACCCGGCGATCATGGGCATCGGCCCGGCCCCGGCCACCCGCCGCTGCCTCGAGAAGGCCGGCTGGAGCCTCGACGACCTGGACCTGGTCGAGGCCAACGAGGCCTTCGCCGCCCAGGCGCTGTCGGTCAACAAGGAGCTCGGCTGGGACACCTCCAGGGTCAACGTCAACGGCGGCGCCATCGCGCTGGGTCACCCGATCGGCGCCTCCGGCTGCCGCATCCTGGTGACCCTGCTGCACGAGATGATCGCCCGCGACGCCAAGAAGGGCCTGGCGACCCTGTGTATCGGCGGCGGCCAGGGCGTTGCGCTGGCTATCGAGCGGTAGGCGCGCACCGCAACCCGAGCGGCGCCGGGGACGGGCCAAAGCGGAGGTCCTCTGCCATGGATGGTAGAGGTAGCGCCCAGGGACGGGTTCACAGCGCCTCCGCGATGGCCTGTCGCCGGGAAAGCCGCGGCACCCAAACGTAAACCGCCCCCATGGCCATGCCATGGGGGCGGTTTCTCTTCCGGCTTCGAGCTTGAGGCTTACAGCTCGGTGGCGGTCTCTTCGGCCTCGAAGGCGGCCTTCTCTTCCGGGGTGATCTCCTTGATGGTGAGCTTCACCCGGTTGCGGTTGTCGATGTCGAGCACCTTGACCACGATATCGTCGCCCTCGTTGAGGAAGTCACGCACGTCGTTGACCCGCTCGGGCACGATCTGCGAGATGTGCACCAGGCCGTCGGTCCCCGGCATGATGTTGACGAAGGCGCCGAAGTCGGCGATGCGCACCACCTTGCCGCGGTAGAGCTTGCCGATCTCCGCCTCGGCGGTGATCGCCAGCACGGTGTCGATGGCCTTCTTGGCCGCCGCCTTGTCCTCGGCGTAGATGCGCACGGTACCGTCGTCATCCAGGTCGATGGAGGCGCCGGTGTCCTCGCAGATCTTGCGAATGGTGGCACCACCCTTGCCGATGACGTCGCGGATCTTGTCCGGATCGATCTTGATGGTGGCCATGGAAGGCGCGTTCTCGGACACCTCGGCACGGCTCTGGCCGATCACCGCGTTCATCTGCTCGAGGATCTGCAGGCGCGCCTCGTTGGCCTGCTGCAGGGCGACCTCCATGATCTCCTCGTTGATGCCCTCGATCTTGATGTCCATCTGCAGGGCGGTGACACCAGCGGCCGAGCCGGCCACCTTGAAGTCCATGTCGCCGAGATGGTCCTCGTCGCCGAGGATGTCGGTCAGCACCGCGAAGCCGTCGGCATCCTTGACCAGGCCCATGGCGATGCCGGCCACCGGTGCCTTCATCGGCACCCCGGCGTCCATCAGCGCCAGCGAGGAGCCACACACCGAGGCCATGGAGCTCGAGCCGTTCGACTCGGTGATCTCGGAGACCACGCGAATGGTGTAGGGGAACTCGGCGTCGTCGGGCAGCATCGCCTGCACGCCGCGGCGCGCCAGCCGGCCGTGGCCGATCTCGCGACGCTTCGGCCCGCCCATGAAGCCGGCCTCACCCACGCTGTACGGGGGGAAGTTGTAGTGCAGCAGGAAGCGGTCCTTGCGCTCGCCCTCCAGCGACTCGATCAGCTGGGCGTCGCGCAGGGTCCCCAGGGTGGCGATGACGATCGCCTGGGTCTCGCCGCGAGTGAAGATCGCCGAACCATGGGTCTTGGGCAACGCGCCCACTTCGATGGAGAGCGGCCTCACGGTCTTGAGGTCACGGCCGTCGATGCGCGGCTCGCCCTTGATGACCCGGGAGCGCACCACGCGCTTCTCCAGGCCGGCGAAGGCGCCCTTGACGTCGTCGGCGTCGAACTTGCCTTCCTCCTCACCGGCGAGCTGCTCGACCGCCTCGGCCTTGAGCCCGGCGAGCGCATCCTGACGCGCCATCTTGTCGGTGATGCGATAGGCCTCGCCCACCCGGGCCTCGAAGGCCTGTGCCACGGCGTCCTTGAGGGCGGTGTTCTCGGCCGGCGGCTGCCAGTCCCACTTCGGCTTGCCGGCCTCGGCGACCAGCTCGTTGATCGCCTTGATCGCCACCTGCATCTCCTGGTGGCCGTAGAGCACGGCGCCCAGCATCTCGTCCTCGAGCAGTTCCTTGGCCTCGGACTCGACCATCAGCACGGCCTTCTCGGTGCCGGCGACGACCATGTCCAGCTCGGAGCCTGCCAGCTCCTCCACGGTGGGGTTGAGGAAATAGCCCTTGTCCTCGTCGAAGCCCACCCGCGCGGCACCGATCGGGCCGCTGAACGGCACGCCGGAGATCGCCAGGGCCGCGGAGGTGCCGAGCAGGGCGGCGATGTCCGGGTCATGGTTGCGGTCGGTGGAGAGCACGGTGCAGATCACCTGCACCTCGTTCATGAAGCCCTTGGGGAACAGCGGGCGGATCGGGCGATCGATCAGCCGCGAGGTGAGGGTCTCCTTCTCGGTGGGACGCCCCTCGCGCTTGAAGAAGCCCCCGGGGATCTTGCCCACCGCGTAGGTCTTCTCCTGGTAGTGCACGGAGAGTGGGAAGAAGGGCTGGTTGGGATTGGCTTCCTTCCTTGCCACCACGGTGCACAGCACCACGGTGTCGTCCATGGTGACCATCACGGCACCGGAGGCCTGGCGGGCGATGCGCCCGGTTTCCAGGGTGACGGTGCTGCGACCGTACTGAAACGTTTTCTTGACCGGATTCACGGCGACTTCCTTCAACTTTTCTGTGTTTGGGTCGTTTCGACTCGGCGACCATTTTAGGGGTTGACGGCCGCCAGGGCCACCGGGTAGCGACATATCCGTTCGACAATCGCATCGGGAGCGACGAGGGGCGCCGGGGACAGGCCGGAGAGGGGGTCCTACGCCAGGGAAGGCGTCGGTAGCGCCCAGGGAGGGGTTCACAGCGCCCCCTCGAAGGCCTGTCGCCGGTCAGCCCCGAGTCGGACGCTTTCATGCATACATAGCCAAGACGCAAAACGGGCAGCCCGAAGGCTGCCCGTTTCTCTACCGCTTGGGGTGCGTCGATTAACGACGCAGGCCCAGGCGCTGGATCAGCGACTGATAGCGCTCGAAATCCTTGCGCTTCAGGTAGTCCAGCAGCTTGCGGCGCTGGTTGACCATGCGAATCAGGCCACGACGGGAGTGGTGATCCTGCTTGTTGGTCTTGAAGTGGTCCTGCAGGCCATCGATGTTGGCGCTCAGCAGGGCCACCTGCACTTCGGGGGAACCGGTGTCGTTGTCGCCACGGCCGAATTCGTTGACGATCTCGGCCTTCTGTTCAGCGGTCAGTGCCATCTGTCTCTCCAGTAAGCAATATGCCTGAATGATGTAGGTGTGAGACCACGCATATTTGCAGTCTCGAGCGTCTTTCCCTTCAATCGGCCGCCGTGCTCAGCAGCCGCTTCGGCGCCACCTCCTGTGGCCCCGTCACCGTGCCGAGCCCCAGAAAGGCCTCGTCACGATAGAGTCTTGCCGTCTCGCCCGCCGCCAGGGCCCCGGTATCGACCCGAGCCGGCTGGCCATGGGTGAGTCGCCGGGCCGCCTCGGCATCGACCGAGCACCGCGGCAGGTGCGCCACCAGCACGTCGACCGGCAGCAGCACCGCTTCGCGCTCGGCCTGTCCCGGCAGCCCCTCCAGCGTCTCGAGACTCAGCATCCCGTCACCGCTGAAGGGACCCGTCGCCAGGCGGCGCAAGGCGCTGATATGGCCACCGCATCCCAGCGTCCTGCCGATGTCCTCGGCGAGGGTGCGGATGTAGGTGCCCTTGCTGACCCGCACTTCCAGCTCGAAGGCGTCGCCTTCGCAGGCGAGAAGGCGCGCATCATACACCGTCACGCGCCGTACTGCACGCTCCACCGTCCTGCCCTCCCGGGCCAGCTCGTAGAGCTTGCGCCCCTGATGCTTGAGCGCCGAATACATCGGTGGCACCTGCTCGATCTCGCCGCGAAACAGCGCGAGCACACCCTCGATATCGGCCTCGGAGAGCCGGGGCACCTCGTTACGCTCGAGCACCTCGCCCTCGGCGTCACCGGTATCGGTGACCACGCCCAGCTCCACCCGCGTGCGGTAGACCTTGTCGGCCGCCAGCAGCTGGGCGGAGAACTTGGTCGCCTCGCCGAAGCAGACCGGCAACAGGCCGGTGGCCATGGGGTCAAGCGTCCCGGTATGGCCGGCCTTCTGCGCCTGGAACAGACGCCGTGCCCGCTGCAGGGCGTGGTTGCTCGACAGCCCCTTGGGCTTGTCGAGCAGCAGCACCCCGTTCACCGGCAGGCCGCGACGCCGACGCGCCATCAGTCTCGCCCGCCCTCGTTGCCGGACGCCTCACCGGCGTCACCGGCCGCTGCGTCGTCGCCGGGCTCCTCGCCGTGACGCGCCTTGTCGCTGGCCACGGCCTCCTCGATCAGCGACGACAGCCGCTGGCCACGCACCACGCTCTCGTCGTAGTGGAAACGCAGCTCCGGCACATGGCGCAGCTTGATGCGCCGGGCGATCTGGCCCCGCAGGAAGCCGGCGGCCTGGCGCAGCACCTTGAGGTTCTCCTTGATGCGCTCGGGCGTATCCTCGCCCAGCAGGGTCACGTGGACGTCGGCATAGCCGAGGTCACGACTGACCTCGACGCCGCTCACCGTGACCATGCCCAGGCGCGGGTCCTTGACCTCGCGCTGGATGAGCACCGCCAGCTCCTTCTGCAACTGGTCGGCCACCCGGTCGGTACGCTTGAACTCGCGCATGATCGCTCCTCGACCCTCAGAGGGTCCGCTCGACCTTGACCTGATCGAACACCTCGATCTTGTCGCCGACCTGGACATCGTTGTAGTTCTTCACGCCGATGCCGCACTCCATGCCGTTGCGCACTTCCTGGACGTCGTCCTTGAAGCGGCGCAGCGACTCGAGCTCGCCCTCGTAGATCACCACGTTGTCGCGCAGCACCCGGATCTTCTTGTTGCGGAAGACGGTGCCCTCGACCACCATGCAGCCGGCCACGGCGCCGATCTTGGGGGCACGGAAGACGTCGCGGACCTCGGCCACGCCGACGATCTCCTCCTTCCACTCCGGGGCCAGCATGCCGCTCATGGCCTGCTTGACCTCGTCGATCAGCTGGTAGATCACGCTGTAGTAGCGCAGGTCCAGGCCTTCGCGCTCGATGATCTCGCGAGCCGCGACGTCGGCACGCACGTTGAAGCCGACCACGATGGCCTCGGAGGCCAGCGCCAGGTTGGCGTCGGTACCGGTGATGCCGCCCACGCCGGAGGAGACCACGGCCACCTGCACCTCGTCGGTGGAGAGCTCCTCCAGCGCCCCTTTGATGGCCTCCAGCGAGCCCTGGACATCGGCCTTGAGCACGATGTTGACCTTGGCCACCTCGTCCTGGCCCATCTGGCTGAACATGTTCTCCAGCTTGGCCTTCTGCTGACGCGCCAGACGCACCTCACGGTACTTGCCCTGCCGGAAGTTGGCGATCTCGCGGGCCTTCTTCTCGTCGGCCAGCACCATGAAGTCGTCGCCGGCATCCGGGGTCCCGTCGAGGCCCTGGATCTCCACCGGCATCGCCGGCCCCACGGCATCGACCTGTTGGCCGAGTTCGTTGGTCAGGGCACGCACGCGGCCATAGTGAAGGCCGGCGAGCACGATGTCGCCCTTCTTCAGGGTACCGTTCTGGACCAGCACGGTGGCCACCGGCCCGCGCCCCTTGTCCAGGCGAGACTCGACCACCACGCCCTTGCCGGGCGCTTCCGGCACGGCCTTGAGTTCGAGCACCTCGGACACCAGCAGCACGGCCTCGAGCAGGGCATCGATGCCCTCGCCGGTCTTGGCGGAGACGTGGACGAACTGGGTATCACCGCCCCACTCCTCGGAGATGACGCCGTGCTGTGACAGCTCGTTCTTGACCCGGTCCGGATCGGCGCCGGGCTTGTCGATCTTGTTGACCGCCACCACCAGCGGGACCTCGGCGGCCTTGGAATGCTCAATGGCCTCGACGGTCTGGGGCATCACGCCGTCATCGGCGGCGACCACCAGGATGACCACGTCGGTGGCCTTGGCACCGCGGGCACGCATCGCGGTGAACGCCGCGTGGCCCGGGGTATCCAGGAAGGTCACGCCACCGTGTTTGTCTTCCACATGGTAGGCGCCGATGTGCTGGGTGATGCCACCGGCTTCCCCGGTCGCCACCTTGGCCTGGCGGATATAGTCGAGCAGCGAGGTCTTGCCGTGGTCGACGTGGCCCATCACCGTGACTACCGGCGAACGGGTGATCTCCTCGCCCTCGTAGGAGATCCCCTCGAGGACCTCGGTCTCCAGCGCATCGTCCTTGACCAGCCTGGGCTTGTGGCCCATCTCCTCGACCACGATGGCCGCGGTGTCCTGGTCGATGGTCTGGTTGATGGTCACCGCCGCGCCCATGGTGAACATGGCCTTGATGACCTCGTTGGCCTTGATCGACATCTTGTCGGCCAGGTCGGCGACGCTGATCGATTCGGGGATCGACACCTCGCGCACGATCGGCTGGGTCGGCTTCTGGAAGCCGTGCTTGCCGCCGCCCTGACTGCCGCCACGACGGGTACCGCGACGCTCGGCGCGCTTGACCTTCTTGCCGCCGCGGCGTCGCTCCTCGCGGTCGCCCCGGTCGTCGTCGTCGCGACCCCCACGACTCTTCTTGGCGGCGGCCTTCTTCGGCGGCGCCGTGCGGCGATCGCTGCGGCCCTCCTTGGGCGGTGCGGGGGGCTCGTCGGTGGCCTCCTGCGCCACCTCCAGCACGGGCACCGGAATCTCGGGCACCTCGGCGGCCTTCGAGGACTCGGTCCGCGCCGCCTCCTCGCGTGCGGCCTCCTCGGCAACACGCGCCTGTTCTGCCTCGGCCTCGCGGGCCTCCAGCTCGGCCCGGGCCTGCCGGGAGTCGGCCATGTCGCCGACCAGCTGGCGCGGGCCGGACTCTTCGGCCGGCTCGGGCGCGGGCGCCTCTTCCTCGGCGCGCTTGACGTAGGTACGCTTCTTGCGCACCTGCACCTCGATGGTCTTGCCCCGCTCACCGGTCTTGATACGGCTCTTGGTCTTGCGGGTCAGGGTGATGCGATTCCTGGCCCCGGCACCGCCGCCGCCATGGCTCTTGGTGAGGAAATCGAGCAGTTGGCGCTTGTCCTCCTCGGACACGGCATCGCCCTCGGACTGGTGCTCGAGCCCGGCTTCCTTCATCTGTTCCAGCAGGCGGGGCACGTCGCGACCCACCTTCGCTGCAAAATCCTTAACGGTCATCTCTGACATTACGACCCTCCTCAGCCCGTGACCTAATACTGTTCGCTATCGAATGATTCCTGACTCGAATGATTCGACGACGAGCGATTCGCTCTCGATCTATTCGTTCTCGGCTATTCGCTTTCGAACCATGGCGCACGGGCGGTCATGATCAGTGCCGCGGCGCGCTCCTCGTCCATCTCCTCGATATCCAGCAGATCATCGACGGACTGCTCGGCAAGATCCTCCATGGTGACGATCCCGCGGCTGGCCAGAATGAAGGCCAGGTGACGCTCCATGCCGTCCATCTCGAGCAGGTCGTCGGCCGGTTGGGCGCCGTCGAGCTCCTCCTCGGAAGCGATGGCCAGGTTCAGCAACTCGTCCTTGGCACGAGCGCGCAGCTCCTCGACAAGCTCCTCGTCGAGTTCCTCGATCTCGAGCATCTCCTCCACCGGCACGTAGGCGACTTCCTCGATCGAGGTGAAGCCCTCCTCGACCAGCAGGCGCGCGACCTCCTCGTCGATGTCCAGGTGCTGGATGAAGTGTTCGACCAGGCTGTCGATCTCCTGGTCGCGCTTGGCCTCGGCCTCGTCCTCGGTCATGACGTTGAGACGCCAGCCGGTGAGTTCGGAGGCCAGGCGCACGTTCTGGCCGCTGCGGCCGATGGCCTGGGCCAGGTTGTCCTCGGCGACGGCCACGTCCATGGCGTGGGCGTCTTCGTCGACGAGGATCGAGGCGACATCCGCCGGCGCCATGGCGTTGATCACCAGCTGGGCGGGGTTGTCGTCCCACAGCACGATGTCCACGCGCTCGTTCTGCAGCTCCGAGGAGACCGCCTGGACGCGGGAACCGCGCATGCCGACGCAGGCGCCCACCGGATCGATGCGCCGGTCGTTGGTCTTGACCGCGATCTTGGCCCGGGAGCCGGGGTCGCGGGCCGCGCCCTTGATCTCGATGAGCTGCTCGGCGATCTCCGGCACCTCGATCTTGAACAGCTCGATGATCAGCTCCGGGCAGGTGCGCGACAGGATCAACTGGGCGCCGCGCGCCTCGGGATCGACCTTGGTCAGCAGCGCGCGGACCCGCTCGTTCATGCGGTAGCGCTCGCCGGGAATCATCTCGCTACGCGGCAGGAAGGCCTCGGCGTTGTCGCCGAGATCGATGATCAGGCCGTCGCGGGTGGTCTTCTTGACGATGCCGGCGACCAGCTCGCCCTCGCGCTCGGCATAGAGGCGCACCACCTCGGCGCGCTCGGCCTCGCGCACCTTCTGCACGATGACCTGCTTGGCGGTCTGGGCGGCGATGCGGCCGAAGACGGCGTTCTCGATCTGCTCCTCGACCACATCCCCCAGCCCCAGGGGCGGGTCGCGGCGCTCGGCGAAGGTGAGCTTGATCTGGGCGTCGGGGCCGTCGAAGTCGTCGTCCTCGACGACCTCCCAGCGGCGGAAGGTCTCGTAGTCGCCGGTGCGTCGATCGATATGCACCCGCACGCTGGCTTCCTCGCCCTCGAAGCGCTTGCGTGATGCACTGGCCAGGGCCGCTTCGACGGCCTCGAAGATCACCTCGCGGGGAACGCCCTTCTCGTTGGAGATCGCATCAACGACCGTCAGAATTTCTTTACTCATGCCTATGCCTCGCCAGAAAACCTGTCCTTGAGCATCGTGCTCGTTCGCCACCCTCGGGGGCCGGGATCACTCCTCGAACCGGGGCACGATGTGCGCCTGATCGATGCTATCGATGGGAAAGCAGTACTCCTCGCCGTCGAGCTGCAGCAGCACCTCATCGTTCTCGATGCCGGCCAGCAACCCCTGGAACTTGCGACGCCCCTCGTAAGGGGTGCGCAGCTTGAGCTTCACCTCGTGACCCCGGTAGCGCGCGAACTGATCGAGGGTAAAGAGCGGTCGGTCCATGCCGGGCGAGGAGACCTCCAGGCGATATTCACCGCGAATCGGGTCCTCGACATCGAGTACGGCACTGACCTGGCGGCTGACATCGGCGCAATCGTCCACGCTCACCCCCTCCTCGTGATCGATATAGATCACCAGGCACGAGTGCTTGCCCTGGGACAGGAAGTCGATGCCCCACAGTTCGAACCCCATGGCCGTGACCACCGGCTCGATCAGCGCATGCAGCGCAGCATCCTTGATTGCCACGGAAAAAGCTCCTACAGCCGTTGCATCAGGCACCTGGCCGGGAGTGAACAGGAAAGTCAGGTGGCTGATTGGCGTTGCCCGAAACAGCGCCCTCGACGCCATGCGTCGCCGGGCAAGCTGCTAACAAAAAGCCCCTTCACAGGAAGGGGCTTTCACAAGAAACCTGTAATACCACTTCGGCTAGGCGGCAGCCCCATGTTTCCGAACTCGACCTCTCGGAAGGCGCCTGCCTGGAAGATGGTAGCGGGGACCGGATTTGAACCGATGACCTTCGGGTTATGAGCCCGACGAGCTACCAGACTGCTCCACCCCGCATCAATCTAGGTCGGTGATTGTATGCCTGACTCTCACTGTCGTCAAGGCATCAAAGCCACCACTACTGCCAATCCTGCGTCTGATGATCCGACGATCCTTGCGCACTCGGCGCCATGACTCGTGGGTATCAGATGGTGCCGAAGGCGGGACTTGAACCCGCACGACCGTAAGGTCACTACCCCCTCAAGATAGCGTGTCTACCAATTCCACCACTTCGGCATCGGGGAGGCCGGGATCGTGACGAACAACCGAGCCGATGGCTCAGTCGCCGCTTTCCTCCAGCACTGGCGCGGTATTATCCACGTCGCCGCCCTCGTCGTCAAGGGTCGGAACGCTCTGCTGCTGCTCGATCAGCCGCGAGTCGGGAATCCCGGCCTCCGGGGCCTGGCTGGCCTGGGTGGCGTACCAGGCCAGCGCCAGCGAGGTGGCGAAGAAGGCCGCCGCCAGCACGGCGGTGAACTTCGACAGGAAGCCGCCGCTGCCGCGGGAACCGAACACCGTCTGTGAGGCACCGCCACCGAAGGCGGCACCGGCTTCGGCGCCCTTGCCCTGCTGCAGCAGGATCAGGACGACCAGGGCGATGGCGATCGCCACGTGGATCATGAGAATGGCAACTTGCATGGATTCAACCTGCTGACTGACAAATGGCTAGAAAATCGTCGACCTTGAGCGAAGCACCGCCCACCAGGCCGCCGTCGATGTCCGGCTGAGCGAGCAGCTCGGCCGCGTTGTTCGCATTCATGCTGCCTCCGTAGAGGATGCGCAGCCCGTGGGCGAGGGAGCCGGCATAGCGCTCCAGGCGATCACGAATGGCCGCATGCACGGCCTGGGCCTGCCGTGGCGTGGCGGTACGCCCGGTGCCGATGGCCCATACCGGCTCATAGGCGATCACCAGTCGTTCGCGCTCTTCCGGTGCCAAGGCATCCAGCACGGCCTCGAGCTGGCCCAGTACCACCGCCTCGGTACGCTCGGCCTCACGCTCCTCGAGGGTCTCACCCAGGCACAGCACCGGCACGAGGCCACAGGAGAGCGCCGCCCGCACCCGCGCCAGCACCGCCTCGTCGTCCTCGTGGAAGAGCGAGCGGCGCTCGGAGTGCCCCACCAGCACGTAACGGGCCCCCAGCTCGGCGAGCATGCCACCGCTGACCTCGCCGGTGAAGGCACCGGACGGTCGATCGCTCAGCGTCTGGGCGCCGACGGCCACCGGCGTCGCCGCCAGCGCGTCGACAACGGCGCCGAGATACGGATAGGGCACCATCAACGCCACCTCGACCCCCGCCGGCAGCCTGGCCCGGGAAAACGCCTGACCGAAGGTCTCGACCAGGGCCAGGGAGCCGTTCATCTTCCAGTTGCCGGCGATCAGCGGGGTACGCATGGCTTGCCCTCTTTCAAGGTGGTGCGAAATGGTATAGGAGCGGCCCTGTCAAGACAACCGCGGAGCGGTCGGGACCGGGACACGATGGCGCGGGGCGCCGGCTCAGGCGAGCAGCGCCTCGACCTCGCCGGCCAGACGCCGGGCCAGGCCTTCGACATCCAGATGGGCTCGCCCCTCGACCATCACCCGGATCAGCGGCTCGGTACCGGAGGGGCGCAGCAGCACCCGGCCCTGGTCGCCCAGTTCCGCCTCCACGCCGGCCACGGCGTCCTGCAGCGCCGGCGTGTCCATCAGCGCCTTGGCGTCGGCTCCCGCCGTCAAGCGCACGTTGACCAGCACCTGGGGCGCCTTTTCCAGCCCGTTCAGCAAGCGGCTCAGCGGCTGTCCCTCCCGCACCATGATCGCCAGTACCTGGAGGGCCGAGACGATACCGTCGCCGGTGGTCTGCACATGGCCGCAGACGATGTGCCCGGAGGACTCGCCGCCGAGCTGCCAGCCGTTGGCGGCCAGGCGCTCCATCACATAGCGGTCGCCGACCCTGGCACGCTCGAAGGGAATCCCCATCGCCTCGAAGGCCGCCGCCAGGCCGAAGTTGGACATCAGGGTACCGACCACGCCGCCCCCCAGCTCGCCACGGGCGTGGCGGTCACGGGCGATCAGGTAGAGGATGTCGTCGCCGTCGATCTCGCGGCCGTCGGCATCGACCATCAGCACCCGGTCGCCGTCGCCGTCCAGGGCCACGCCCAGGTCCGCCCCCTGCTGGATCACCGCCGCCCGCAGGGCCGCCGGATGGGTGGAGCCCACCTCGTGGTTGATGTTGAGCCCGTCGGGCTGGGCGCCGATCAGGCTGACCTCGGCGCCGAGCTCGCGGAACACGCTGGGGGCGATGTGGTAGGTGGCGCCGTGGGCGCAGTCGACGACCATGCGCAGGCCGTGCAGGCTGAGCCGGTCGGGAATGGTCGACTTGCAGAACTCGATGTAGCGGCCGGCGGCGTCGTCGACCCGCTTCACCTTGCCCAGGCGATCGGCGGCGACGGTGGTCAACGGCTCCTCGAGCATCGCCTCGATGCGCGCCTCGACCTCATCGGCCAGCTTGACGCCCTCGGCGGAGAAGAACTTGATGCCGTTGTCGGCGAAGGGGTTATGGGACGCCGAGATGACGATGCCGGCATCGGCCCGGAAGGTCCGCGTCAGGTAGGCGATACCCGGCGTCGGCATCGGGCCAAGCAGGGAGACGTCCACGCCGGCCGCCGAGAGCCCCGCCTCCAGCGCCGACTCGAACATGTAGCCGGAGATCCGCGTGTCCTTGCCGATCAGTACGCGGGCCCGGCCGCTCTCGCGGGCCAGCACGCGGCCGGTCGCCCAGCCCAGTTTCAGCATGAAGTCGGCGGTGATGGGCGCCTCGCCCACGGTGCCACGAATGCCATCGGTGCCGAAATAGCGTCTAGTCATGCTCGCAACCTTCCTTGAGTACGGCCCAGGTCATGTTCACGGCATCCACGCTGGGCCCCACGTCGTGGACACGCAGGATTCGCGCCCCACGCTCGACGGCCAGCGCCGCCAGGGCCAGGCCACCGGGCAGGCGCTCCTCCACCGGTCGCGCGAGCACCTTGCCGATCATGCTCTTGCGCGACATCCCCACCAGCAGCGGCAGGCCGAGTCGCGCCAGGCGATCCATGCGATTGAGCAGGCGCAGGTTGTGCTCGACGGTCTTGCCGAAACCGAAGCCCGGGTCCAGCAGCAGGCGTTCGCGGCGCAGGCCGGCCGCCTCGCAGGCGGCCACACGGGCCTCGAGGAAGTCGGCCACCGCCTCTTCCACCGGCACATCATAGCGGGGGGCCTGCTGCATGTCGCGGGGCTCGCCCTGGCGATGCATCAGGCAGACCGGCAGACCGCCGCCGACCGCCGCCTCCACCGCCCCCTCGCGCTCCAGGGCACGCACGTCATTGATCAGGCCGGCGCCGAGGGACGCGACCTCGCGCATCACCTCCGGGCTGCTGGTGTCCACCGACACCAGGGCATCGAGCTCGCGCACCAGCGCCTCGACCACCGGCGCGACCCGCTCCAGCTCCTGCTGCGGGCCAATCGGAGCGGCACCGGGGCGAGTGGATTCACCGCCCACGTCGATGATCGCCGCCCCTTCGGCCAGCATCTGCTCGGCATGGCGCAGCGCGTCGTCCAGCGCCAGGTGGCGCCCGCCATCGGAGAAGGAGTCGGGGGTGACGTTGAGGATCCCCATGACCCGGGGAAAGGAGAGATCGAGCCGGTGCCGACCGCATTGCAGGGAGGTAGCGGGAGAGTCGTCCATCATGGTGTCTGAATCGAAAACCTGGGTCGAAGAACGGAGAACCCGAATGGCGAAGGCGCCCCGCGGGGCGCCTGCCAGTCGACGCGAGGGCCTTCAGGTGCCGGCCGGCCCGCCCAGGGGGTCGGAGGGCCGGCGGCGAGGCGCGTCGCCCTCCTCGTCACCGTCATCGACCTGCTCCGGCGTGGCCTCGGCTCCGGGCCCCCCGGCCGAGGGGGCGCCGCTGCCCGGATCGTCCCAGCCCTCGGGGGGACGTGGGTCGCGCCCTTCCATGATGTCCTTGAGCTGGGTGGCGTCGATGGTCTCGTACATCATCAACGCCTCGGCCATGGCATCCAGCTTGTCGCGATTGTTCTCGAGGATCTGCTTGGCCTGGGCATAGCAGTCGTCGATGATCTTGCGCACCTCCTTGTCGAGCTTGGAAGTGGTCTCGCCGGACTTGAGCTTGCCGCCCTGGCCGGGGCCGCCGAGGAACTGGTGGGACTCGTCCTCGTCGTACATGATCGGCCCCATCTCCTCGGAGAGCCCCCACTTGGCGACCATGTTGTGGGCCAGCTCGGTGGCACGCTTGATGTCGTTCGAGGCGCCCGTGGTCACCCCGTTGGGCCCCAGGGTCATCTCCTCGGCGATGCGGCCGCCGAACAGCGAGCAGATCTGGCTGAGGATCTGCTGGCGCGACAGGCTGTAGCGGTCCTGCTCGGGCAGGAACATGGTCACCCCCAGCGCACGGCCGCGCGGGATGATGGTCACCTTGTAGACCGGGTCGTGCTCCGGCATCACCAGGCCGATGATGGCGTGGCCCGACTCGTGGTAGGCGGTGTTGAGCTTCTCCTTCTCGGTCATGACCATGGAGCGGCGCTCGGCGCCCATCATGATCTTGTCCTTGGCCAGCTCGAGCTCGTCCATGCCCACCAGGCGCTTGTTGCGACGCGCGGCGAACAGCGCGGCCTCGTTGACCAGGTTGGCCAGGTCGGCGCCGGAGAAGCCCGGGGTGCCGCGGGCGATCAGCGACGGCTTGACGTCGTCGGCCAGCGGCACCTTGCGCAGGTGCACGTTGAGGATATGCTCGCGCCCGCGGATGTCGGGCAGCGGCACCACCACCTGGCGGTCGAAGCGACCCGGGCGCAGCAGCGCCGGGTCGAGCACGTCGGGACGGTTGGTGGCGGCGATGACGATGATGCCCTCGTTGGCCTCGAAGCCGTCCATCTCGACCAGCAGCTGGTTGAGGGTCTGCTCGCGCTCGTCGTTGCCGCCGCCCATGCCGGCGCCACGCGAGCGGCCCACGGCATCGATCTCGTCGATGAAGATGATGCAGGGCGCCTGCTTCTTGGCCTGCTCGAACATGTCGCGCACGCGGGAGGCGCCCACGCCGACGAACATCTCGACGAAGTCGGAGCCGGAGATCGAGAAGAACGGCACCTTGGCCTCGCCGGCGATGGACTTGGCGAGCAGGGTCTTGCCGGTCCCCGGGGGGCCGACCATCAGCACGCCGCGCGGGATGGTGCCGCCCAGGCGCTGGAACTTGGTCGGGTCGCGCAGGAAGTCGACCAGCTCCTCGACCTCCTCCTTGGCCTCGTCACAGCCGGCCACGTCGGAGAAGGTGGTCTTGATCTGGTCCTGGGAGAGCAGCTTGGCCTTGGACTTGCCGAAGCTCATCGGCCCGCCCTTGCCCCCGGCGCCGCCCTGCATCTGGCGCATGAAGAACATGAAGATGCCGAGGATCAGCAGGATCGGGAAGCTGGCGATCAGCAGCCGCGTCCACAGGCTCTGCTGCTCGGGCTCCTTGCCGACCACGGTGACGTCGTTGGAGAGCAGGTCGTCCATCAGCTTGGGATCCTCCGCCGCCGGGCGGATGGTCTGGAACTGGGAGCCGTCCGTGCGTTCACCGGTGATCTTGTAGCCATCGATGGTCACGCTGCGGACCTGCTGGTTCTGCACCTGATGGACGAACTGCGAGTAGTTCGTCGTCTGCGGTGCGCTGTCGACGCTGAAGTTGTTGAACACCGTCAGCAGCACTGCCGCGATGACCAACCACAGGATCAGGTTCTTCGCCATGTCGTTCAAGGGACCACCCTCAATTGCAAAAGTCTGTCATCCGGGATGCGCCTGGCATCTTGGACACTACATGAGCGGGCCGTGTTCAGCCACCGGCGGGCGAATCGGCCCGCGCGGTCTGCGTCATGCTCCACTGTGGCACAGTCGAGGCGCCATGTCCGGCAATGGCACCAGTAGTCCCTGCCTATCGGGGCGCTGCGTACGTCTCTGGGCGGCCGAGGCACTGCCTCAGCCGCGAAAATTCTCGGCCAGCAGGTAGACTTCGCGGGAGCGGGCCCGCGAGGCCTCCGGCTTGCGCGTCACCACCCGCGCGAAGCTGCTGCGCAGCTCCTTGAGGTACTCATCGAATCCTTCACCCTGGAACACCTTGGCCAGGAAACGGCCGCCGGGCGACAGGGTCTGGCGCGCCAGGTCCAGCGCCAGCTCCACCAGGTACATCGCCTGGGGCTGGTCGATCGCCGCCATACCACTCATATTGGGGGCCATGTCGGACATCACAAGGTCCACCGGACGATCCCCCAGGGCCGCGAGAATCGCCTCGAGCACCGCTTCCTCGGTGAAGTCGCCCTGAATGAACTCGACATCCGCCAGGGCATCCATCTCGAGGATGTCGGAGGCGATCACCACGCCCCCGGGCCCGACCCGCTCCGCCGCGACCTGGCTCCAGCCGCCGGGGGCGGCGCCGAGGTCGATCACCGTCATGCCGGGGCGCAGCAGCCGGTCCTTCTCGTCGAGCTCCATCAGCTTGTAGCTCGCCCGGGAGCGATAGCCGTCCTGCCAGCTGCGTTGCACGTAGCGGTCGTCGAAATGCTCCTTCAACCAGCCGGCGCTGCTCTTGCTGGCGCCATGCTTTCTGGCGCCCTGGCCGGCGCCCTTGCGGGAAGAGGGGGGAGTTGCCACGGCGTCACCTGTGATGAAGCGGGAATGACAGACAGGCGGTCGGTCGAGCGGATTCCGGAAAGCCCCGGGAGATGCGACGGGGTCCTGACCTGCGGGCCCGGGCGGCATCGGGGCGAGTCCACGCTTTCGCCGCGCGACGTTTCACCGTACCATGTGCGCAGCGCGCAACCGGGAAGACGCACGATACCATGAGCTTGTCACAGGCACAAAAGAAAGCATTTCGCAGCATCGGCCACCACCTGAACCCGGTGGTCACGGTCTCCGAGAACGGCATCTCCGAGGGGGTACTGGCCGAGCTCGACCGGGCGCTCTCCGACCACGAGCTGATCAAGGTCAAGCTGGCCCTGCCGGAGCGCGACGACCGCGCCGCCATGATCGACGAGCTGGTCGCGGCCGGACACGCCGAGCTGGTGCAGACCATCGGCAAGATGGCGCTGCTCTACCGCAGGAATCCCCAGGCCAACCCGAAGCTCTCCAACGTCAAGCGCTTCGAAGGCCATCACGGCCGCCACTGAGCTGCCGCTCCGCGCTTCGCGCGAGCTGTAAGCCATAAGCTTTAAGCCGTAAGAAAACACCCCCCAGGGCGCCGCCCTGGGGGGTGTCTAGGTTTTGACTTACAGCTTACGGCTTAGAGCATACAGCTGCCCGAAGGGCTACAGGTGCTCGACCCCGGAGATCTCGTACTCGACGTCGCCGCCGGGGGTCCTGACCGCCACCACGTCCCCCTCCTCCTTGCCGATCAAGGCGCGGGCGATGGGCGAGGTGACCGAGAGGCGGCCCGACTTGATGTCGGCCTCGTCCTCACCGACGATGCGGTAGGTCACCTCCTCGTCGCTGTCGAGGTTGATCAGCTCGACGGTCACGCCGAAGATCACCTTGCCGGTACGCGGCAGCTTGGTGACGTCGATCACCTGGGCATTGGAGAGCTTGCCCTCGATCTCCTGGATGCGACCCTCGATGAAGCCCTGCTGCTCGCGGGCGGCATGGTACTCGGCGTTCTCCTTGAGATCGCCGTGCTCACGGGCCTCGGCGATGGCGGCGATCACCTTGGGCCGCGCCTCACCCTTGAGTTCCTCGAGCTCCTTGCGCAGGCGCGCCTCTCCGGCAACGGTCATCGGGACCTTGTTCATTGTGCAGCTCCTGCATGCAGTTCCTGAAGCCGGCGCACCGTGATCTCGTTGCCGTATTCCAGCGCCATGCAAACGGCACTGGCCCCCGCCAGGGTGGTGGCGTAGGGAACCTTGCGGGCGAGCGCGGTACGACGGATCACCGAGGAATCACTGATCGCCTGACGGCCCTCGGTGGTATTGACGATGTAGGCAATCTCGTCGTTCTTGAGAAGATCGACGATATGCGGGCGACCCTCGAACACCTTGTTCACGACCTCGACGGCGAGCCCGGCCGCCTCGAGGGCGGCGGCGGTGCCACGGGTCGCACACAGGGTGAAGCCCAATGCTAGCAGAGAACGGGCCACCTCGATAACACCCGCCTTGTCGGGCTCACGCACCGAGAGGAACGCCTTGCGGTCGCCCTCGATGGCGGGAATCGCCTCGCCGGCCCCCAGTTGCGCCTTGTAGAAGGCCTCGGCGAAGGTGTCGCCGCTGCCCATCACCTCGCCGGTGGACTTCATCTCCGGCGACAGGATCGGGTCGACCCCGGGGAACTTGTTGAACGGGAAGACCGCTTCCTTGACGCTGTAGAAGTGCGGCACGATCTCGCGGGTGAAGCCCTGCTCGGCCAATGTCTTGCCGGCCATGCAGCGGGCGGCGACCTGGGCCAGCGAGGTGCCGATGCACTTGGAGACGAAGGGCACGGTGCGCGAGGCGCGCGGGTTGACCTCGATGACGTAGATCTCGCCGTCCTGCCAGGCCAGCTGCACGTTCATCAGGCCGACCACGCCGAGCTCTACCGCCATGCGCTTGACCTGGTCGCGCATCTCGTCCTGCACGTCAGCGGGCAGCGAGTAGGGCGGCAGCGCGCAGGCCGAGTCGCCGGAGTGCACGCCCGCCTGCTCGATGTGCTGCATGATGCCGCCGATCACCACCTGGTGGCCGTCGGAGACCGCATCGATGTCGATCTCGATGGCGGCGTTGAGGAAGTGGTCGAGCAGCACCGGGGAGTCGTTGGAGACCTTGACCGCATGGGTCATGTAGTTCTCGAGCTCCGAGGCGTCGTAGACGATCTCCATGGCGCGGCCGCCGAGCACGTAGCTCGGGCGCACCACCAGCGGGTAGCCGATCGTCTCGGCCTTGGCGAAGGCCTCCTCGAAGCTGCGCGCGGTGGCGTTGGGCGGCTGCTTGAGGCCCAGCTTGTCGATCATCTGCTGGAAGCGCTCGCGGTCCTCGGCGCGGTCGATGGCGTCGGGGGTGGTGCCGATGATCGGCACGCCGGCGGCCTCCAGCTCACGAGCCAGCTTGAGCGGGGTCTGGCCACCGAACTGCACGATCACCCCGACCGGCTGCTCCTTGTCGGCGATCTCCAGCACGTCCTCCAGGGTCACCGGCTCGAAGTAGAGGCGGTCGCTGGTGTCGTAGTCGGTGGAGACGGTCTCGGGGTTGCAGTTGACCATGATGGTCTCGTAGCCGTCGTCGCGCATGGCGAGGGCGGCGTGCACGCAGCAGTAGTCGAACTCGATGCCCTGACCGATGCGGTTCGGCCCGCCGCCCAGCACCATGATCTTCTGGCGGTCGCTGACCTCGGCCTCGCACTCCTCCTCGTAGGTGGAGTACATATAGGCGGTATCCGAGGCGAACTCGGCGGCACAGGTGTCGACGCGCTTGTAGACCGGACGAATGCCGGCCTTCTGGCGGGTGCGGCGGAACTCCTTCTCGGAGACCCCGAGCAGGCTCGCCAGGCGCGCATCGGAGAAGCCCTTGCGCTTGAGGCCGAACAGTTCTCTCGGCGAGAACTCGGAGAGCGATCGCTTGGCCACCTCGGCCTCGATGCGCACCAGGTCCTCGAGCTGCACCAGGAACCAGGGGTCGATATTGGTCAGCGCGAAGATCTCGTCACGGGTCATGCCGGCGCGCATGGCATCGGCGATGAAGAAGATGCGCTCGGCACCGGCGGCCTGCAGCTCGCCCTTGATGTGCGCCATGGCATCGGCGGTAAATTCGGTGACCTTGGGGTCGAGGCCGTCGTTGCCGGTCTCCAGGCCGCGCAGCGCCTTCTGCAGCGATTCCTGGAAGGTGCGGCCGATGGCCATCACCTCGCCCACCGACTTCATCTGGGTGGTCAGGCGGTCGTTGGCCTGGGGGAACTTCTCGAAGGTGAAGCGCGGGATCTTGGTGACCACGTAGTCGATCGACGGCTCGAAGGACGCCGGCGTACGCCCGCCGGTGATGTCGTTGGAGAGCTCGTCCAGGGTATAGCCCACCGCCAGCTTGGCGGCGATCTTGGCGATCGGGAAACCGGTGGCCTTGGAGGCCAGCGCCGAGGAGCGCGACACCCGCGGGTTCATCTCGATCACCACCATGCGCCCGGTCTGCGGGTCCATGCCGAACTGCACGTTGGAGCCGCCGGTCTCGACACCGATCTCGCGCAGCACCGCCAGCGAGGCGTCGCGCATGATCTGGTATTCCTTGTCGGTCAGGGTCTGGGCCGGGGCCACGGTGATGGAGTCACCGGTGTGCACGCCCATGGGGTCGAAGTTCTCGATGGCGCAGACGATGATGCAGTTGTCGTTGCGGTCGCGCACGACCTCCATCTCGTACTCCTTCCAGCCCAGCAGCGACTCGTCGATCAACAGCTCATGGTTGTTCGACAGCTCGAAACCGCGGGTACAGATCTCCTCGAACTCTTCCTTGTTGTAGGCCACGCCGCCGCCGGAACCGCCCATGGTGTAGGAGGGGCGGATGATCACCGGGAAGCCCAGCGATGCCTGGATGCGCCAGGCCTCCTCCATGCTGTGGGCGACCTCGGCCTTGGGGCACTCCAGGCCGATGCGCTTCATGGCCTGGTCGAAGAGGTCGCGATCCTCGGCCTTGTTGATGGCATCGGCGTTGGCACCGATCATCTCCACGCCGTACTTCTCGAGCACGCCATGCCTGTCGAGCTCCAGCGCGCAGTTCAGCGCGGTCTGGCCGCCCATGGTGGGCAGTACCGCGTCGGGGCGCTCGGCCTCGATGATCTTCTCGACCGCCTGCCAGGTGATCGGCTCGATGTAGGTGGCATCGGCCATCACCGGGTCGGTCATGATGGTGGCCGGGTTGGAGTTGACCAGGATGACCCGGTAGCCCTCCTCGCGCAGCGCCTTGCAGGCCTGGGCGCCGGAGTAGTCGAATTCGCACGCCTGGCCGATGACGATCGGGCCGGCGCCGATGATCAGGATGCTCTGGATGTCGGTACGCTTGGGCATGATGCTTCCCGCAAATAAGGGTGACGAATGACGACGATTCTCGGGGCTCGGCCTAGCGACGGGCCTTCATCATCTCGATAAAGCGGTCGAACAGCGGCGCCACGTCGCGCGGCCCCGGGCTCGCCTCGGGGTGCCCCTGGAAGCTGAAGGCCGGACGGTCGGTGCGCTCGATCCCCTGCAGCGAGCCGTCGAACAGCGAACGGTGGGTGGCGCGCAGGTTGGCCGGCAGGGTCGCCTCGTCGGCGGCGAAGCCATGGTTCTGGCTGGTGATCATCACCTGGCCGCTGTCGAGGTCCTGCACCGGATGGTTGGCGCCGTGGTGGCCGAACTTCATCTTCACCGTCTTCGCCCCGCTGGCCAGCGCCAGCAGCTGGTGGCCCAGGCAGATGCCGAACAGCGGGATCTCGGTCTCGAGGATCTCGCCGATCGCCCTGATGGCGTAGTCGCAGGGCTCGGGGTCGCCCGGGCCATTGGCCAGGAAGACGCCGTCGGGGTGCATGGCCAGCACCTCGGCGGCCGGAGTCTGGGCCGGCACCACGGTGAGGCGGCAGCCACGGGAGGCGAGCATGCGCAGGATGTTGCGCTTCACCCCGTAGTCATAGGCGACGACATGGTAGGGACGCGCGGCACTCTCTCCATCGGGGCCAGGGCTGGTGGTATCGGCATAGCCTTCGCCCAGCGCCCACTCGCCCTCGCTCCACTCATAGGCGCTCCGGCAGGAGACCACCTTGGCCAGGTCCATGCCCTTGAGGCCCGGGAACTCGCGAGCCGCCGCCAGGGCGCGCTCCGCGGCGTCATCCCCCTCGGCCTCGGGGCCGGCCAGGATCGCGCCGTTCTGGGCACCCTTGTCGCGCAGGATGCGGGTCAGGCGGCGGGTGTCGATGTCGGCGATGCCGAGCACGTTCTGGCTCGTGAGGTAGTCGGCGAGCGACTGCTCGGAGCGGAAGCTGCTGGCCAGCAGCGGCAGGTCGCGGATCACCAGGCCGGCGGCGGCGATCGAGCCCGACTCGACGTCCTCGGCGTTGACCCCGGTATTGCCGATATGCGGATAGGTGAGGGTGACGATCTGCCGGGTATAGGAGGGATCGGTCAGGATTTCCTGATAGCCGGTCATGGCCGTATTGAACACCACCTCACCGCTCGTTTGTCCATCGGCACCGATGGCCGTGCCGTGGAACACACTGCCATCTTCCAGGGCCAGTATCGCGGGTCTGTTCAACGCAACTTCCTCCCATGCTCTTAAGAGACCGCCGACGAGTCACGCTCATCCGACAGATGAATCACAGGGCGGGCGCCAGGCTGGGTCACGCGGCATGCGAGCCGCAAAAAAGCGGGACGAAACCTGAAAGACCGGTTTCATCCCGCTTGTTGTCATTCTCGGTGTGCCCGTGGCCGACTCAACAAGCGCTATGGTGGATGCAGCATCCGGCGCCCGGCCAAAATTTTTGGAATGTTACAGGAAACCTCGCTCGGCGGCTACCCCTTCAGTCGAGCCCCGGTCAGTTCAGGCCGAGCACGTCCTGCATGGCGTAGCGGCCGTTGCCCTGGCCGGCCACCCAGCGCGCCGCGCGTACCGCCCCCCTGGCGAAGGTCATGCGGCTCGACGCCTTGTGGGTGATCTCGATGCGCTCGCCCTCGGTGGCGAACATCACCGTATGCTCGCCGACGATATCGCCCGCCCTGACGGTCGCGAAGCCGATCTCCTTGGCGTCGCGCGGCCCGCACTGGCCGACCCGCTCGAAGACACCGTGCTCCTTGAGGGTACGCCCCAGGCTCTCGGCGACCACCTCGCCCATCTTCAGCGCGGTGCCGGAGGGCGCGTCGACCTTGTGACGGTGGTGCGCCTCGATCACCTCGATGTCGTAGCCCTCGTCGCCCAGCGCCTTCGCCGCCGTTTCCAGCAGTTTCAGCGTGAGATTCACCCCCACGCTCATATTGGGGGCGAAGACCATCGGCAGCTTGTCGCGGTAGCCGTCGAGCTCGGCGAGCTCGTCGTCGGACAGCCCGGTGGTGCCGATCACGATGCGCTTGCCGTGCGCGGCACAGAACGCCAGGTTGGCGAGCGTCACCCGCGGCGCGGTGAAGTCGATCAGCACGTCGAAGTCGTCGACGATGGCCTCCAGCGAGTCCACCGCGGCCACCCCCAGCCTGCCGACGCCGGCCAGCTCGCCGATATCGGCGCCGGCGAGCGAGCTGCCCGGCTCGACGATGCCGCCGGCCAGGCTGGCCCCGGCATCCTGCTGCACGGCATTGACCAGGGTGCGGCCCATGCGGCCGGCGACACCGACGATGGCGATACGGGTCATGCGGACTCCTGCGATCTCGAAGACATGAAGATGGCGGCAGTATACCAGAGCCGCTCCTCCCCGAGGACGACGATGCGCTTGGGCAGCCGCGGAGGAATCGCCCACACTGGGCGTATCGATGCGAGGGTCACCGCCATGCACCCGCCCCCCGACCGCCTGCCGCCGGATCACCCGCTGCTGGCACTGCTTCAGCACCACGAACGCGTGCTGCTGACCGGCG
>NZ_PNRE01000104.1 GCF_002879645.1 Halomonas heilongjiangensis | reverse complement strand
CCGGCCGGCCGGCGGCACGGGCCGCGAGGAGCGCCTCGAAGCGGGCGCGCGCGAGGCTCGGCGCCTCGCGATCGCCCCAGGTATAGAGCCAGGTACGGTCGACCCCCAGCACATGGCACAGCAGCACCTCGGCATCGAGACGCGCGCTGGGCGAACCGGCCCGCGCCAGGCGCGCCGCCCCCCGCGCCAACAGGACATCCAGCCGCACTATCCCTCCCTGCACATCAGGCCTCCTGCTGCAGGGCGGCGAGCTGTTCGGCCTGATACTCGTGAATCAAGGGCTCGATCACCTCGTCGAGCTGTTCGCCGCTGATCACCTCGCCGAGCTTGTAGAGGGTGAGGTTGATGCGGTGGTCGGTGATCCGCCCCTGGGGGAAGTTGTAGGTACGGATGCGCTCGCTGCGATCGCCCGACCCGACCAGCGAGCGGCGGGCGTCGGCCTGGGCCTGGCGGCGACTCTCCACCGCGGCTTGCCTGAGCCGGGCGGCGAGCAGCGACATCGCCTTGGCCCGGTTCTTGTGCTGACTGCGCTCCTCCTGACACTCCACCACCACCCCGCTGGGCAGGTGGGTGATGCGGATCGCCGAGTCGGTGGTGTTGACGTGCTGGCCGCCGGCACCGCTGGAGCGGAAGGTATCCACCCGCAGGTCGCCGGGGTTGATGTCGATATCGCTCACCTCGTCGGCCTCGGGCATCACCGCCACGGTGCAGGCCGACGTATGGATGCGTCCCTGGGACTCGGTGGCCGGTACCCGCTGCACCCGGTGGGCGCCGGATTCGAACTTGAGCCGGGCGTAGACCCCCTCGCCCTTGACCCGCGAGATGATCTCCTTGTAGCCGCCCTGCTCACCGTGGCTGGCGCTGACCACCTCGACCTTCCAGCCGCGCTTCTCGGCATAGCGGGAGTACATGCGGAAGAGGTCGCCGGCGAACAGCGCCGCCTCGTCGCCACCGGTGCCGGCCCGCACCTCGAGAAAGACATTGCGCCGGTCGTCGGGGTCCTTCGGCACCAGCAGCTGCTTGAGCCGCCCCTCCATGGCCTCGAGGCGCTCGCGCCCCTCGGTCAGTTCCATCTCGGCCAGCTCGCGCATCTCGGCATCGCTGTCGCCGGTCAACTGCTCGGCCGACGCGATGTCCCCCTCGATGGCACGGTAGCACTGCCAGGCGTCCACCAGGGCCTCGAGCTCGGCGTACTCGCGGGAATAGCCACGGAAACGAGCCTGGTCGGCGATCACCTCGGGCTCCGCCAGCAGGGCGGCGAGTTCCTCGAAGCGCTCGGCGAAGGCGTCGAGGCGCTGACGCAGGGAAGCTTTCATGGGCAGTCCTATGGGGTCTTGTCGGATGAGCCGTCGAGCAGCAGTGCCGTGGCGGCATCGAGCAGGTCGTGGCGTTCGGCGGAAGCCGCCTGGCGCAGCGCCACGGTGGGACGATGCAGCAGGCGATTGGTCAACTGGTGGGCGAGGCGGCGCACCACCGCCTCGGGGTCCTCGCCGCGGGCCAGCCCGGCCAGCGCCTGCTGTTCGGAGAGATCGCGCAGCGCCTCGGCCCGGGTACGGTAGTCGCGGATCAGCTCGCCACCGCTGCGGATGCGCCGCTCATGCTGCCAGGCGCCCACGCCGCGCTCGATCAGCGACTCGGCCTGGTCGGCGGCCACCTGCCGGTGGCGGCGATTCTCCTCGATCACCTCCTGGAGGTCATCGACGGTATAGAGGAAGACGTCGCCGAGTTCGCCCACCTCCGGCTCGATGTCCCGGGGCACGGCGATGTCGACCATGAAGATCGGCCGGTGGCGGCGCTTCTTCAGCGCCCGCTCGACCATGCCCTTGCCGAGGATCGGCAGCGGCGCGGCGGTGGAGGAGATGACGATGTCGGAGTGCTCCAGCGCCGCGGGGATCTCGTCCAGGGTGATCGCGCGCCCGCCCAGGGAGCCGGCCAGGCGATCGGCGCGTTCGCGCGTGCGATTGGCCACGGTGAGCTGGTGAACCCCGGCGTCATGGAGGTGGCGCGCCACCAGCTCGATGGTCTCGCCGGCGCCGATCAGCAACGCCCGGGAGCGGGAGAAGTCGTCGAAGATGCGGCTCGCCAGGCTGACCGCGGCATAGGCCACCGAGACCGGGTTGCGGCCGATGCCGGTCTCGGTACGCACCTGCTTGGCCACGGCGAAGGTGTGCTGGAAGAGTCGCTCGAGCTCGCCGCCCAGCCCCCTGGCCTCGCGGGCACTCTGGTAGGCGTCCTTGAGCTGGCCCAGGATCTGCGGCTCGCCGAGCACCATGGAGTCGAGCCCCACCGCGACCCGCATCAGGTGGCGGGCGGCATCGTTGTCGAGGTAGTGATAGGCGCAGCGCGAAAGGTCCTCCACCTGGAGGTCATGGAAGCGGCCGAGCCAGTGGAGAATCGCCTGTTCGCCGCTGGCGTCGATAATGCAGTAGAGCTCGGTGCGATTGCAGGTGGACAGCACCGCCGCCTCGCGCACCTCGGGCAGGCCACGCAATTCACCGAGCGCCGCCTCCAGTTGGGTGGGCGTGAAGGCGACCTGTTCGCGCACCTCCACGGTCGCGGTCCGGTGATTGATTCCAAGGGCAAGCAGCGTCATGCGTTCGGCGTCTTCGCTAGTTCATCCGGCGGTGCGGGTCGACCCACCATATCGAGGCGCCCAATTCTAGCACAGCCCAGCCTGCCCGAGCGCCATGACCGTGGCGGCGACCTTTGCCCGGGGCAGCCAAGCCGTTATGCTGGCGGCTCGGCATCCTGAACGAGACTCGCATGCCCTCCGCACTCGATACCCTTCTCCTTGGTGTTCGGTCCTGCCTGGCGCCCCTGGCACTGACGATGCTGGTCGCCGGCTGCCAGGCCCTGCCGTCCGGTTCGGACAACGCACTGGGCGACGACCCGATGGCCGGCGCGCCGCCCATCGAGCGCGGACTCGATGCCCAGGGCCTCTCCGGCCTGCTGACCGCCGAGCTCGCCGGCCAGCGCGGCGACTATCGACGCGCCACCCTCGGCTACCTCGAGGGTGCCGAACGCTACGGTTCGGTGGCGCTGGTGGAGCGTGCCGCCCTGGCTGCCCGCTTCAGCAACGACCCCCAACTGCTCACCGACACCGCCGAGCTGTGGCGCACCCTGGCCCCCGATTCCGAGGCGCCGACCCGGCTGCTCGCCAGCCTGGCCCTGCAGCGCGGCGACTGGCCCGAGGCGCTGGCCCAGCGGCTGCAGGTGGTCGCGCGGGGCGGCCAGGGCGAACTGACCGCCTTCGTCGAACTGGCCCTGGGCGAAAGGGCCGACCCGGCCCCGCTGCTGGAGCTGATGCGGCACCACCTGGCGCGCCCGGGGGCCGACGAACACCCCCAGCATCACGATGCCGAGCTGGCCACCGCCCTGCTGGAGGTCGCCGTCGGCGACACCACCTCCGCCCAGCGCCGCCTCGACCGGCTGGCCGAACGCTCGCCGGAACTTCCCGCGCTGTGGCTGGCCCAGGCACGCCTGGCCCAGGAATCCGGCGACCATGCCCGGGCTCGTGAGGCGGCCCGCCGCGGCCTGACCATCTCCCCCGGCGATCCGCGCTTCGCCCTGATGCTGGCCCAGAGCGAATTGCGCCTGGGCAACATCGACGCCGCCGAGGCACAGACCGACAACCTGCTCGAATCCCAGGCCGACAATCAGGAGCTGCGCCTGGCGCTGGCCCGGCTCTATCTCGAGGAGAACCACCCCGAGCCGGCCCGACGCCTGCTGTTGCCACTGGTCGGCGAGATCGATACCCCGGCGCTGGCCTTCTACCTGCTCGGCGCCATCGCCGAGGCGGAAGGCGAGGTCGACAACGCCCTGCTCTATTACCGCCAGGTGCCACCGGGCGACGAATTCCTGCCGGCACGCCTGAGCGCCGCCAGCATGTTGATCGAGGACGACCGGCTGATCGACGCCCGGGCCTTCCTGCGCATCGAGCGGCTGCGGCACGAAACCTATTTCGCCGACCTGGTATCGCTGGAAGTGGAACTGCTGGAGCGTGCCGGGCGATCCGACGACGCCGACGCCCTGCTCGACCGGGAACTGGACCGCACCCCCAACGACGAGCAGCTGCTCTACCTGCGCGCGATGCGCGCCTGGGAGGCCGGCGACCTCGAGGCCATGGAGCGCGACCTGGGGCGCGTCATCGAGCGCAACCCCGACAATGTCACCGCCCTCAACGCCCTGGGCTACACCCTGGCCGACCTCGGCATCGAGGAGCGCCTGGAGGAGGCCCGGGAGATGATCGAGCGGGCCCACGAACTCGAGCCCGGCAGCCCCGCCATCATGGACAGCCTGGGCTGGGTCCATTTCCGCCTCGGCGACCCCGAGCGCGCCCTGCCCTGGCTCGAGCGGGCGTATGGCGCCATGCCCGACCAGGAGATCGCCGCCCACCTGGCCGAGGTGCTCTGGGAGCTGGAACGCCGCGATGAGGCCCGCGCCCTGGTGCGCGAGGCCGTCGAGCGCTTCGACGCACGCCCGGTACTCGACGACCTGCTCGAACGGATCCCCGAGCTAAGCCCCTGAGCGGCCGCCGCCCGACGCGAACACCACGACGAGAGATCTCCATGCCAAATGCCACCCCGCCGCGATTGCTGATCCCCCTGCTGATCCTGGTCCTGCTGACCGGCTGTGCCGAGCGCCCTCCGGCCCCGGACGGCGAACGCGCCGCCGGCCAGTGGGCGGCCCAGGCCAAGCGTCTCGAGAACCTCGACACCTGGGTGCTGGCCGGCAAGGCCGGCCTGCGCATGCCCCAGGAGTCGACCAGCGCCAACCTCGACTGGAGCCAGCACCCCCACTACTACCGCCTGCTGATCAGCGGACCCTTCGGCAGCGGCCGCAGCACCCTGGAGGGCCGCGAGGGGCGATTCTCGTTGACCACCGCCGAGGGCCGCTTCGAGGCGGAGACGCCGGAAGCGCTGATGGAACAGCAGCTCGGCTGGTCGCTGCCGGTGAGTGCGCTCTCCGACTGGATCCGCGGCCTGCCCTCCGAGGCCAGCGAGCACCAGCTCGAGCACGACGAACTGGGCTTTCCGCTGCGCCTGCGCCAGGACGGCTGGCAGATCGACTATCGCGACTGGATACTCGTCGAGGAGGTGTGGCTGCCACGTCGCCTGGTCATGGAGATCGACGAGCTGCGGGTAACGCTGGTGGTCACCGACTGGCGCCCGGTCCTCGACGATGCCTGAGCCGGGTCTCCTCACGCTGCCGGCACCGGCCAAGCTCAACCGGCTGCTGCGGATCATCGGCCGGCGACCCGACGGCTACCACGAGCTGCAGACCCTGTTCCAGTTCCTCGACCATGGCGACACCCTGCACCTCACGCCACGCCAGGACGGCGAGCTTCGCCTGATGCCGGCGCTGCCCGGCGTCGCCGCCGAGGACAACCTGATCCTGCGGGCCGCCCGCCTGCTCCAGGCCGAGACCGGCTGCCGGCTCGGCGCCGAGATTCGCCTGGAGAAGCGCCTGCCCATGGGCGGCGGCCTGGGCGGCGGCAGCTCCGACGCGGCCACCGCCCTGCTCGGCCTCGACCGCCTGTGGGGACTCGGCCTCGACCTCGGCCGCCTGGCGGCACTGGGCCTGGGGCTCGGCGCCGACGTCCCGGTCTTCGTCCACGGCAGGGCCGCCTGGGCCGAAGGCATCGGTGAGCGCCTCACCCCGGTCGAGCTCGACACCCCCTGGTTCGTGGTGATCCATCCCCGCGTGGCGGTCTCCACCCCGGCGGTGTTCGGGGCCGCGCAATTGACACGCGACACCCCCCCGATTACCATGGCGCGCGCACTGCAGGGGGGAGCGTCGAGCTGGCGCAACGACTGCGAGGCCACGGTGAGGGAACTCTATCCGGAGGTGGCACGGGCCCTCGACTGGCTGTCGAGCCGGGCCCCGACCATGCTGACCGGCACCGGTGCCTGTGTCTTCGCCCGGCTTCCGAGCGAGGCCGAGGCCGACCGCCTGCTGGCCGAAGCGACCCGGCACCGCTGGCAGGCCTTCCTGACACGGGGCGTCAACCACTCCCCTCTCCATGCCGTGCTGGGTCGATGAGTGCGGCGCCGGCCCACAGGCATGACCCCCAGAGATCCCCAACACTGCAAAGGTGGCTGCGCGTGTCAAAATTAATGGTTTTCGCCGGGAACGCCAATCCCGACCTCGCCCGGAAGATTGCCGAGAGTCTGGACACCCGCATGGGCAACGCCACGGTGGGCCAGTTCAGCGACGGCGAGATCGCGGTCGAGATCAACGAGAACGTGCGCGGCAAGGACGTCTTCGTCCTGCAATCCACCTGTGCACCGACCAACGACAATTTGTTGGAATTGATCCTGATGGTCGATGCCCTGCGCCGAGCCTCCGCCTCACGGATCACCGCCGTGGTGCCCTACTTCGGCTATGCCCGCCAGGATCGTCGCGTGCGCTCCGCCCGGGTACCGATCTCCGCCAAGATCGTCGCCGACATGATGGTCAAGGCCGGTGTCGACCGGGTCATGACCATGGACCTGCATGCCGACCAGATCCAGGGCTTCTTCGACGTGCCGGTGGACAACGTCTACGGCTCGCCGATCCTGCTCGACGACATCGAGCGCCAGAACTACGAGGATCTGGTGGTGGTCTCACCGGACGTGGGTGGCGTGGTGCGTGCCCGCGCCATCGCCAAGCAGCTCAACGCCGATCTCGCCATCATCGACAAGCGGCGCCCCCAGGCCAACCAGGCCCAGGTGATGCATATCATCGGCGAGATCGAGGGGCGCAACTGCGTGGTGGTCGACGACATGATCGACACCGCCGGCACCCTGTGCAAGGCCGGTGAAGCGCTCAAGGAGCACGGCGCTCACCGCGTGGTGGCCTACGCCACCCACCCGATCCTCTCCGGTCCTGCGGTCGACAACATCACCGGCTCGGTGCTCGACGAGGTCGTGGTCACCGATACCATCCCGCTGTCCGACACCGCGCGGCGCAGCGGCAAGATTCGCCAATTGAGCGTGGCCGGGCTGATCGCCGAGGCGATCCGCCGGGTCAGCAACGAGGAATCCGTCAGCGCGATGTTCCACTGAGTCTCGGGACACGCGCCGGACTAGCGCCCTTCGGGGCTTTCGGGAACGCTGCGGTCAGGTCGCGGGCCGCAACGCCTCCCTTACATCAAGCAAGAGGCAACACCATGTCCGATTTTACCCTCAATGCCAGCGTTCGCAACGACCTGGGGAAAGGTGCGAGCCGCCGCCTGCGTCGTGCGAACCTCCAGGTGCCGGCCATCATCTACGGTGGCGAACAGGCCCCCCAGCCGGTCTCCGTCGAGAAGGCGCCCTTCTACAAGGCGATCGAGGACGAGTCCTTCTTCTCCTCGGTGATCAACCTGGTGGTGGACGGCAAGAGCGAGCAGGTCGTCGTCCGTGACCTGCAGCGCCACCCCTTCAAGCCGCTGATCACCCACGCCGACTTCCTGCGCGTCGACGCCACCCACGAGATCACCATCAACGTGCCGCTGCACGTGGTGGGCGAAGACAAGTGTGCCGGCATCAAGGACCAGGGTGGCGAGCTGCACGTGCTCTCCAACGAGATCCAGATCAGCTGCCTGCCCAAGGACCTGCCCGATTTCCTGGAAGTCGATATCGCCGCGGTCGAGCTGGGCACCACCCTGCACCTTTCCGATCTCCAGGTGCCGGCCGGTGTCACCCTGGTCGACCTGACCCACGGCGAGGACCACGACAACGCCGTGCTGAGCATCACCAAGGCCAAGGTCCGCGGTGAGGAAGCCGCAGACGAAGGCGGCGAAGGTGGAAGCGAAGAAGGCGCAGGCAGCGCCGAGTAATCGCGCCTGCCCGGGGCCATGCGTGCATGGCCCCTTCCCTCTTCCGATCAAGCGCTTTCGCGCTTGATTTTTTTTGGAGACAGCGACGATGAGCCAGGTCAAAGCGATCATCGGGCTGGGCAATCCCGGCGCCGACTACGAGGCCACCCGCCACAATGCGGGCGCCTGGCTGGTGGAGGCCGTGGCCCGCCAGGCCGGCGGGGAACTGCGCCCCGAGAAGAAGTTCCTCGGCCTCTATGCCCGGGTGCAACTCGATGGCCATGACCTGCACCTGCTCAACCCGAGCACCTTCATGAATCGCAGCGGCGGCGCCGTGGCGGCGCTGTGCCAGTTCTTCCGCATCGCCCCGGACGAGTTGCTGGTGGCCCACGACGAACTCGACCTGCCCTCCGGCACCGCGCGCTACAAGCAGGGCGGCGGTCACGGTGGCCACAACGGCCTGCGCGACACCATCAGTGCGCTGGGCAACGACAGGTCGTTCCATCGTCTGCGCATCGGTATCGGCCACCCCGGCGACGCTCGCCAGGTGACCCACTATGTGCTGGGGCGCCCCGGCAAGGCCGAGCACACGGCCATCGAGGCGGCCATCGACGAATGCCTGGCCACCCTGCCCCTGGCGCTGGCCGGCGACTGGGCCCGCGCCATGAACCGGCTGCACAGCTTTTCCGCCTCCGGCTGAAAAGCCAGCCATAAGCTGGAAGCTGTAAGTCACCCCCACTGCTGGCCGGGATGGGGTTTCTTACGGCTTACGGCTTATGGCTTACGGCTCGGTCGAGTAGAATACCGGCCAATCGCCAATTTCGAACACGCTTTCCAGGACACTTCCATGGGTTTCAACTGCGGTATCGTCGGCCTGCCCAATGTCGGCAAGTCCACGCTCTTCAATGCGCTGACCAAGTCCGGCATCGACGCCGAGAACTTCCCGTTCTGCACCATCGAGCCCAACGTCGGCATCGTGCCGATGCCCGACCCGCGCCTCGACGCCCTGGCCGAGATCGTGAAGCCAGAGAAGGTGCTGCCCACCACCATGGAGTTCGTCGATATCGCCGGCCTGGTGGCGGGCGCCTCCAAGGGCGAGGGGCTCGGCAACCAGTTCCTGGCCAACATCCGCGAGACCCAGGCCATCGCCCATGTGGTGCGCTGCTTCGACAACGACAACGTCATCCACGTGGCCAACCAGGTCGATCCGCGGGCCGACATCGAGATCATCAACATGGAGCTGGCGCTGGCCGACCTCGACACCGTCGAGCGCGCGATCCAGCGCCTGGTGCGCGTGGCCAAGGGCGGCGACAAGGAGGCGATCGCCACCAAGGCGATCCTCGAGCGCATCCAGCCGCACCTGGCCGAGGGCCTGCCGCTGAGAAGCTTCGGCCTCGACGACGACGAGAAGAAGCAGCTCAGGAGCTTCGGCTTCCTGACGCTGAAACCGACCATGTACATCGCCAACGTCAACGAGGATGGCTTCGAGGCCAACCCCTACCTCGAGGTGGTCACCGAGATCGCCGCCGCGGAAGGCGCCGTGGTGGTGCCGGTGTGCAACCAGCTCGAGGCCGAGATCGCCGAGCTCGACGATGAGGAGCGCGCCATGTTCCTCGACGAGATGGGCATGGCAGAGCCCGGCCTCGACCGGGTGATCCGTGCCGGCTACCAGCTGCTCGGCCTGCAGACCTACTTCACCGCCGGGGTCAAGGAGGTGCGCGCCTGGACGGTCAAGGTGGGCGCCACCGCACCCGAGGCGGCCGGGGTGATCCACACCGACTTCCAGAAGGGCTTCATCCGCGCGGAAGTGATCGCCTACGACGATTTCGTCACCCTGGGCGGCGAACAGGCCGCCAAGGACGCCGGCAAGTGGCGCCTGGAAGGCAAGGAGTACGTGGTCCAGGACGGCGACGTCATCCACTTCCGCTTCAATGTGTAAGCAGAAACCTTGACCTGACGGAGGCGCATCCGTAAACTTCGCCCCCGTTGCAAGGCTACGTAGCTCAGTTGGTTAGAGCACATCACTCATAATGATGGGGTCCCCTGTTCGAGTCAGGGCGTAGCCACCAGAGATTCGAAAACCCGACGCTACTGGCGTCGGGTTTTTTCGTGGCTGCGTCCTGCCAGCACCCCGTGGCGAACTCAGGCCAGTTGGGGACGGTTGCAGAAGGCGGTCAGCACCCGGGTCAGCGAGGCCACGTCGCGGCCACCCGCGGTCTCGCGGATCGAGTGCATCGCCCACTGGGCCACGCCGACGTCGAGGGTCGGCACGCCGAGCTCGGTGGCGGTGATCGGCCCGATGGTGCTGCCGCACGCCATGTCGGCCCGGGCGGCGAAGGTCTGCACCGGCTCCCTCGCCTCGCGACATAGGTCGCGGAACATGGCGGCCGTGGCGCTGTTGGTGGCATAGCGCTGGTTGGCGTTGACCTTGATCACCGGTCCACCGTTGATCGCCGGACCGTGGGCAGCGTCATGCCTGTCCGGGAAGTTCGGGTGCAGGGCATGGGCATTGTCGCAGGAGATCATCCTCGAGGCCTGGATCAGGCGGATGAAGCCCTCGTCGCCGGCCTCGCCGAGCTGGGCGTTGACCCGCCGCAGCACATCGCCGAGGAAGGGCCCCTGGGCCCCGCAGGCGCTGGCGCTGCCGACCTCCTCGTGGTCGTTGGCCACCAGCAAGGCGCCCTGGCTGCCGTCGCTCTCCAGCAGGGCCTCCAGGCCGATGAAGCAGGAGAGCAGGTTGTCGAGCCGCGCCCCGGCGACCAGTTCGCCCTCGACGCCGACCCGGGCGGGCGGCTGCATGTCGTGGAAGGCGAGCTCGAAGTCGAGAATCTCGACCCCCGTGAGGCCGTGCTGCTCGGTCAGCCAGCTCAGCAGCAAGCGTTCCAGGTCGGGCCGATCGCCGCCCTGGAGGAACACCGGCGCCATCTGGGTCTGGACGTTGAGCGGGCGCCCGTTGTTGACCTCCCGGTCGAGATGGATCGCCAGGCTGGGGATGATCGCCACCGGGCGGTCGACATGCAGCAGTACGCCCTCGAGTCGACCGTCCGGATGACGGACATGGACGCGCCCGGCCAGGCCCAGGTCGCGGTCGAACCAGGGCGCCAGCAGCACGCCGCCGTAGGCCTCGACACCGAGCTGCAACCAGCCGGCGGCGATCTGGGCGGCATTGGGCTTGAGCCGCAGGCCCGGGCTGTCGGTGTGGGCACCGATCATGCGCAGCATCGACAGCGTTTCCCGCGGCAGCTGCAGGGCGATGATCGAGGAGTCGTTGCGGGTGACATAGACCCGCTCGCCCGGTGCAAGCCGCCAGGCCGCGCCCTCGTCGAGACGCCGGAACCCGGCAGCCTCGAGCCGCGCGGCCATGTTGGCCACGGCGTGCCAGGGGGTGGGGGAACGGCGCAGGAAGTCGAGCAGACGCTCGAGCAGGTCGCTCTGTGACATGGGCTTCCTTATATACAGGGGTCTTGGATCATCCGGGGTCATACGATCGATCCGAGCTGCTACAATGCCTGCTCGGTCCACGCAACTCGACAGCCGAGCGCGGGTCTAGGGAAGAAGTGTACATGAAACCGGGAGTGCTTCATTGATGAGCCTGTTTGCCACCCTTGGGCGTTCGGTTGCCTTGGTGGGGCTGCTGATGGTCGCCACCGCCGCTCAGGCGGAGCTGCAACCCACCGAGGCCCAGCGTCAGGCGGCCGTGGAAGTAGCCGAGTCACTGCGCTATGGCCACTACGACGATGTCAGCCTCGACAATGCCTGGTCACGCCGGGCCTTCGAGCGCTATCTGGACATCCTCGACGGCCAGCGCGCCTATCTGCTGCGCGAGGACGTGGAAGCCTTCCGCGATCTGGAAGACACCATGGACGACGCCCTCTTCGACGGCGACCTGGACCGGGTCTTCGCCTTCTACCGGCGCCACCATGAGCGGACCGAGTCGCGTCTCGAATGGCTGCTGGCCAGGCTCGACGAGGACACCACCTTTCGTTTCGACACCGACCTGCGCCTGGAGCTGGAGCGCGAGGACGCCGCCTGGGCCGACAGCCAGGCCGAGCTCGACGAGCTGTGGATCAAGCGCCTGAAGAACGCCGCCCTCACCCAGGTGATCAGTGGCCAGGACGACGACCAGGTCGTGAGCAACCTGCGTCAGCGCTATGAGGGCCAGCTCTCCCGCGTACGCCAGACCGACCCCGAGGACGTCTTCGGACTGTTCATGGCGGCGGTGACCAGCAGCATCGACCCCCACAGTGAGTACCTCTCGCCGCGTCAGGGCGAGTCCTTCGACATCCAGATGCGTCTCTCGCTGGAAGGCATCGGCGCCCTGCTGCAGGCCGACGGCGAGTACGTCAAGATATCGAGCCTGGTGCCCGGCGGCCCCGCCGACCGCGCCGGTGTGCTGGAGCCCGCCGATCGCATCATCGCCGTGGGGCAGGAAGACGAGGAGGAGATGGTCAACGTGGTGGGCATGCGGCTCGACAACGTGGTCGACCTGATCCGCGGGCCCAAGGGATCGGTGGTCCGTCTCGACGTGGTGCCGGCCCAGGCCGTCGACATGACTCGCTCCAAGGTCGTCGAGATCACCCGCGACACCGTCAGCCTGGAGGATCAGGCCGCCAAGGGCGAGGTCATCGAGATCGAGCGCGACGACGGCGTGCACCGCATCGGCGCCATCAAGATCCCCACCTTCTACGTCGACTTCGATGCCTGGCAGGCCGGCGAGGAAGACTACCGCAGCACCACCCGGGATGTGGCCCGGGAGATCGAGCGCCTCAAGGGGGAAGGCGTCGAGGGCATCGTCCTCGACCTGCGCAACAACGGCGGTGGGGCCCTGCAGGAGGCCAACTCGCTGATCGGCCTGTTCATCGACCGCGGTCCCACCGTGCAGGTTCGCGACGCCCGAGGGCGCATCAGCCTCTACGGCGACACCGAGACCGGCACCGTCTATGACGGCCCGCTGGGGGTGCTGGTGAACCGCCTCTCCGCCTCGGCCTCGGAGATCTTCGCCGGCGCCATCCAGGACTATGGCCGTGGCCTGGTAGTGGGCAATTCGACCTTCGGCAAGGGCACGGTACAGACCCTCAACGAACTGAGCCACGGCCAGATCAAGCTGACCCGCGCCAAGTTCTACCGCATCTCCGGCGAGAGCACCCAGCACCGCGGGGTCGAGCCCGACATCATCTTCCCCAGCCTGGTGGACCCGGAGATGATCGGCGAGAGCGCCCTGGACAATGCCCTGGAGTGGGATACCGTACGCGCGGTGCAATACCGTACCTACGGCGAGCCCTGGCAGTTCCTCGAGACGCTCAAGGACCGTCACCGCACGCGTGCCGACGAGTTGCCCAATTTCCGCTACCTGGAACGCCAGGCCGAGCTGGCGAAGCGCATGCGCGAGCAGACCACCAGCGTCAGCCTCAACCGCGAACAGCGCCAGCGCGAGGTGGCGGACCAGGAAGCCGAGCAGCTCGCCCTCGAGAACCAGCGCCGCCTGGCCCTGGGGCTCGACCCGCTCGAGGAGTGGATCGACGTCCGCGACGAGGAGGCCGACGACGAGGACGAGCCGGTGGACCGCGTCCAGGTACAGGAAGCCGCCCAGATCCTGCTTGACTATGCCCAGCTCAACGGCAGTTATCGGCTGGCCAACCGGGACTGAGCCCCTCCCCTTTCCCCCTCGGAATGCGCCGGCCAGCCCGGCGCGTTCTGCATTCCCGACGGCCGGCCCTGCCCACCCCGGAGCCCGGTCATGACTGGCTGACCGTGTCTCGCACGGATTCCGGTGATGTCGGGTGCTCCGACGACAGGGCGGCATCGAGTGGATCGGCGAGCCCGGCCAGATCCCCGATGATCGGACAATCCGGGCGATGATCGCCATGGCAGTGCTCGGCCAGATGCTGCAAGGTCCGGCGCATGGACATCAGCCTCTCGATCTTGTTGTCCAACTCTTCGATATGGGCATAAGCGACTGCCTTCACGTCCGCGCTGGCACGGTGGCGATCCTGCCACAGGGCGAGCAGGTTACCCATCTGCTCCACCGAGAACCCCAGGCTTCGCGCCCGAAAAATGAAGCGCAGGGTATGAATGTCCTTGTCGCTGAACACCCTGTAGCCTGCATCTGTCCGGCCGACCGGCGCGATGAGGCCAATGCTTTCGTAATAGCGAATCATCTTTTCCGAGATGCCGGAAGCCTTCGCCGCTTGCCCGATATTCATCAGATACCTCCATTTTCAGGCCATCGTCGCGCCTGGGTACCCCACTGCTCCATGGAGCCCTGGGCTGCCTGCCTCGCGCCCCTGGATGACGAGGCGTTCAACTCTCCAATGATAGGAAACTTCAAACCGGAAGTCCCGGCCCCTCGCCCGGTCCGCCAAGGCCGGTGAGACTCTGGTGGTCGCCGCCGATGCAGAATGCCGCTGGACCCGCAATGAGAACGTGCGCAAGTCTTCTGCATCATCGGCCAATGGCGTGTCCCGCCCAAGCGGTGGGCTGGAATTTTTTGATTCTTCGCTTGACCTTCCAATACTGGGAAGCTTCACGCTGACACTGCCTCACCTCAAATGGAGAAAGACCATGCTGAAACTCAAGGTACCCAAGATGACCTGTGGCCACTGCGCCTCTACTGTCACGACCGCGATCAAGACCGTGGATGCCGATGCCAACGTGGAAATCGATCTCACGAAGCAGCAAGTGACGATCGAGAGTCATGCCGATGCCACCGCCCTGTCCTCGGTCCTCGTGGAAGCCGGCTACCCCAACGAGTCGGCATAGCCACAAGTACAGGGCCGCAGGCACGCTCGCGCCTTCGGCCCTGCCTCCTCTGCTCCTCCCCCCTTAGTCGTACCGGCAACGTGGGGCCTCACGCCTCCCTCAGGGTCAGCTTCTTGCTGTACCCCTTAGCCGCGTTCGATTGCTGATCAACGGCGGTTTCGACTATCTGGTAAAAATGGTCGTGCGCGACCTGCCTCATGTCCAGACGATCATCGAAGGACTACTCGAGGAAAACGTCGGCATTGCCAAATACTTTAGTTATATCGTCGTGAAATCGCCGAGTCGGAAACACGAATACCCGCCTCGCCTACTGTTCGAGCAGGATCGCACCTCCGAATAACCCGATTCGGTGCTGGCCGACCCCACCGCGCCTACCCGAGTGTGTGGCCGGAGAGGGCGAACATCCTCATCTGGCCATCGCCACCCCGAGGCATACCCAGACACATCGTCGTCACCGTGTCATGCTGCGGCATGCCGCAACGGCTCAGGAAAGCCGTAAAAGCGCTGTTGCTGCGATCCGTGTCGACCCGCACGAACGTGCCGGCGTGACGCGCCAAGTGGGGCGCCGTCAGTGCCATGGCCTCGTCGACGTCCCGGGCGACGATCGGTCCCACCACCCGGCCACGGCCGAACGGGCGGCACAGAGCGAAGGCGGCCACTCTCCCCTCTCGCAACAACACTGTCCCTTCGGAAAGGCGGACGAGGCGCTCAAGAATCGCCGTCCGGTCTGCACCATAGGCCTCCCTGTCGAGCCGGATCATCTCCGCGAGGTCTGCCGCCTCGGCCGCGCGGACTTGCGTACCACTCGGAACCGGAACGTGCCCGGGGTCTACGGCCTCTCCCTGGTGCAGGCAGGCGACCCCGGTGGGCTCGAATGACAATGAGATGTAGAGGCGGTACGCCTCGCGCGTTGCGTTCAACCTCAGGTCACGGTCGCCGCATTGCTGCAGGACGTGCTTCGTCAGCCAGCGACCGGCTCCCAAGGCCTGGAGACGCGGCGAGGTGATGACCATGCCGATGGTGGCGAAATCATCACCCATCGGAAACCACATCGCGGAGCCAAGGACGCGTCCGATTTCGTCGCAGCCGACATAGCCATGCCCGACCTGCATCAGTAGCTGCCAATCTTTGGGCCGGTGCGGCCAGCCGACCCCAACCGACAGCTCATGCAGCTTGTCGATGTCGGTTTCATGAATGTCTCTTACAGTCAGCTCGTACGTCTGCAGCCGTTTCGACATCTTGTTGGGCATGCTAGACACGCTCTCGATTTTCGTCGGGCACTTGGTACCTGTGCCAGGGCAATAACGGCCGCGCCTTGGCGATGGGTGGGTGATCTCGCTTTGAGCGTACACCGAGGCGCCGAAAATAATATGTCTGGTTTACAGGCCGCGGCGGCAGGATATGTCAAATCTTCTTCGGCGCACCTCGCCTCAGTCGCGGACGGCTTGAAGTCGGCGTCTGGACGGAGGGAGGTGAGGTCAGCTCGCCCTCGACGACCACCATGGTTTCGGTGTACGGGAAGCTCGATACCTTGAGCTCTCCCGCGAAGCTGACCCGGCCCGCGGCCATGGCGTCCGCGCCGTCCCAGGCGATTTCACGGTACGGCGCGAAGGGATCCGCCTCCCCGAAGGGCGTCTAGCGGAATGCGGTGCCGAGGGATGCGCCGTCGGTGCGATTGAGAATTACGGCTGACGTCATGATGGCTCCTGAGCTCGATCACAAGTGAGGATGATGTCGTTGGTGAATGGCCTTGCGCCGGCGCTGTCGTGGTCCGTCAGGCCGACTGGAAACCGATGACGGCTTTGGTTTCCAGATACTCTTCCATGCCCTCGATGCCGTATTCGCGGCCGTTTCCCGAACGCTTGTAGCCGCCGAAGGGGGCGTTGGGGTCCCAGGCCGGGTAGTTGATGTGGACCTGTCCGGAGCGGATCTGCGCCGCCACGGACCGTGCCGTCTCGAGATCCCCGCCTTGGACATGGGCGCCGAGGCCGTAGATGGTGTCGTTGGCAATCGCCACGGCCTCATCGATGGTGTCGTAGGGAATGACACAGAGGACCGGCCCGAAAATCTCCTCCTGAGCGATCCTCATTTGAGAATCTACCTCGGAGAAGACGGTGGGACGAACGTAGAAGCCCCGGTCCAGACCCTGCGGTCGGCCAGTACCGCCGCACACGAGCCGCGCGCCCTCGGCGATCCCGACGGCGATCATCTCCCGCACCCGCTCGAACTGAGCGCGGTTCGCCACGGGGCCATGGGTCGACTGCTCTGAGCGCGGATCGCCGACGACCATCTCGGCTACTGCGGCGCAGGCGAGACGCTCGACCTCCTGGAGGTGCTGGCTGGGCACGATCATGCGTGTTGGCGCACTGCAGGACTGCCCGAGGTTGCGGAATGCGGCCGCCACGCCGGGGGCGATGGCACGGCTAAGGTCCGTATCCGGCAGGATGACGTTGGGCGACTTGCCGCCGAGTTCCAGGGCCACCCGTTTCACCGTCGGGGCGGCCGCTTGGCTCACCAGAACACCGGCCCGGGTCGAGCCGGTCAGCGAGATCATGTCCACGTCGGGATGGGCCGACAGCGCTGCGCCGACCCCGGGACCATCACCGTTCAGGAGATTGAAGACGCCCGGCGGAATGCCGGCGTCCTGCACCACTTCGGCGAAGAGCAAGGCGCTAAGGGGCGACAGCTCGCTGGGCTTCAGCACGATCGTACACCCCGCCGCCAGGGCAGCCCCCACCTTGGCGGTGATCTGGTAGAGCGGCCAGTTCCAGGGCGTGATCAGGCCGCACACGCCGATCGGCTCGCGCAGGATGGCTGTGGTGCCGCGATGGGAGAGGAACGGGTAAGTGGCCAGGTTGTCCCGTGCCACGCGAATGTGCTCCGCCGCCAGCGGCACCTGAGCGCTGCGCGCATAGCCGATGGCCGCCCCCATTTCCAGCGAGATCGCCTGGGCGAACCATTCCGCACGCTCGAGGATCAGGGCGTGGACGCGATCCAGAAGCGTGGCCCGGCTCTCGGCGGAGGTTGCGGCCCAGCCCGCGAAGGCGCGCCTCGCCGCGGCCACCGCCGTGTCGACGTCCGCGCTGCTGCCCAGGGCGATCTCGGCGACGGACTCCTCCGTCGAGGGATCGACAACAGCGGTTCGGGTCAAGGGTTCGGGTAAGGTCCACTCGCCGTCGATGAACAGGCGATCGAGACGGTCCGCGTTGCTGAGATATGCGATGGGTGAGGTCATTGGAATCGATCCTTGAGACGGTAATAGGCGCCCACGATGGGCAAGAATCACGGGGCTCGAAGTGACCGGGCTCAGAAAAACGCCTGGCTGGCGATGGCAAACTGGTGGATGCCGGGGTCCGCCTGCGGGGCCTCGCCCCGCACCATGGCCACTGGAGTATCGACGTGCGCCAGCCCCAGCTCGCTCAACAAGGAATCCAGTCCGTGCTCATCGCACATGTCGATACGCACGAAGGAGCCGGTGCGCGTCGCAGCCAAGTGGCTGAGCAGCGCGCGGGCGTGCTCTGCATCGGGAGCGACCACCGGACCGATGATGTCGCCTTGCCCGAAGCTGCGCAGGATGCCGAAGCCGACCGGATTGCCGTTATCGTCCTCGATGACGACGCCTTCGGCGGTGCGCAGCAGCTCGTTCACGACCCGCGCACGCGCCATGCCGGCGGCGCGGGAGGCCAGCGCCACCAACGTGGCGCCATCGCCCGCCTCAGCCGCCCGCAGGCGCGTGCCCGGCGGCGGTGCGACGGGCGCGCGGGGAGCGACCGTACCCTGGTGCTGGTGGACCTTGCCGATCGCCTCGAAGCCGAGCCGTTCGTAGAGGGGCTGCCCGGCCGGTGTGGCGTGGAGCAAGGTGTTGCGCTCGCCGATCGCCTCGAGCAGCCGGTTCATCAACTCGCCCCCAATGCCCCGCCCCTGGGCCTCCGGCGAGACGATCACCATGCCGAGCGAGGCATGGTCGTTGCCATGAGGCCACCACAGCGCAGTACCGATCACGCTGCCGTCGCACTCGGCGACGAAGCCGCTACCGAGGTGGTGCAGGAGCTGCCAGTCCTCCGGCCGGTGCCGCCAGTGAACCGCCTGGGAAAGGCCGTGCGCTGCCGGGAAGTCGCTTTCCAGCATGGGTCGATACTGGATTTGCACTGCCGTGGTCGCGGATGACACTCTAGTCTCCTTTTCTCAGCCTCATCGACATGGGGAGCCGCGTTAAAGCGCGAATTAAGTAAATGTTTTCTGATACCGACAACTTTACTCCAGCCATACGGCATGGGCTGCTTATTTCAGAGAGCGAACGGTAGAAAATGCCATAAAGCAACCCGGCAATGGCAAGATATCGACGCTGCTCTCGTGCATGATATAAGGCAGTGACCATGCACGGTGAATATCAACGATTCCCCATTCGATACCTTTACGGCAACTTGCAAAGTCGGGTACTGGAACATGGCGGAAGCTCCACGATGGAGGCTGGACGATGTCTGACAAAGTAGCGGAAATCGACGATCTGGTGGCGCCGTTGGTGTCGTTTCGTCGTGATATTCATGCCAACCCCGAACTTGCCTACGAAGAACACCGCACGGCGAACAAGATTGAAGAGGCTTTGCGCCAGCTCGGGCTGGAGGTTCACACGGGCATCGGTGGAACCGGTGTCGTCGCGTCCCTGAAGGTGGGCAATTCCGATCGCACCATCGGCTTGCGCGCCGACATGGACGCGCTGCCTATCCATGAGGAGACCGGCCTGCCCTATGCCAGCCGCAACCCGGGCGTCTTCCATGGCTGCGGTCATGACGGGCATGTGGCGATGCTGCTGGGCGCCGCCCAGCATCTGGCGCGTACCCGTCGCTTCGACGGTACCGTCCATTTCATTTTTCAGCCGGCCGAGGAAGGGCACGCTGGCGCCCGGGCCATGGTCGAGGACGGGCTGTTCGACCGGTTTCCCTGCGACCGGGTTTTCGCCTTCCACAACTGGCCGGATCTCCCGGCCGGAACGGTTTCGACGCGGCCGGGGCCGATCATGGCGGCGGCCGACAAGTTCGACATCCTGGTCGAAGGGCGCGGCGCCCATGCCGCGATGCCGCACAAGACGCCCGACGCGATCCTGGCAGCCAGCGATCTCGTCACCCAGCTCAACGGGCTGGTGTCACGCCGGATTCCGCCAATGTCCACGGCGGTGCTCTCCGTGACCCAGATTGCGGGAGGAAGTTCGCACAACGTCCTTCCCGCTGCGGTTCGCGTTGTCGGCACGGTCCGCACCTTCGATAGCGCGGTGCAGGACAGGATCGAGGAAGCCCTGCGGCAGGTCGCCGAGGGCGTGGCCCTGGCCAGCGGCACCCGCATGACCGTGACCTACAATCGCTACTACCCCGCGACGGTCAATGATGCGGCTGCCGCCGACGAGGCACTGGCCGCTGCGGCCAGCGTTGCCCGCGCCGAACTCGCGCCGGAACCGGCCTTCACCTCGGAGGATTTCGCGTTCATGCTGCAGGCATGCAAGGGCGCTTATATCTGGTTGGGCCAGGGTCGCGGCGACGAGGAGGTACCGCTGCATCATCCCCATTACGACTTCAACGACGATGTCCTGGCGACCGGGATTCGCCTGCATGTCGCGCTCGTCGAACGCCATCTGACTATCTGATCGCCCTCGCTAAGGAGACACCGGTGAGGTCCCGGCTGAAATGTGCCGTGGGCGTGAACCCCACACTGACCACAGGGCATGGCAACCCTGCTTCACGCAGGACTTCAGACGCTGGACATTGCGGTCCATGCGGTCAGCATCAAGCATCAGACACGGGGTTTCGATCGTTTGCAGCGTGGCTTTCTCCACGGAAGCCTGATTAACCATCATGCTGACTCTCCTGATTCTACATTTCGCTGCGTGACAACCTGTTCAAGACGCGGCGCAGGTGAAGCGTCGGCGACGCAGAGCAGCGCTGCTCACGATTAGTCCGAGTTAAAGTGCGCCTACCTCCACCTTCGAGCCATCGAGCAAGCGCGAGAGGCGGTAGGGCCCGGGGTCGACACAGGGGGCATCGTTGGCGACCAGGTCAGCCGCCAGATGGCCGATCCCCGGCCCCAGTCCGAACCCATGCCCGGAACAACCCGCCGCAAGAACGAAGCCTGATATCCCCTCCACGGTGGAGATCACCGGCACCGCATCGGGGGTGCAATCCACATAGCCCCCCCAGGACTCGGCCATTTCGATGTTTGCCAGCGCCGGGAAGCGCTTTCGGACCTGCTCCAGAATCGCGGCCGCGGAGATGGGCGCGGGATCGAGCACACGGTTGCGCTCGAACGCGGAGGGCTTATCCGACCCCCAGCCTGCCAACCCTTCCGGACCGTGAATGAAAGACTCGCCGATGCCGAACTCCATGGCACCCAGCCGCTTGATGAACATGGGCAGGAACTCCTTCCCATAGCGGATGCCCTGGGGTGTGATTTCAAGCCGTGCCTTGCCGCTGAGGGCCACCGTATAACTGCCATCGAGGCGGCGGGTAAGCGTGCAATCCCGTGTGTAGAGCGCCTCCCCGAGGTTTGGCGCCGGGCGCGTACGCAGCGCGGTCTGGCGCACGCTCGCCTGGGGGAAGCGAATCCCGTGGCGCCGACAGAATGCCGATGCCCAGGCGCCGGCGGCACACAGAACCGCATTGGTCCGGATCACCCCTTGTTCGGTGATCACGCCCGTCACCGCGCCATGGGTAATATCGAGACCGTGGGCGGCGCAGTTCTGGTGGATGCTGGCGCCATGGGCGCGCGCCCCCTCGGCAATCCCCGGCGCCGCGATGGCGGGCTCCGCCTTGCCGTCATCAACGGAGTGGACGCCGCCCAGCCATTTCCGCCCCACGGACGGGATCGCGGAGGTCGCCTCTGCGGGGCTCAGTATCCTCGTATTGATGTCGAACTGGTGCGCCGTCTCTAGCCAGGCTTCCCATTCGGCGAGCTGCTTGGGATCATCGGTCGCGTACACGAGGCCGCAGCGGCGAAATCCGAGGTCAGTGCCAATCTCCGCCGTGAGTTCACCCCATAGCCGCATGGCTGCACCGGAGAGCGGCAATTCGCGGGCATCACGGTTCTGCTGTCGGCACCAGCCCCAGTTGCGGCTCGACTGTTCGCAGCCGACATAGCCCTTCTCGATCAGGGCGACTGAATGGCCCCTCTTGGCCAGGAAATAGGCGGCAGTCGCACCGACAATGCCACCGCCGATAATGACGACGCCAGCCGAGGAAGGAAGATGCTCATCGCTTGGGATACGTGTTATCGATGGTGACACGGCAGGTAACCTTATAGGGTCGGAAGGGCGAGAATGATCGATCCCCTTTACAGGCGCCCCACTCTGCCACCCGAGGCTGGCCAGGTACCATGCAGGTCATCGATCACGATGGGATGGGCGTGGCGCCCCCCATGGGCATCCGCCAGGTGCGGATCGTCGGGGGACAGGTCCGCGTGCACATGCTCCACCGTCAGCACGAGCCCAGCCGGCCAGGCACGCATGGCCAGCAGGGTTCCCAGCAGTGCCAGCACGCCAAGCACCAGGAAGGCGGCGTCCAGGCCGAATCGGGCGCCCACCACGCCGGCGGTGGGATAGGTCACCAACCAAGCCGCATGCGAAATGGAGAAATGCGCCGCAAAGACCGCAGGGCGATCACTCTCCCTGGACGAATGGAGCAGTACCCGCCCCGCCGTGGTCACACCCGCCCCCAGGGCAGCCCCCAGTAGCGGCCACAGCAGCAGCAGGCTCCATAGCGTCTGCGGTGTCAGCGCCCCGATGGCCATCGCCACCACTGTGGCCAGGCAACCCGCCAGCATGATGGTCCGGTCCCGGACACGATGGATGAGGTGAGGCACCAGCAGCGCCACGCTCATGGAACCGGCACCGAAGCAGGCCATGACCAGCGCCACCTCGCGCTGCCCCAACCCCAGCACGCCCTGCACGTAGACCACGGTGTTCACCAGCACCATGGCACCGCCCGCGGCGATGGCGAAGTGGATGGCGGTGAGCCCCTTCAGGCTGGGGGTATGGAGGAAGATCTTCACTCCCCGCAGTGCGCGGGCGGTGTAGGAACGCTGCTCGGCGCGCTCGACGCGTGGCAGTGCCGTCATGGCGATGATCGCCGCCGATGCGAACATTCCCAGCGCCGTGCCGACGAACAACAGGTTGAAGGACATCAGGGTCAACAGATAGGCGGCCAGCAGGGGGCTGAGAAGGTTTTCCAGGTCGTGCGCCAGCCGGGTCAGGGCGAGCCCCTTCACATAGCGACGCTCCTCTCGCAGCACCGCGGGAATCGTGGCCTGCAGCGTCGGCGTGAACGCCGCCGATGCCGACTGCAGCACGAAGATCAGTACGTAGACCTGCCACACCTCGGTGACGAAGGGGAGCAGCAGCACCACGCTGCCACGCAGCATTTCCAGCACGATCAGCACCCGACGTCGGGGCAAGCGTTCGGCGAAGGCCTGCGCCAGCGGTGCGACGATGACGTAGGCGACCATCTTGATGGCCAGTGCCGTGCCCATGACCACCCCCGCCCGTTCCTGCGCCAGCTCGTAGGCCAGCAGCGCCAGCGCGATGGTGGCAAGGCCCGTACCCAGCAGTGCCATGCACTGGGCAGAGAACAGACGGCGGTATCGCCAATCCTGCAAGGGTTCGAACATGATCCACCTCGCTAACCGGCACCCACTGCCGCCATGTCTGCACGACGGGCAGGGTCACTCTCCTCCGACTCCGCGGCGTGGTAGGGGCAGCGGACCTGGTGCCCATCACTGGTAGCGATCAGCTCCGGGAGGGCACGGCTGCACTCCGGCCTGGCAATCGGACAGCGGGGATGGAAACTGCAACCCGGCGGCGGGGCAATCGGGCTTGGCGGTTCACCACGTGCCATCGCACACCCCTCGAGTCCTTTCTCTTCGAGCATCGAGGCATTGATCAGCGAGCGGGTATAGGGATGCAGCGGGTTCGCGAAGAGTTCCTCGCTCTCGGCGACTTCGACGATGCGGCCCAGATACATCACCGCAACTCGATCGCAGAGGTAATGCACCACGCGCAGGTCATGGGAGATGACCACCAGGGTGAGGTCGTAGCGCTTCTTGAGCGATGCCAGAAGGTTCAAGATCTGGGAGCGCATCGAGGAATCCAGCGCCGAGGTCGGCTCGTCACACACCAGCACCTGCGGCTCGAGCAGCAGGGCACGCGCGATCACCACCCGCTGCAGCTGCCCCCCGGAGCACTGGCTGGGGAAGCGGTTGATGAAGCTCGAATCCAGGCCGACATCGTCCAGGGCCCGGATGATCCGCTGCAGCCGCTCGGGCCGGGTCCCGATGCGGTTCTGCGACAACGGAGCATACAAGCTGCGGCCTATCGTCATGCGGGGGTCCAGCGCACTGAAGGGGTCCTGGAACACCAGCTGGACGGTGCGGCGCAGACGCTTGCGCTCGCTCCCCCCGGCCGACGAGACGTCGATGCCGTCGATATCGATATGGCCCGAGGTCAGCGACGACATGCCGAGAATCAGCCGCGCCAGGGTGCTCTTTCCGCACCCCGACTCGCCCACCAGCCCCAGGGATTCGCCCTTGGCGACGGCGAGACTGATGCCATCCACGGACCGCACCTGACGGCTCCGGCGCAAAAGACCGCCACGCAACGGATAGTATTTCATGGCGTCGGTTATGCGCAGAATCGGGCCCGCCGCATGAGGAACGGTGCGTGTCTCAACAGCCATCACGATGGCCCTCCAGTTCGGTCTGACAGATCCTGATGGCCTGGGCCTGGATGTCGTTCGACGCCCCGACCCAGCAGCGTGCGCAGCAGCCGGGGCCGCCATGCTCGACCATCGGGGGGGCAACCCGCGAGCAGACTTCCGGGTGCCCCCACTTTTCGGCGACCTGACAGCGCGAACGGAACCGGCACCCCGGGATCTTCGACAGCAGTTCCGGGGGCGTGCCCGGAATGGCGTACAGCTCGCCCGACTCATCCGCCTGCAGGAGTGAACAATGGATCAGCGATTGAGTGTAAGGGTGCTTGGGGCTGTGCAGGATCTCGTCGGTGGTGCCCTGCTCCACGATCTCGCCCGAGTACATCACGGCCACCCGGTCCGCGATCGCCGAGACCACCGAGAGGTCATGGGTGATCAGCAGGATGGAGAGGTTGCGTTCACGCCGCTTGCGATCCAGCAGCTGCAGAATCTGCGCCTGAACGGTAACGTCCAGCGCCGTGGTCGGCTCGTCGGCAATGAGCAGGTCGGGATCGGCGCTCAGTGCCGCTGCGATCATCACCCGCTGCGCCATCCCACCCGACATCTGGTGCGGATAGCACTTCATCCGCTCTTCGGGCTCGGGGATCCCCACGTCGCGGAACAGCTGGACGACCCGTTCGTGCTCCTCTTCGGCGGTCAGATGCTGGTGGACGTGCAACGCCTCGCCGGCCTGGGCGCCCACCGTGCAGGTCGGATCCAGCATCACGTGTGGCTGCTGAAACAGCATCGCGATTCTGGCACCACGGTACTCATTGAACTTGTCTTCGGGCAGAGAGAGCACCTCTTCGCCACAGATACGCACCGATCCCTCTAGGATCGAGATGCCAGAAGGCATCAGACGCATCAGGCTGCGCGCCGTCATGCTCTTGCCGGAGCCGGATTCGCCGACCAGGGCCAGAACCTCACCTCGCCGAATGGTCAAGTTCAGGTCGTTGATGATGGCACCGACACCAGGAACACCGACGGTGAGATGCTCGACTTCGAGAACCGGGGCGCATACCTCCGGTCGCAACTGATGCTGCACGGTCGTTTGGTTGGCAAGCATTTTTAATCCCCTCTGTTGTGATTATGTGGGTGATTGTGTCTAGCCAGGCCTATTCGATATCCGGCATGGCGGCTCAGCCTTTTTCCACACCTGAGGCCGTCAATTTTCCGTTTTCCTGCCTCGCCCTTTCCCAGGCATTGCAGATGGTTTCGACCGGTTCCTGGAGATGGTCGGCCATGGCTTTTTCGAGTTTCTCGATGTCACCGCTCGCTACCAGCTTTGCCAAGTACTCGTGCTCTTCGATCAGCCGACCGCGTCCGCGGTATACCCCGAGCAATTGATTGAGGCAGAGCCCCATTTCCGCCATCAGCGTGGCAAACAGGCGGGACAGCCGCCGACTTCCGGCGGCGTTCACCAGCTCGGAGTGAAAGCGAATATCCAGGGAGGCGACCTCGGTCCACTCCTCCTCCTCGACGGCCTTTCTCATGGACTCCACGATGGCCCTGAGTCGAACGGAGAGCTCTTCTCCGCGACCGGACTGGACAATGCGCCGCAATGCCGCGCGCTCTACCGCATCGCGGGTAAAATAGATGTCCTCGAGATCGTCCTCCGTGAGCTCCAGCACGAAAACGCCACGGTGCGGCTCGCTGACCAGCAGCCCCTCCTGCAGGAGACGTTGGATGGCCTCCCTGACCGGCCCGCGACTGACGCCACAGCTCTCGGCGACCAGTTTTTCGTTCAACTGCATGCCCGGCGGATAGGCACCAGACAGGATGGCATCGCGAATCTGTTCGGTGACCATGCTCGACATGGTCGAGCGAACGACGGGTTTCGGTCCCGCATGCAGCTGCATCATGACGACTCTCCTTATCTCGATCGAAAATCATTCATTTACTTTCATGACGCCACTTCATTTTTGCATCCAGATGCGCCTCCAGGCCCTGCCCGACCAGCGTGACGCTCAACGCGGTGATGAAGATGGCCAGGCCGGGAATCAGTACCAGGGCGGGGGCACGATCCAGATAGGGAAGCGCCTCGGCCAGCATCGCGGCCCAATCCGTATCGGGCGGCTGCACCCCAAGCCCCAGGAAGGAGAGGCTTCCCACCGTGATCAACTTGTGGCCGAAGCGCAGGAACGCAATCGTGGCCAGCGGCCTCAGGACATTGGGAATCACGTGATACACGATGATGAAGGTACGCGAGCAGCCGAGTATTTCCGCCGCCCGGATATAATCCTTGGCGTTGATCTCCAGCGCCAGCCCACGTGTCATCCGCGCAAAGGGCGTCCAGCCGGTAATGGTGAGCGCGAGGATCAGCGTGCCATAGCCCGGCCCCAGGATGGCGACCAGGAGCAGTGCCACCAGCACATCGGGAAACGAGATCATCAGATCCACGAGGCGCATCAGGAACTCGTCGACGACACCCCCTGCCCGGGCACTGATCACGCCCAGCAGGGTGCCGACTACGGCCGAGATCACCAGGGTGATGGTGGTAATGGAGACCGAGAACTGACCGCCGTAGAGCAGGCGACTGAAGACATCCCGGCCCAGGTGATCCTGCCCCAGCCAGTGTTCCGCACTGGGGCCTGCAAAGCGTTCCGAAAGCGTCATCGCCGAAGGGGCGTGTTGCGCTATCCAGGGCGTGAGCAGCAAGAGCACGATCACGGTGGCGAATACGCTGCCGGCCACCAACAGCGTGCGGTTGTGTCGGGAGAGATGGACAAGCCAGGACTTCACCATGTGCAAGTTGCCCATTCTCGATCTCATGCCCTGCACGCTGTCCGGCGACAGGGGGGTATCAAGCTGTGGCATTGTCGATCCTCACTACCGGGTTGAGAACGGTGTAGGCCAGATCCGTGACCGTGTTGATAACGACGGCAAGGGTCACGATGGCGACCAGGCCCGCCTGCAGCACCGGTATGTCGCCATTGACGATCGCCGAGTAGACCAACCGGCCCATGCCGGGTACCGCGAAGATGACCTCGATGACTACCGCCCCACCCAGCAGGCCCGCCATCCACACCGAGAACAGCGTGATCACGGGCAGCAGGGCGTTGCGCAGGCCATGGGCGATCAGCGTGCGCCGAACGCTCAGGCCGCGGCTGTGCGCCGCCACGATATGGGGGGAGTTGAGCACGTCGATCATCGAGGCTCGCATGACCTGGGTGAAATAGCCCATGGGACGCAGCGACAGCGCCAGGGCCGGCAGGATCACCGACTCCGGCCCCCGCCAGCCCGCCGACGGTAGCCAGCCCAGATAGAGCGCAAAGACCAGGATGCTCATGGGGGCGAGCCAGTATTCCGGCACGGCCACGAACGCCTGGCTAAGCGACTTGGTCGCCATGTCGAAGGAGCCGCCCTGCCGCAGGGCAGCAATGCTGCCTGCGGGAACGGCCACGGCGAAGGCGAAGCCCAGCGACGCCAGCGTCAATACGACGGATACCTTGAGCGCCGACCAGACCTGCTCGACGACCGGCTCACGACTCATGTACGAGTTGCCGAAATCTCCGGTCACCGCACTGCGCAGCCAGTCCAGATATTGCACGATCAACGGCCGGTGCATTCCCAGCTCGAGGCGTAGTGCCTCGATGGTGGCCGCATCCAGGTCCAGGCGACCGAAACGCGCCCGAGCCAGCGCCCGCACCGGATCCGTCTCCCCGATATAGGGGATGAGAAAGACCAGAAACGTGACGACCAGCAGCGCCAGCGCCAGCACCGCGAATCGGCGTAGGATGAAAATAGGCATTCTGTCAGCCCTCCCAGTGTTTGTGCGGATCCCGCTCCGACGCGGTCGGAACCAGGCGCCGTGATGCCATGCGTCGCATCGACACCATCCTCACCGGCGGCCAGTCAGCCACGACGTGTCGTGGGCATCTGCCGGTCGAGGGTCGTGGAAGGCAGTCTTTGGGGGCAGAAGTCTCAGGCTGTTCATCAGAGGGGTCTCCGTTATTGTTGTCATCTTCGTTCTGGAAGCGCTGACTCAGTGCGGCACTCGCGACATGAATCAGCGCTTCCTCACGGCGAGCCGCTAGAGGGAATTCACTTCCAGGTCCTTGTGAAAGGCGGTGCGCTCATAGACATGCACCTGGTAGTTTTCCACCGTGTTGGCGACCGCCTCACTGATGGTCTCGTGGATCAGGAAGACATTCACCGCCTCCTCCTGCAGGCGCGCGGCGATGTCCCGGTAGATGGCATTGCGTTCCTCGGGCTCCACCAGCGCTCTCGCCCTCTCCAGCTGTGCATCCACCTCCGGATCGCAGAAGCCGGCCAGGTTGTAGCTGCCGTTACACCCGTAATCCTCGGCAAGGGTGCCGATCGGGTCCGCCACATCGGTGAGGTAGCCGCGCGAGAGCAGGACCATGTCGAAGTCGCCCGAGAGCAGCTGCGGCTCGATCGCCCCATACTCCGAGACCCGTATATTCACTTGCATGCCCAGCTGCTGAAGCTGGAACTGGATGACCGCGGCCAGGTCGGCCAGCACCGGGCGCTCCACATAGGCCAGCAGCTCGAGACGAAGCTCGCTCGCCGGCACTCCCGACTCCGCCAGCAGCTGACGGGCTCGCTCCAGGTCCTGGGGAATGACCGAGGCATTCTCGGGCGCCCAGGGGGTGTTCGGCGAGAACTGCCCCACTGCCGGACTCACCGAGCCTTCGTAGACCGCCTCGGCGATGCCGGCCACGTCGATGGCGCTCTGGACCGCCTGGCGAACCTTCATGTTGTCCAGCGGGGGACGGCGGTTGTTGAGGTAGAGCGAGGTGGTTCGCGGCGCTTCGACGGTATGCACCTTCAGCTTCTGCGAGCGCTCCATCTGTGCCAGTGCCGCCGCGGGTATCTGGCGAGCGATATGAATCTCGCCGGTTTCCACCATCATGGAACGCACTTGCCCGTCGGGGATGTAGCGCACCTCCCCTTCTGCCAGCTGCACCTCGCCCCCCCAATAGTTCTCGTTGCGCTTGAGCTCCAGGCCCTGGCGGGGAATCTCACGCACGATCTCGAAGGGCCCCGTGCAATGCCCCACCGGGTTGATACGGTCGCCGGCAAACGCGGCGGGTGACAGGATACCGGTATTGGGGCTGGCCAGGCGGTTGGGCACGAAGACATCCGGCGCCTTGGTGACGATGCGCACGACACGCTCGCCGGCCGGCTCCACGGACTCGATCACGCTCGGCGAAAATCCCGGGGGCGGGGTCGCCACGTTCAACAGCCGGTTGAGCTGATCGCTGACGACTTGCGGCGTCAAGGCAGTGCCGTCATTGAAGGTCACCCCCTCACGCAGCTGGAACTCCCACTCCGTCGGCGACAACTGCTCCCAGGACTCGGCCAGCGCCGGTTTGATCGTAGCGTCGTAGTCCATGCGCGCCAGTCCCTCCAGACAGCCGGCCCGCGACAGCACGTAGGCATCGATGGTCTCCACCGCCCACCCCGACGCCGGGGTAAAGAGCTCACCGAAGATGACTTTTCCGCCGGAGGCTGCCGAGGCCGAAACGGCCATGGGACCGATCATGACAGCGACAGCCACCCCTCGGAGCAGGGCGGGCACCGCCTTGAGGCAGTTTTGAGCATTCATGGGTCTCTCCCTCTCGCTTGTTATTGTGCAGAACGACATGTAGCAAAGGACTTCGCAGGGGCATCCTGCCTCTCTTGTTGTTGCTGGTTATCTCGTCGGTCGTTGCGCGATCACGGCACCTGCCATTGGCCAGGTTGACGCTGGCCACGAGCGCTCCGCCAGCTGGCCGGCATGTCCCGCTCTGGTGTGCCGCGATGGCGCTATTCGGGAACTTAGACCTTCCCATACTGGGAAGGTCAAGAGGCGAACGGAAAGTCAAGAGAACAATGCCTGGCGCCTCTGGATGCCGTGCTGAACCAACGCTGCCAACCCTCTCGCTGCCGTTACGCTTGGGCATGTCGCCACGCGTTCGTCAGGCATCCCGCGCGCCACTTCGCCAAGCCTTGCACCGTTGAGAAAAGCATAGGGCGACGAAAAAAATTTTGTCAACTGTCTTTTGTAGACAACATACGAAACTTTCAGAAAGGCTCTTGACCTTCCCACGATGAGAAGGTTTAGGCTTCCCAATATCCCCTGCGGCACACCAGAGGAGGTGGACCATGCCAACCGACAACATGCAGTCAACAACGAAGAATCTCCCCGACGAAGCCAATGCGTACTCCCTGGCCATCGAAGGCATGAGCTGTGCCTCCTGCGTGGGCCGGGTGGAGAAGGCGATCCGCGGCGTGCCGGGGGTCATCGACGCCTCCGTCAACCTGGCCACCCAACGCGCCCAGGTGGCGTTCGCCGCCGACAAGGCGGACATCGCCGGTGTCGTGCAGGCGGTGGCCACCGCCGGCTATCCCGCCGTCACCGACACCCTCGAGCTGACGGTCAAGGGCATGAGCTGCGCCTCCTGCGTGGGCCGCGTGGAACGCAAGCTCGCCGGCGTACCCGGCGTGCTCGACGCCAGCGTCAACCTCGCCACGTCAACGGCGACCCTGAAAGTGGTCGCCGAGGCCGTGACCCCGCAGGCCCTGATCGAGGCGGTGCAGGCCGCGGGCTACGACGCCGAAGCCGCCAGCGACGCACCGGACCGCAGCGACCGAGAACGCGAGGCCCGCGAACGGGAAATCGCCGAGCTGAAGCGCGCGGTCACCATCGCCGGGGTGTTCACCCTGCCCGTCGTCGTGCTGGACATGGGCTCGCACGTCATCCCCATGCTCCATCACTGGCTGCAGATGAGCGTGGGCCAGCAGAACCTGTTCTATCTGTTCTTCGCCCTGGCCTCGGTGGTGCAGTTCGGCCCCGGTCTGCGCTTCTACCAGAAGGGCTGGCCCGCCCTGATGCGCGGCGGTCCGGACATGAACTCGCTGGTGATGCTGGGCACCTCTGCCGCCTGGGGCTATTCGGTGGTCGCCACCTTCCTCCCCCAGGTGCTGCCGGCCGGCACGGTGAACGTCTACTTCGAAGCCTCGGCGGTGATCATCACGCTGATTCTCGTCGGCCGCTATTTCGAAGCGATCGCCAAGGGCCGCACCAGCGAGGCCATCAAGGCACTGATGAAGCTCCAGGCCAAGACCGCCCGCGTGGTCCGCGACGGTGAGGAAATGGAGATCGGTATCGACGAGGTGCGCCAGGGCGACATCGTGCTGGTGCGGCCCGGCGAGAAGGTCCCGGTGGACGGCCAGGTCATCGACGGCAGCTCCTTCGTCGACGAGTCGATGATCACCGGCGAACCCGTGCCGGTGCGCAAGGAGACCGGCGCGGACGTGGTCGGCGGCACCATCAACAAGGTGGGCAGCTTCACCTTCCGGGCCACCAAGGTCGGCGCCGACACCCTGCTCGCGCAGATCGTGCGCATGGTCGAGCAGGCCCAGGGCTCGAAGCTGCCCATCCAGGCCATGGTGGACAAGGTCACCAACTACTTCGTGCCGGCGGTGATCGCCGCGGCCCTGATTACCGTGGGCATCTGGCTGATCTTCGGCCCCGCCCCGGCGCTGACCTTCGCCCTGGTCAACGGCGTGGCCGTGCTGATCATCGCCTGTCCGTGTGCCATGGGCCTGGCCACCCCCACCTCCATCATGGTGGGCACCGGCAAGGCCGCGAAGATGGGCGTGCTGTTCCGCAAGGGCGAAGCCCTGCAGTCGCTGCGCGACGCCAAGGTGATCGCGCTGGACAAGACCGGGACCCTGACCAGGGGCCGGCCCGAACTCACCGACCTGGTCGTGGCCAATGACGTCGACGAGGCCGACACCCTGCGCCTGGTGGCCTCCGTCGAGCGCCAGTCGGAACACCCCATCGCCGAGGCGATCGTCAATGCCGCCAAGGCCCGCGGGCTGGAACCCGCCACCATCCAGGACTTCGAGGCGATCCCCGGCTTCGGTGTCGCGGCCCGGGTCGATGGCCATCGGGTGGACGTCGGTGCCGACCGCTACATGCGCAAGCTGGGCCTGGACGTGGAGGTATTCGCCAAGACCGCGCACCGCCTCGCCGACGAGGGCAAGAGCCCGCTGTATGCCGCCATCGACGGCCGCCTGGCCGCCATCATCGCCGTCGCCGACCCGATCAAGGAGTCCACGCCGGCCGCCATCCGCGCGTTGCACGCCGAGGGCCTGCAGGTCGCGATGATCACCGGCGACAACCGGCGCACCGCCGAGGCCATCGCCCGCCGCCTCGGCATCGACAAGGTGGTGGCCGAGGTGCTGCCCGACGGCAAGGTGGATGCGGTGAAGAGCCTGCAGGCCGAAGGCGGCCTGGTGGCCTTCGTGGGTGACGGCATCAACGATGCGCCGGCGCTGGCCCAGGCCGACGTGGGGATCGCCATCGGCACCGGTACCGACATCGCCATCGAGTCCGCCGAGGTGGTGCTGATGTCCGGCGACCTGCGCAACGTGCCCAATGCCATCGCGCTGTCCCGGGCCACCATCCGCAACATCAAGCAGAACCTGTTCTGGGCCTTCGCCTACAACACCGTGCTGATCCCGGTGGCCGCCGGCGCGCTGTTTCCCGCCTTCGGGATCCTGCTCTCGCCGATCTTCGCCGCCGTGGCCATGGCCGCCTCGAGCATCTGCGTGCTCACCAACGCACTGCGCCTCAAGGGCTTCCGGCCGCCGATCGTGATCGAAGCGGATGAGGCCGCCCCGGTTGGCCACCCGGTCACGCAAGCCGCTTGACTGCCTGACTGACAACGCGCCTCCCCCAAGCGGGAGGCGCCTAAACAACGCTCGGAGAACAAGAACATGAGTCACGACGTTCAGATCACGACGGCCGGCAAGGCCATCACCGTGGAGGACGGCGACACCATCCTCGATGCCGCCCTGGCGGCGGGCATCGCCTACCCCCACAGCTGCCAGGCCGGCCGTTGCGGCGCCTGCAAGTCGCGGCTGGTGGAGGGCGAGGTCGAGATGCTCCCCCATACGCGCTTCTCGCTCAGCGAGGAGGAGCGTGACGCCGGCCTGGTGCTCGCCTGTCGCGCCATGCCACGCAGCGACTGCACTATCGCCTGGCTCGGCGACGACGAGGAACTCGCCGCCCACCCGCTGCAGAAACTGGACTGTGTGGTGGTGGAACTCGACGACGTCACCCACGACATCAAGCGGGTCCGTCTGCAGGTGGAAAGTGGCGGCTCCTTTACCTTCACCGCCGGCCAGTATGCCCAGGTGACCTTCCCCGGCTGCCCGCCGCGGGAGTACTCCATGGCCAACCGGCCGGATGAGCCCATCATCGAGTTCCACGTGCGGCATGTGCCGGGAGGTACCACCAGTGCCCATGTGGCCCGGGAACTGGCGGTGGGGGATAGCGTTCAGGTGGAAGGCCCGTACGGCACCTCGCATCTGCGCGAACGCCACAGCGGCCCCATCGTGGTGGTGGCGGGCGGCTCGGGCCTGGCGCCGGTGAAGTCGATTCTGGAAACGGCACTGGCCGCCGGCATGCGTCAGCCGATTCACTTCTACTTCGGGGCCCGGGATGAGCGCGACGTCTACCTGGAACCCCACTTCGAGGAACTGGCCAGACGCCACGGCAACCTGCGGACCGACATCGTGCTCTCGGCGCCCAGCGGCGCCACCCGGCGCAGCACCGGTCTGGTGACCGAGGTGATGGCGATGCGCTGGGAGAGGGTGACCGGCTGCCGGGCCTACCTGGCCGGCCCGCCGCCCATGGTGGAAGCGGCCACCGAGTTGCTGCTGGCCCGCGGCGTGCCGGCGGACAACATCCACGCCGACGCCTTCTACACCTCGGCCGACCGCGAGCCCACCGCAGCCACGCCGGAAGAACAGGCCGTCCAGAGTGACGCCAACACTGCCTGCTCCTGCTGCCAATCGACTGCCTCCTAGCCCGGATACTGCACCCGTCGCTTGAGACCGGCTTGCCGTGTGGGCAGGCCGGTCTATCATGGCCGCGCAAGCCACGACCCAACTGCTTGAATTCATGTGCTTTGGGCCTTGGCAACGACTGCATCTCCGAAGTTGGCTGGATTGGAAAACCCTGACGCAACAAATTGCCCCGAACGGACGCTTATATATGCCGCGTGCACCCAAAAAAGCGACGTTTATTGCGGTTTCCCCCCCATGCATCGAAACCATCTGTTTGCCCTCCCATGGTGTAATGGGTCTACGGCGCAAAGTGAATGAACCCCATTCGTGAGGCATGCCTCCGGGATACTGCTTACTACGCCGAAGGGCTTTTTTTTCACCATCGCAAAAAAACAGGAAACCCAACTCATGAGCACATTCAAGCCGAAGTACATCACCTTCGATTGCTATGGCACGATGACGAACTTCCAGATGGGCCCGTCGGCGCGCCGGATCTTCGCGGATCGCATCAGCCCGGAGCAGATGGAAGCCTTCGTCGAAGATTTCCGTGTCTATCGCCTCGACGAAGTCCTGGGCGACTGGAAACCGTTCAAGGAAGTCGTTCACAACTCGGTCGAGCGCACTTGCCGCAAGTGGAAGCTCGAGTTCCGCGAGGAGGAAGCACTGGAAATCTACCACTCAGTGCCGACCTGGGGCCCGCACCCGGACGTGACGGAAGGCCTGCTCAAGGTCGCCCATGAAATTCCGCTGGTGATCCTCTCCAACGCCGACAACGACCAGATCTACCACAACGTCGAAAAACTCGGCGCCCCGTTCGCCCATGTCTTCACCGCCGAGCAGGCCCGCGCCTACAAGCCGCGCCTTCAGGCCTTCGAATACATGTTCGACCAGCTCGGCTGCTCACCGGAAGAGTGCATGCACGTCTCCAGCAGCTTCCGCTACGACCACATGTCCGCCTCCGACCTGGGCTACGGCGCTCGCGTGTTGGTCGATCGCAACCATGAGCCGAACCTGGCGCCGAATTACGTGACTCACGTGATCAAGGACATGGGCGGCCTGGCTTCCGTGGTCGGGCTCTAAGCGCAAAAGCCTCCTCTCATCACGACCGCACTCTTCGCCGCCGAGGCAAGAGGGCGGTCGTCGATTGACGCTCCCCCTCTCCTCCGCTTGACACCACACCCTCCTTTCGACTTGTCGAGTTCCATTTCCTGGAATTGCAACAACTGCCGCAGCGCCCTAGCTGACCCCATCGAATTACGTTCACATGGTTTAGCAGATCACCGCTTGTCCAGTTCGCCGGCTTTGCTCTGCTGAGCTAGATAGCAAACCCGACGTCGGCTGTGACCGGGCGGCACGCCGCAACGCATCGGGAACGTAAAAAACCAGGGATGTTACCCTGGTTGCAATGACCTCCGCAGGTTGCGGCAGGGGATTCAGTAGCCGCGGGAGCGATCGATGACGTTCGCAAGCGGCTCGCCGCCTTGATGCCGGCGAAGGTTCTCCAGCAGGATGGGCGCAGCCGATTCGGGCTGGGTCATGCTCGCCACGTGGGGCGTCAGGAACACCCGCGGATGCGCCCAGAACGGGTGTTCGGGTGGCAGGGGCTCGGGATCGGTCACGTCGAGGATTGCACGGGACAGCAGGCCCGAATCCAGCGCCTCGAGGAGATCGGCATCCACCAGGTGCGGACCGCGGCCAACGTTGATCAGCGCAGCCCCGGCGGGCAGCGCCGAGAAGAGCTCACGGTTCAGGATCCCCTGGGTCGCCGAGGTGAGCGGCAGCAGGCAAATCAGGACATCGCAACCCTCCAGGAAAGGCTGCAATTGCTCGGGGCCGGAGAAACTCTCCACGCCATCCAGGTGACGCAGAGAGCGATTCCATCCGCGCAGCCGGAAGCCGTAGTTCGCCAGCCGCTCCAGAACGGCGCAGCCGAGGGAGCCCATGCCCATGACACCGATCGTGCGGGACGAGGCGGGCGGCACCTCGAGGGGATCCCAGGTGCGCGCCGCCTTCGCCTCCACATAGTCGAAGAAGTCGCGGTGGAGGGCCAGGACCATGAGGCTCACATATTCCACCATGCCATCGATGATGCCGGGCTCGACCATCCTGACGATGGGAATGTGCGCCGGCACGGCGGAAAAGTCGACATGATCGACCCCGGCTCCCGAGGAGAAAAACACCTTCAGCCGGGGCAACTGGGCTATGAAGTCCGCCGGTGCCTGCCAGGCGATCAGGTATTCAACCTCGTCGAGGTCGCCGGCGTCAGGCCAGACACGGAAGTCAAGGTCGGGGGCATGTTCGGCGAAGTAGCTCGCCCAAGCCGCCGCACGCGGTGGATCTGATCGATAGAGAATACACATATTAATGTCCTACCAGCCTCCTACCCAGCCATCGAAGAGGCCTTCGGGGAGGGTCTCTTCGTTGGCGCCGCGGAGAAAGTCAAAGTCGCAGCCGCGATGCGCCTGCTCGATGTGTTGACTGTAAAGATTGCGGTATCCACGCACGTGCCGGGACAGCGGCGGCTGCCACGCCTGGCGCCGACGCTCGAGCTCTTCCGGCTCGACGCAGAGCTGCAGACGACGCTCGGCAACGTCCAGCTCGATGATGTCGCCATCCTGCACCAGGGCGAGCGGACCACCGATGGCCGCCTCGGGGGAAACGTGCAGCACCGCGGCGCCGTAGGCGGTACCGCTCATTCGCGCGTCCGAGATGCGGAGCATATCGCGGACGCCGCGCTCCATCAGGTGGCGCGGCAGGGGCAGCATGCCCCACTCCGGCATCGCCGCGCCCACGGGACCGGCGTTGCGCAGAATGAGCACGCTGTTCTCGTCGATGCCGAGCTCGGGATCGTCAATCCGGTCGGCGATCGTCTGGACGTCCTCGAAAACCACCGCAGGGCCGCGATGACTGAACAGTTTCGGGTCTGCGGCGCAGGTCTTCATCACCGCCCCGTCCGGCGCCAGGTTGCCCTTCACCACGACCAGTGTCCCGCCCGGCTTCACCGGCTTGTCCAGCGGGCGAATGACATCCTCATCGATGACCTCGGCGGTCGCGATGACCTCGCCGATCGTGCGCCCGTCGACCGTCCGCGCGTCCAGGTGCAACAGCGGCTTGAGTGTCTTGAGTAGGGCCGGCACGCCGCCCGCGGTCATCAGCCGTTCGGTCAGATGTTCGCCGGCGGGCTGAACGTTGGCGATCAGCGGCACGCGGCGGGCGATCTCGTCGAAGCGCTCCAGGGTCAACGGCACACCGACGCGGCCGGCGAGCGCCAGCAGGTGGATGATGACGTTGGTCGAACCGCCCACCGCACACAGGAGGGTGATGGCGTTGTCGAAGGCCCGCTCGTCGAGTATCTCATTCGGACGCGGACTGCCTTCGGCGGCCATGCGGACGCTGCGACGCCCCAGTTCGCGGGCGAACCGGGTGCGGCGCCGGTCGACCGCCGGCACCAGGCTGCTGCCCGGCAGGGACAGACCCAGCGCCTCGCAGATGACCGCCATGGACGAGGCGGTCCCCATCTCGGCACAGTGCCCCGCCGTGCCCATGACGCTGCGCTCAAACGCCGCGAAGTCGCCTTCGGAGAGTTCGCCGGCGCGCAGCTCGTCCACCAGGCGCCAGACACCGGTGGCATTCGCCAGATCCCCGCCGGTCGAGGAACGGGGCGTCGCCGGGCCGCTGGCCATAAAGAGACAGGGAACGCCGGCGCTCGCGGCACCCATCAGCAGTGCCGGTTGGGTCTTGTCGCAGCCCCCGAGCAGCACCACCGCATCGAACGGATAGGCGCGGATGGACTCCTCGGCCTCCATCGCGAGTAGGTTTCGAAACGGAAACGAGGTCGGTTTGATGATGTTCTCGCTGATCGACATCAGCGGCGCCTCGAGCGGGATGCCGCCCGCCTCGAGAATCCCGGTCTTCACCTCCTCCGCCAGGTCACGCAGGTTGAGGTTACAGGGATTGATATCGGACCAGGTGTTCAGGATGCCCACGACGGGGCGCTCCATCAGGTCCTCGCGGCTCCATCCGGCGGCCGCCAGGGTCGAACGGTGCACGAAGCCCGGCAGATCATCCTTGCGGAACCAGCGCGCGCTACGCAGCGACCGGCTGTGTTCAATTTTATTTTCGCTCATAAGTTCACCTTGCAGCAAATAAGCTCAAAATAATTATAATCGGACATTGCGGAAATAATCTGCTATTTACGCCAAGCATTCGGCATGAAGGCATGACTTTGGCCATGCAATTGTCAGAGTCTAATGACGGCCGAGATAGCGTGTGATCGATCCGAATATCCGTGCTCATGGGAAAATCGATATGCGAAAATAAACGCCCCCGTAGACTTCGAACATCACGTGCACCGGGATTACGAATACGGGGGCTGGCCCTGGCCCTTACCACCGATTCAGCCGCTTCGCGATCAGGTCGTCGACCACGCTCGGATCGGCCAGCGTCGAGGTGTCGCCGAGGCTGCTGAAATCGTCTTCGGCGATCTTGCGCAGGATGCGGCGCATGATCTTGCCGGAGCGGGTCTTCGGCATGCCCGGGGCGAACTGGATCAGGTCCGGCGAGGCAATCGGGCCGATCTCGCGGCGCACCCAGTGGCGCAGCGCCTTCATCAGCTCGTCGGACTGCTCGAATCCGGCCTGCAGCGTGACATAGACATAGATGCCCTGGCCCTTGACGCTGTGCGGATAGCCCACGACCGCGGCTTCCGCCACCGCCGGGTGCGCCACCAGCGCCGACTCGATCTCGGCGGTGCCCATGCGGTGGCCCGAAACGTTGAGGACATCGTCGACGCGGCCGGTGATCCAGTAGTAGCCCTCCTCGTCGCGACGCGCACCGTCGCCGGTGGTGTAGTAGCCCTTGAAGGTCGAGAAGTAGGTCTGCACGAAGCGCTCGTGGTCGCCCCAGATCGAGCGGCTCTGGCCCGGCCAGGAGTCCTTGATCACCAGATTGCCCTCGACCGCGCCTTCGAGCTCGTTGCCCTGCTTGTCGACCAGCGCCGGCTGCACACCGAAGAACGGCCGCGTCGCCGAGCCCGGCTTGGTGGCGGTCGCGCCCGGCAGCGGCGTGATCATGATGCCGCCGGTCTCGGTCTGCCACCAGGTGTCGACGATCGGGCAGCGGCCCTGGCCGACGACGCGGTGATACCACTCCCAGGCTTCCGGGTTGATCGGCTCACCGACCGAACCGAGCAGGCGCAGGCTGGACAGGTCGGCGTCGCCCAGCACCTCCTCGCCCTGCTGCATCAGCGCGCGGATCGCGGTCGGTGCGGTATAGAACTGGTTGACCCTGTGCTTCTCGATGACGCGGCCGAAGCGGCTGTTGTCCGGATAGCTCGGCACGCCCTCGAACATCAGGGTGGTGGCGCCATTGGCCAGCGGGCCGTAGACGATGTAGCTGTGGCCGGTGACCCAGCCGACGTCGGCGGTACACCAGTAGATATCGCCTTCCCGGTAATCGAAAACGTACTCGTGGGTCATCGACGCATAGACCAGGTAGCCGCCGGTGGTGTGCTCGAGCCCCTTCGGCTTGCCGGTGGAGCCGGAGGTGTAGAGGATGAACAGCGGATCCTCGGCGTTCAGTTCCTCGGCCGGGCACTCGATCGAGGCCTTGACGGTGATCTCGTGGTACCAGAGGTCGCGGTGGTCGTGCCACGCCAGCTCGTCGTCGGTGCGCTTCACCACCACCACCTTCTTGCAATACCTGGCCGCGGCCGGATCGGCCAGCGCCTCGTCGACGTTGGCCTTCAGCGGCACCACCTTGCCGCCGCGCCGCGAGTAGTCGGAGGTGATCACCAGCCTGGAGGCGGCACCTTCGATGCGGTTCGCCAGGGCTTCCGGCGAGAAGCCGCCGAAGACCACCGAGTGCACGGCGCCGAGGCGGGCACAGGCCAGCATCGCCACGGCGGCTTCCGGAATCATCGGCATGTAGAGGGTGACCACGTCGCCCTTCTCGACCCCCTCGGCCTTGAGCGCATTGGCGAGGCGACAGACGCGCTCGTGGAGGTCGCGGTAGCTGATTTTCTCGGACTCGCTGGGGTCGTCGCCCTCCCAGATGATGGCGACCTGGTCGCCGCGTTGTTCCAGGTGGCGGTCGAGGCAGTTGTAGGCGGCGTTGAGGGTGCCGTCTTCGAACCAGCGGATATCGACGTTATGGGGATCGAAGGACGTATGCTTGACCCGGCTGTAAGGGCCGAACCAGTCCAGGCGCTTGCCGTGCTCGCCCCAGAAAGCGTCCGGATCCTTGATCGACTGCTCGTACATCGCCAGATATTTGGCGTTGTCGATGTGCGCCTTGGCGGCGAATTCCGGATCGACAGGGTAACGTTTCATTTCACTCATCAACAACGTCCATCAATTGCTTGTTCCTGTTTCAGCCGCCCGCTACGACGGGAGACTTTCGACCGGCACAGGGCTCACTGACCCGCGGCCTGCATAAAGATTATTATTTGAAAAACTCATAGGGAGTACCGAGCCCCTTATCAAGGGCAGCCTTATACAACATGGCAACTGTCACAGTGTCTTGAATGGCCATGCCAACCGAGTCGAATATTGTTATTTCTTCTGAATTTTCACGACCGACCTTTTCCCCCAACAGAATCTCACCGATTTCCGCATGAATGTCTTCCGGCTTGATGATGCCTTCTTTAACGGGATGCTGTGTATCGCCGTACTTGACGCAAAGCTCGACAGAGTCGTTGACCACCTTGGCCTCTTTGAATATATCGGCGCCAAGCTCCTGCTTGCCCGGCATATCGGAGCCAATGGCAACGATATGCGTACCGGGCTTCAACCACTCCTTTTTGACAACAGGGCCTCTGTGGGCTCGCGTGGTAGTGACGACGACGTCGGCTGCGCGAACCGCTTCCTCCGCAGTTTCGCATTTTCGGATATTGAGACCTGTCTCCTCGGACATTTCCCGAACATACTCATCGAGCGCTTGCGGGGAAGCGTTCCATACGAGAACCTCGGAGAAATCCCTCACCCGGATAATGGCTCTGAGCTGTCTACGCGCCTGATTTCCCGCCCCTATGATACAAAGCGTCCTTGCATCCTCGCGTGCCAGGTTTTTTACCGATATGGCACCCGCGGCGGCGGTACGACAGCCGGTGATCCAGGTTCCATCCATGACGCACCTGAGAGCGCCGGTGCTTGCCTCGAAGAGCATCACGGTGTTCATGCCCGTCGGCAGGCCCAACTCGGGATTTCCTTTGTATCCACCAGCAGAGGACTTGATGGTGATATACCCACCAGCAAGATCAAGGCCGCCCTTGAAATCGATGCACGCATGTGAACCAGGGAGCTCTATGCTCATGAAATCCGGCTGAACGACTTTTCCGCTATTGAAAGATTTGTAGCCATTTTCAACGGCTTCGAGCACCGCGTCCAGATCGATGAGCGATCCTACTTCATCCTTGTTCAACAACAGAGTCTTCATGCTCGCTCCTTTTTACTTGTTAAAAAATACCTGCCACACGTTCGCCCTTGAGGAGCTTGCCGATCATGTCGATGCCCCAGTTCCCGGAGGTAAGGACCACACAGACTTTTTCATCCGGGCGAGTCGTCACGGCACCTGACAGCAAGGCGGCGATTCCGACGCAGGCTGAAGGCTCCGCGACGAGCTTGGCATCCTTTGCCACCACCCTTACCGCCTCCTCGATGGCCTCTTCCGAGACGGTAACGATATCGTCCACATATTTCTCGATGATGGGGTAGGTGTTGTTGCCAGGCCAGTCGCATGCCAGGCCATCGGCTAGGGTCTGCTTCACTGTCGCCCTGGTTCGCTCGCCGTTTTGGCGGCTCAAATAGTAGGGGCAGCAGGCCTCGGCCTGGACGCCAATCACTCTTATAGAAGGATTGGTCTCTTTGATGGCGGTGGAAATCCCTGAAATAAGCCCACCCCCACCGATCGGAACAAGAACGGTTTCCACATCCGCCAGATCCTCCATGATCTCCAGGGCAATCGTGCCCTGGCCGGCCATGACGTCGAAGTCTTCATAGTTGTGCACTATGGTGTAGCCATGCTCCTCGACCTCTGCATGAACCTTTTTCCAGCGCTCTGCATAGGCACGGTCCCACAAGATGACATCCGCCCCCATCGACCGGGCATTCTCGACCTTGAGTGTGGGGGTGTCTTCCGGAACGATGACGGTCGCATGAATGCCGAGCACTTTTCCTGCATAGGCACATGCCTGAGCATGGTTGCCCGATGAACTGGTGATGATTCCCTTGTCCCGTTCCTCCTGCGACAAAGACAAGATCTTGCTTAATGCCCCTCGGATCTTGAAAGCGCCGGTCACCTGAAGCATCTCGGGCTTGACATACACTTGGCAACCCAAAGCGCTGTCCATCTTGCTTTCCCTGAGCAGTGGCGTGCGGCAAATATAAGGCCGGATACGCACTGCCGCTTGTTTTACGTCCTCAAGCGTTACCGTCGTTTTTTCCACAACCATCCCCTTGAAATAGCGCAGGATTCATTGACCTGCGGATTGAATACAGCGTGTTCTGTACTGACGCGGTGTCATTCCGCAAAGGCGCTTGAAATGCCTCGCTAGGTGGCTCTGGTCGAAGAAGCCGATCTCGCTGGCGATCTCCGTCGGCCGCTGCCCCTGCTCCATCATCGTCTGCGCTTGCCGGACCCGCACCTGACAGACATAGCGATAGGGGGAGATGCCGAATCGCTGACGGAACCGCTTGGACAGACTGAAACGGGTCATGCCGACCAGCTCCGCCAGATCGTCGAGATTGATCGGCTCGCAGAAGTTCTCATCGATGTACTGCTTGGCCGTTGCGATCGTCTGCGCCGTTTCGTCATCGTTCCGCTTCCTGTCAGGGGCAGGATCGCAATCTTGCCGTGCGGGAGGACTGACGCTTGTCTCGTTCATCTTCGACACTCCCAACCAAAGTCACCAAAGAACTGACTCGATCGACATGACAGGTCCCGCCATCAGCCGCTGACTGCCATTGCCGGCACCAGCTCGTCGAAGTGACGCAGTTCGCTATCGCTGTGGTGGCAGAGTATTTCGTTGCCTTTGTCGAGCCGCACCCGCGGAGGCGATACCTTGTTGCACTTGCCATCGATCCTGACCGGACAGCGCGCCAGGAACGGACAGAGTTGCGCCGACGTCGTCGACGCAACGATCTGCGGCAGCGCGCCCCGCCCCGCCCGCGTCTCCTCGAGCCAGCCCTGATACATCTCCGGCACCGAGTCGATCAACAGGTGGGTATACGGGTGGTACGGCGGCGCCTGGAATGTCGAGCGATTGCCCTGCTCCACCTTGGCGCCGGAATACATCACCACCACCTCGTCGCAGATCGCCCGTACCGTGCTGATATCGTGGCTGATGAACAGGTAGGAAACGTTCAGTTCCCGCCTCAGATCCGCCATCAATTCGAGTATCGCGGCACCCACCACCGTATCCAGGGCCGAGGTCACCTCGTCGCAGAGGATCAGGTCCGGCTCGGCCGCCAGCGCCCGCGCCAGGTTGATACGCTGCTTCTGACCGCCGGAAAGCTCACTTGGGCGACGCTTCGCCAGGCTCGCCGGCAGCTGCACCAGCTCCAGCAGCTCGGCCACCCGGCGACGGCGCTGCGCGCTGCGCATGCCGTGGTAGAAGCGCAGGGGGCGCGCCAGGATCTCTTCGATGCTGTGCTGCGGATTCAGCGCCGTGTCGGCATTCTGGAACACGTACTGCACGCGCCGGAACTGCTCGCGGGTTCGTCCGGCGAGCGTCCCGCTGAGCCGCTGGCCATCCAGCAGGACCTGCCCGGCCGAGGGTGCCACCAGGCCGGCAATGGCCCGCGCAACGGTGGTCTTGCCCGACCCGGATTCACCGATGATCCCGACCGTTGCTCCGCGGCGGACCTGGAGGTCGATATCCTGCACAACCCGCTTGCTGCCATAGCAAATCTCGAGACCCCGTACGTCGAGCAGCAGGTCCTCTTCTACGCGCCCCCCCTTCTGGCCTGTCGCGTCCTGGCGCGCCGCCGGCTTCATCGCCGCCAGCAGGCTGCGGGTGTAGGGGTGCGCCGGCTCCTCCAGGATCTGCTCGGTGCGGCTGTTCTCCTGGATCTCTCCGTTGCGCAGCACCACGATGCGATCGGCCATCTGCGCTACCACCGCCAGGTCGTGCGAAACGTATACCGCCGTCGTATCGAGGTCGCGCACCACCTTCTTGAAGGCTCGCAGCACCTCGATCTGGGTGGTGACATCGAGCGCCGTGGTCGGCTCGTCGAGGATGACCAGCGCCGGCTCGGTGATCAGCGCCATCGCCGCCATCAGCCGCTGCAGCTGCCCGCCCGACACCTGGTGCGGATAGCGTGCGCCGATATGTTCGGGGTCCGGCAGTGCCAGCGCCCGGAACAGCTCGACCGCCTTGGCCTGCGCCGCTCGCCGCGACATCACGCCATGGATCAGCGCACTCTCGATCACCTGCTGCATAATGGTCTTGGCGGGATTGAACGCCGCCGCCGCGCTCTGAGCGATATAGGCCACGGTGCGTCCACGCAGCTTCGCCAGCTCGGAATCCGGCTGTTCGAGCACCTCGACATCGCCGATGCGCACCGATCCCCCGACGATACGACAGCCGGCACGGGCATAGCCCATCAGCGCCAGCGCGATGGTGGTCTTGCCGGAACCGGACTCGCCGATCAACGCCAGCACCTCGCCCTTGTTCAGACTGAAATCGGCACCGTGCACGATCGGGACATCGACGCCGGCCTCGTTACGTGCCGCTACGCGCAGGCCGCTTACCTTGACGATTTCGTTCATCTCAGTTCTCCATCTCGCGCTTGGCCCGTCCACCGAAGCTGTCGATGATCAGGTTGACCCCTATGGTCAGCGTGGCGATGGCAACCGCCGGCGCCAATACCGCCGGAGCGCCCTCCCCTAGGCCCTGGATGTTTTCCCGTACCAGAGAGCCCCAGTCGGCGTCCGGTGGCTGCACGCCCAGGCCGAGAAAGCTCATCGCGCTCAACAGCAGCACGACGTAGACGAAACGCAGGCCGAAGTCGGTCAGCACCGGACGGAGCATGTTCGGTAACACCTCGATGAACATGATGTACGGCATGGCTTCCCCCCTCGCTCGCGCGACCTGGACGAAGTCCATCGTCATGACGTTAACCGCGACCGCACGCGCGATACGGTAGGAGCCGGGCATATAGGCGAAGGCGGCCATGACCAGCAGCAGGGGCACGGAAGAACCGAAAGAGGCCACCATGATCAGGGCGAAGATCTTGTTGGGAATCGCAATCAAGGCGTCCTGAGTGCGACTGATGGCAGCATCGAGCCAGCCGCCGGAGGCGGCCGCCACCAGGCCCAGCACCACACCGAACAGGCAGGCGAGCACCGTTGCCGCCATTGCCACGCCGAGCGTGTAGGGCGCACCGTGCAACAGCCGGCTGAGGATGTCCCGGCCCAGGAAGTCCGTCCCAAGCGGGAATTGCAGGCTGAGTGGGCCGAATACATCGTCGGCGACCAGGGCGTTGGCACCATGGGGCGCCAACCAGGGACCGACCAAGGCCATCAGCAGCCAGAACCCGACTACCAATAACCCCAGGGCACCGCTGACCGGCCGCTTGGGGCGGCGGCGCGCGACGCTTGGCGGCTTTTCGTCGAACACCGCATCGACCACGGCGTCAGCCCGTGCTCCCGGTGTACTCAATTTCGGTGAGTCCGTCGGAATTGTGTTCGGGTTCATGTGCGCAGCCTCGGGTTGGATACGATTGCAATGATGTCGGCAACCAGCACCAACACCAGAAAGCCCAGCGAGAACAACATGACGCACGCCTGAACCAGCGGCATGTCGCGAGTCACCACGGCGTTTACCATCAGCGTCGCGATGCCCGGATAGTTGAAGATCGACTCGACGATGACCACGCCGCCGAGCAGATAGGACAGGCTCAACGCCACGGCATTGGCAATCGGGCCGATCGCATTCGGCAGCGCATGCCGGAGCACCACCCGTACCGGTCGCGCGCCCTTGAGAACTGCCATTTCCACGTAGGGAGCGCTGAGCTGATCGATCACCGCCGCTCGCGTCATGCGCGCCATCTGAGCGACCAGCACGCAGCACAGGGTCAATACCGGCATGGCATAGACACTGAGCAGCTCCAGGAAAGAGTCGACTTCAACGGAGCGCGACAGCGCCGACAGCCAACCCAACTTGACCGCGAAGATCAGCACCGCGATGGTGGCAATCAGAAACTCGGGTACCGACACTAGGAACACCGCCAGCATGTTGGTATAGCGGTCGAAGATCGATCCGCGATACATCGCCGAGACGATGCCGATTGTAAGCGCCAGCGGCACGGCAATCAGGGCGGTCGCCGCTGCCAGTTTGAGGGAGTTGGGCAGTCGGCTCGCGATCAGGTCGTCGACCGCCATGCCGTTGACCAGCGAAACGCCGGGATTGCCCGTAACCAGGCCACCCAGCCAGCTTAGGTAACGCAGGTACACGGGTTGGTCCAGACCCAACTGTGCACGCAGGGCCGCCACCGCCTCAGGCGTCGCCTCCTGGCCGAGCTGCTCCTGTGCCGCATCCCCCGGCAACAGACCGGTGAGAATAAAGACCACCAGCGAGACGATAAGCAGCGTGAGCACTCCGATGCCCAGCCGGCCAATTATTAGCCGTGCGACTATATTGTTCATGGTTCACCTATTCTTAATGGCGTCAGGTGCGTCTAAACGCAGCCGACGCCATCATTATCGAGCTATGGTTGTCGTAAACGCTCAGGCTTCCAGCCAGACGTGTTCAGCGAACATGTAGCCCATCAGGCCGCCCAGCGGGTGAGGGGAGAGCCCCCTCAGCTTGGCGCTGTGGCCGTCGATACTGCTGTTGAACTGCGGAATGCCGATACCGCAGTGTTCATGTATCAACACCTGCATGTCGGCATACATCTGCTTGCGCTTGGCGTCGTCGGTCTCGCCGCGCGCGGCAACCAGCAACTGGTCGAACTGTTCGTTCTGCCAGCCCGATTCGTTGTTGCTAGCATCGGACTTGTAGAACAGGCTGAACAGCAGGTCGGCGGTCGGGCGCGCACCAATGTTGCCGAAGCCCAGTGGGTGCTTCATCCAGTGATTGGACCAGTAGCCGTCCGCCGGCATCCGCTTCAGTTCGAGCCTGAGCCCGATCTCCTGCGCCGAGAGCTGCAGCAACTGGGCCATATCCACCGAGCCGGTGGCGGCTTCGGAGGCCACGAGGGGAATCGGACTTCCGCCCATGCCGGATCGCTCCAGGTGGTACTTCGCTTTGTCCGGGTCGAACTCACGCTGTGGCAGACCATCGAAGTAGTACCGGTGGCTGGGCGCAATCGGCTGATCGTTGGCGAGGACGCCGAAGCCACGGAAGGCGACCCGATGGATCTGCTCGCGATCGAGCAGGTGCTTCATCGCCAGCACGAAGTCCGGGTTCTGGACCGGACCCAGGGCGTCACGCATCACCAGGTTGGTGTAGCCACCGGTCGGGGACTCCATCACCGAGGCGTTGGCACTGTCCAGGATGCGCGGGATGGAGCGCGGATTGACCGGGTTGATGAGATCGACGTCGCCGGCGAGCAGGGCATTGATGCGCGCGGCCTCGTCCGGAATCGCGAAGAACTCGATCTCGTCGAGATACGGCTGGCCCGACTTCCAGTAGCTGTCGTTGCGCACCCCGATCGAGCGCACGCCCGGCTGGAATTCCGCACATTCGAAGGGCCCGGTACCGTTGGCGAGGCTGAAGTCGGTGGTGCCATCGCGCACGATCAGGAAGTGGGAGGTGGCGAGGATCGACGGCAGATCGGCGTTGGGACTGGAGAGCCGGATCTGCACCTCATGCGGCCCGGCGGCGCTGACTTCCTCGAGCTGCTGGGCGACGCTGAGCGCCTTGGAGGCGGTTTGCGGGTCCTTGTGGCGATTCAGCGAGTAGACCACATCGGCCGCGGTGAACGGCTGGCCATCGTGGAAGACGACGTCCTGGCGCAGCTTGATGACCCAGGACTGGGCATCGTCGGTGTCGAACGACTCCGCCAGCGACATCTGCGGCACCAGCGTGTCGTCCAGCGTCGTCAGGCCGCTGTAGAACATGAAATGACGGCAATAGTCGGTGTAGTTCCCCCCCTTGGCCGGATCCAGCGTATCGGCGGTCGAGCTGGTCGCGCTCGCCACCTTGATGCGTCCGCCGCGCTGGGGCGTCTGGGCGAAGGCGGACGACGCACCGGTCATCAAGCCACCGGCAGTGGCGGCCAGTACGGTACCGGCGGCCATTCCCCGCAGCACATCGCGCCGCGAGATGCCATGACCGGCTGTTCGCATCAGCTCTGACACGATCCGCTGGTCATGATTAGGGAAGTTCCTGTTCTTCATGTTATGCCTCCGTCTATCCGATTATCATTGCTTGTCTGTTGTTATATCGGCGCGCCGTTTTCCAAGGGCCCACCTCAGGCAATCCAGGGGTTTGCTGTCCTCTCTCGTGACGCGCTTTATCTATGCCGATACTCTTTTCCCTGACCGTAGTAACGATGTGAACGACCCGACTCACATGCCCCATGGGATGTGGACAACCCGTTGAAACAATTACAGCACCAATGAGCAACGCTTTTGGTTCGTTTTGCCCACGCTCGCACCTACAATCAGTGGCATTGCCCGCACCATACGGCAGAAGCTGCCGTATGCCCGAAGAGACTCCGGCGAGCCGGTCGCCACACCCGGCCTCGCTGCCCGGGCCCATGATCAAGAAGAAGATGAACCGCAGCTCGACCAGCGGCACGGCCTCACGCAGGAGTTCGCAGCGATAAATTGGCTTGAGCGGAATATTGTGCTGCCAAGGTAGGGCGGTGCGGCACTATATTGCGTTGGTGTCACACCTCGGAGCCATTGATGGCGAATGCCCTTTGCTGAACCATGCCGCCCCCCAGGCGGCAAGAACGTCCTAGCAATGACGCCTTCCCGCTGCCACACTGACAAGTCGCAACACGAGAGCCTTTACGGAGAGCCAAGTGTCCACCGCGACGTCAAAGCGCCTGCATACCTATGAGCTGACGCTGAGAGAGCTTCAGGACGACGATATCGGCAAACTGCACCAGCTGTCGGTGGGTGTCGGCTGGCCGCACCGACCCGACGACTGGCGTATGCTGCTCAAGCTCGGCAAGGGGTTTGCCGGCTGCGACAAGATCGGCCGAATCGTCGGCTCGGCGATGTGGTTTCCGATGGGCAACGACTTCGCCACCATCGGCATGGTCATCACCTCGCCACAGCTCCAGGCGCAGGGTGGCGGCGGCTGGCTGATGGATCACGTGATGCAGCAGTGCCGTGGCCGTCGCCTTCAGATAATCGCCCCTCGGGTCGCCTATCGCCTCGCTGACGCCCTTGGCTTCAAGCCGGAAGCCATCGTGCACCAACACCAGGGCACGGCAATCGACCCCGATGAGCCTCCGGTGCCAGCCGATACCCGGGTTCGCCCACTGAAGGCGGCAGACCTCGCGGAGATCGCCCGACTCGATCAGGCCGCCTTCGGCGCCGACAGAACGGCCATCCTGACAGAACTGGTCAAGCGCTGCGAAGGCACCGTGCTCGAGCGGAAAGGGCGTATCGCCGGCTTTGCCCTGTGCCACAGGTTCGGCCGAGGCCATGTCGTAGGACCGGTTGTCGCGAAGGATACCGTCGACGCCATCGCGCTGACCGCCCCCCATGTGGCGAAGCATGCAGGCAGGTTTCTCCGAGTCGATACCACCCAGTCCGAGGGCGGCTTCACCGAATTCCTCAGGCGTTGCGGAATGCCGGAGTATGACAGGGTGACCGCCATGTCCCTGCCCGCCGTGGTGCCGGCCGATACCGAGGTCTGCACTTTCGCGCTCGTGAACCAATCCCTAGGCTAGGCGGCCCCCTATGATGCCCTAATTCGGGAATCGCTGCGCATAATAACGGCGGATCGCACGCGCTCACCCCCACCCTCTCGGCTGACTCAGTTGCGCATGACTACCATCAATATCATGTCAAAAACACGGGCCACAGCGGCACCATCGTTCGCTCCTGCCACCTACTCCGGACATTACTACCGAATTCGTCTCTCACCATAATTACGCCTCCATAACGGCAAGAACGTCCTAGTATTGCCCTACGCCAGGCGCCAGAGTTACAAGAATCTGTGGAGGAACAACTTATGACAGTCCAGAACCTTGATACTGACATTACCTGTCGACGCATGCTGGAGAGCGATCTGCCAGCCGCTCATCAACTCTCGCAAGCGGTTCGTTGGCCACATCGACTCGAAGACTGGCAGTTCGTACATCGCCTCGGCGACGGTTTTGTCGCCGAGCGCAATGGCGAGGTCATCGGCACTGCCATGTGCTGGAGCCATGGCAGCGATTATGCGTCGCTCGGCATGATCATCGTTTCGCCCGAGGCCCAGGGCAAAGGCATCGGGCGCGGATTGATGGAGTCGATACTCGACCTGATCGGTGAACGCAATACGCTGCTGTTCGCCACCCCCGCAGGCCAACCCCTTTACGAGCGACTCGGCTTCAAGGCCATCGGCACGGTCCACCAGCACCAGGGCACCGTCGTTCAGCCCGAAATCGTTGCGCCACCGTCTGGAGAACGTATACGGCCGGTGGGCATGAACGATCGCGCCAAGCTGATCGAACTGGCGGCAGGCGGCACCGGTATGCCCCGCGCGATGGTCCTGAACGCACTGCTTCAGGTCGCCGAAGGCGTTGTCATCGACAGCTCCGGAGAGCTCACCGGTTTCGCGCTGATGCGCCGTTTCGGACACGGTTACGTGATCGGGCCGGTGGTTGCGCCCGATCCCGAACGAGCCAAGGCCATGATCAGTTATTTGCTCGAAGCCCGCGCCGACTCCTTCGTGCGAATCGATGTTCACGACTCTGGCCAATTGAGCCCCTGGTTGCAGGAACTCGGTCTTCTGCAGGTCGATTCCGTCGTTGGCATGGTCAGGGGCGAAGCACCGGTGCCTGCCTTTGGCCTGCAGCAGTTCGCCATCATCAACCAGGCGCTGGGCTAATTTGAATGGCGGCATAATCTGCCAGCCAAGTGAGCTTATCGAAGTTTTCTACTGCCGGGGCGCTGAGTTTCGGCAAATCTTCATAAATAAAAATAGCCATACTCATTAAGACGTCAGAACTGCGATACCGGAAGGAGGCAATCGGCCTCCTTCACCACAGAGGTGGGGTCATCGTTTTTACATCGGGACAGTACATCAAACCGATAGTTACACCGCCTGCCCAGGCGAATGCAGCCGATGCTACGCCCCGACCTGCAATCTGCATACATCAAGAGAAGAGAGTCACATGCACGAGCCCAGCGTCGCCGAAAAGAACACGACCTACTGGTGGGAAACGGCGCCCGTCAAGCCGCTGCCGCAGCAGCCGCTGGCCAAGAAGCTCGACGTGGTGATCGTGGGCGCGGGCTACGCCGGGCTTTCGGCGGGACTTGCACTGACGCGTGCTGGACGGTCGGTTGCCGCATTCGATGGAATGAGTCCGGGCGAGGGAGCCTCATCGCGCAACGGCGGGATCACCAGTGGCAGCATTCGACCGGACTACGCCACGCTCAGCCGCCGCTTCGGCGAGCAGAAGGCGATGGCGATCGAGGCCGAGGGCAAGATCGCCCGCGACTTCCTCTATGATTTCATCGAGACCGAAAGGCTCGACTGTGACTTCCAACTCACCGGCCTGTTCAAAGGCGCCATCGGCTATGAACAGTACGATACGATGGCACGGGGTGCCGAGGCACTGGCGAAGAGACTGGGGATCGAGTCTTACGCCGTTCCGCATGCCGAGCAGCGCAACTATATCGGCACCGACTTCTACCGCGGCGGCACGGTCAGGAGGGACATCGGAGGGCTGAACCCGGCCAAGTTCCACGCCGAACTCCTGCGCGTGGCATTGGCTTCGGGACTGACGGTCCATTCGAACACCCCCGTGACTTCGATAGAGCGGGACGGCCCCGGATTCCGCGTCGTGACCTCGGCGGGGACGGTTCAGGCACGGCAGGTTCTGGTCTGCACCAACGGCTACACGGACGGTGCCAGCCCCTACCTGCGCCGCCGCATGGTACCGGTTCGCAGCCGGATCATTGCCACCGAGGAACTCGCGCCCGACGTAATGGCGCGCTTGATGCCGAAATTGATGATGATGGGCGAGGGTCTCCAGTTGGGTTTCTATTACCGGCCCTCACCCGACGGCAGGCGTATCCTGCTGGGAGGCCGCGACAGCTCCCGCGTAGGCGACCCGGTGGCACCGACGCTCCGCCTTCGCAAGGGCCTGGTGAAACGCTTTCCCGAACTCGAGAATGTTCGCCTTTCGCACAGTTGGTTCGGCAACGTGGCGATGAACCGCGACATGCTCCCCCGTATCTTCGAGAAGAACGGCGTGCTCTACGCTACCGGCTTCTGCGGTTCTGGCGTGGTCTGGGCACCATGGATCGGGATGCGTGCGGCACACAGGCTGATGGGAGAGAGTACGCACGCTCGCTCGGCCTTCGACTTCCGGCCGCCTGCCTTCATTCCGCTCTATCGTGGCAATCCGTGGTTCATGCCGGCCATCATCCAGGGCTATGGGCTGCAGGACCGCATCGCGATGTGGCGTGCCAGCCGCTAAGAGGGCAACACACCCCACCTGGGCCCCTACCGGAATAGCCACGCACGGGCCGGTTCTCCCCCATTTGTCGAGAGGTTGTTATGGAACGCTTTGATCCGGATCGAATCGCCGTTCGCAGTGCACATTTCATCGGTGGCCGCTATGTCGAGGGTGGCCCGAGTGGATTCGATGTGAAGCGCCCCTCCGACGGCGTCGCCTATGCGGGCTTGCCGGTGGCGGACGCCGACCTCGTCGACCAGGCGGTGCAGAATTCATGGAGTGCATTCAGGAACAGCGACTGGTCGCGCTGCGCACCGCGCGACCGCGCGCGCATCCTGCGACGCTGGGCCGACCTGATCGAAGCCGACGTCGAGACGCTGGCGCCGCTCGAAGCAGTGGGATCGACACGGCCGATCCGTGATGCGGCAGGCTGGGACGTGCCGTTTACCGCCGAGGGCATCCGCTTCTATGCGGAGTGGGCGGACAAGATCGGCGGCGAAGTGGCACCGACACGGAGCGACCACCTCGGCATGACGATCGCGGAACCCTACGGTGTCATCGGCTCCATCGTTCCCTGGAATTTTCCGCTGGTGACCTCTTCGTGGAAGGTCGGCCCCGCGCTGGCCGCAGGCAATGCCATGGTGCTCAAGCCATCCGAGATGACGCCGTTCAGCATACTGCGAATGGCGGAACTGGCCATCGAAGCCGGCATACCGGCAGGCATTTTCAACGTCGTGCAGGGCGACGGCCGCACGACTGGCGATGCGTTGTGCCGCCATCCGAGAATTGCCAAGGTGACCTTTACCGGATCGACCCGAACCGGCGCGGCCATCATGGCCGCATGCGCAGAAAGCGGCACCAAGGCGGTGACGCTCGAACTCGGTGGCAAGAGCCCGCAGGTGGTGTTCGCCGACGTGCACGACCTGGAGAGGACGGCGCGCACCGTGGCTCGCGCAATCACGACGAATGCTGGCCAAGTATGCGTTGCCGGCTCGCGACTGATCGTGCAGCGGTCCATCGCGGACAGGTTCATCGAGCGACTCACCGCCATCGTGGCGGAACTCAAGGCCGGGAACACCTGGGAGCCGAACACCACTCTGTGCCCCATCATCTCCAGCCGGGAGATGGAGCGCATCGATGGCATCGTACAACGCACCGCGGCACAAGGGGCGCGGATCGTCACCGGCGGGCAATGCCTCTCGACGGGTAGCGGTGGTGGGTTCTACCAGCCGACCATCCTGACCGATGTCGATCAGCGGATGGAAGCCGTGAAGAACGAGATCTTCGGCCCGGTGCTCACCGTGCAGACCTTCGACGACGAAGAGGAAGCGCAGGCCCTCGCAGACCACCCCGACTATGGCCTGGCCGCAGGCGTGCATACCGCTGATATCGGCCGTGCCCTGCGGCTGGCACGCGGCATCGAGGCGGGTACCGTGTGGATCAACCGCTACGGGCGCACTGCCGACTTCGTGATACCCACTGGCGGATACAAGCGCTCCGGCATCGGCAAGGACCTTGGACGCCAGGCATACGAGGCGAACCTCAGGATCAAGAGCGTGCTTGTCGACTTCTCGCAGGAGATGCAGCCATGAAATTCGTATCCTACTGGCACGACACCTCGGCTCCGTTCGACAAGGCCGCAGCCGGCCCCGTCTCGGGGGAGTTCGAAGTAGCGGTGATCGGGGCGGGCTTCACGGGCCTCAATGCCGCACGCCAGCTAGCAAAATCCGGCCACAAGGTCGCCCTGCTCGAGGCCGAACATGTAGGCTATGGCGCATCGGGACGCAACGGCGGGCATCTCAACAGCGGCCATTTCGCCAGCTTCAGCGCCATCAAGGCCCGTTTCGGCGACGCCCAGGCACGCCGCTTGTGGAAAGCCTATGACGACTCGATCGACATGATCGAGGCGATCATCGACGAAGAGAAGATCGACTGCGGCTTCCGCCGTGGCGGCAAGCTCAAGCTGGCCTCCAAGCCCTCGCACGTGAAGAAGCTGCAGGCAATGTGCGACGAGATCCGCCGCGAGGTCGATCCCACGGTGGAATGGCTTTCGCGCGAGGACGTGCGCAAGGAGCTGGGATCGGACGCCTTCCACGGTGCCGTGCTTTCGCCAAAATCCGCGATGATGCACATGGGACACTATGCCATCGGTATGGCCCAGGCAGCGCATCGTCATGGCGCGACCATTTGGGAGCACAATCCCGTCATTGCCCGCGAGCGGGTACCGAACGGCTGGCGACTGACCACGCCGACCGGCTCCCTGGTCGCCCGGCAGGTCATTCTGGCGACCGATGCCTATACGACGGAGACCTTCGGCTATTTTCGTCGACGGATGATGTCGGTTGCCTCCTTCATCATCGTGACGCGCCCGCTCACCCCGCAAGAGGTCGCGGCGACAATGCCGGGCAACCGGAACTATACGAACTCGCTCAACATCGCCAACTACTTCCGCCTCACCCCGGATAACCGGGTGCTGTTCGGCGGCCGGGCACGATTCTCGTCGGCGTCGAACCAGAAAACGGACGTCAGCTCCGGTCAGTTGCTGCGCAAACAAATGCTCGAGGTGTTTCCGCAGCTGGCCGACGCCGAGATCGACTACTGCTGGGGGGGCCTGGTCGGCTGCACCCAGGATCGCTACCCTCGCGCCGGCACCGCCGATGGGGTGATCTACGGCATGGGCTATTCGGGGCATGGCGCGCAGGTCTCGACCCTGATCGGCAGTGTCCTGGCCGACATCGCCATGGGCCGTAAGGATACCAATCCGCTCGATGGCATGGCCTGGCGCGCGGTTCCGATGCACACGGGCAAGCCCTGGTTCCTGCCCATCGTGGGCGCCTATTACCGCATGAAGGACATGCTGCCCTGATCAGCCCACTCCTCTTGAGTGAATCGGCCGATCATGCCCGAGCTCTACCCACTGGTGACTTCCACCAATAATTAACCCGAGGTTTTCCATGCCGCAATCTCATGACTCTCGCCAGGCTGCCAGCCGGCCGTCTCACCCATCCATCATTGACCTGCGCCAGTTCGCCAGGGAGGTCGCTTCCGCCCCGGCCAGCCAAGTCGACGGCCAAGCGGATGCCTTCCTGGCGAACCGTTATCCTCTGGAGCTGCCCCCCGGGCCGGTTGAAATCGGTGCCATCCGACTGGAAGCGGGTACGGGCAGCGTGACCGAGCTGCCGGCCGACGAGTTCATCATCCTTTGCGATGGCAGCCTGACGCTGAACCAGCAGGGCCAGACCCTCGCGCTGGCCGACAGTGCCAGTGCGGTGCTGAGTGCCGGCGCCGGCTTCCACTGGCACTGCCCGGCGCCCGCCACCCTGCTCTATGTACGCTACAAGGGGGAAAGTGCAGGAGAAGGGAATCTGATCGCGATCGACGAGTCGGCGGTGCTGGAACCCTCGGGTACGCCCGCGGTGGAACTGCTGGTCGGCCCGACGCCTTCTTGCCGCAACCATACCGACTACCGTTCCGTCGACGGTGAATTCATGTGTGGCACCTGGGATTCGACCCCCTACCATCGTCGCGCCATGGAATCCCGGCAGTACGAACTGATGCATCTGTTGGCTGGGGCCGTCACTGTTGTAGAGCAAAGCGGTACCACGCGCACCTTCACCAAGGGCGACATCTGCCTGGTCGAGAAAGGCGCCGAATGGAGCTGGGAAAGCCGCGAGGATGTGAAGAAGGTCTACGCGATTTACCGCCCGGCCTAGCCGTTGAGCCAGGGAGGCGCATGACAATATCTTTTTATCAGAGAACAATGATGAATAACTACCGCATAGCATTGCTTCCCGGCGATGGCATCGGCACCGAAGTCCTGGAAGCCGCCTGGCCCGTGCTCCAGACCGTGGCCAAGCAGCACGACTTCAGCCTCGAGGGCGTCTGGCTGCCCTGGTCGTGCGAGTATTACCGCTCTCATGGCAAGATGATGCCGGCCGATGGCGTCGAGCAACTCAAGGGGTTCGACGCCATCTATCTCGGTGCCGTCGGCTTGCCGGACCGGGTTCCGGACCACATTTCCCTACGGGAACTGCTGCTGGCGATCCGGCAGGGTCTCGATCTCTCGGTCAATGCCCGCCCCCACCGGCTGCTCGCGGGCGTACCGGGCCCCCTGCGTTCGAGTATCCCCTTCGATATCCTCTGCATCCGCGAAAACACCGAGGGCGAATACAGCGGTGCCGGCGGTCGCGTCCACCGCGGCGGCGACCTGGAAGTGGCGGTCGAAACCTCGATCTTTACCCGTGCCGGCGTCGAGCGCGTCCTGCGCTACAGTTTCGAACAGGCGCGCCAGCGCAGCGGCCGGCTGGCGTCGGTCACCAAGTCCAACGCTCAGCGTCACAGCATGGTGTTCTGGGATGAGATGACCGACCGGGTCGCCGCCGATTACCCGGACGTCGAAGTGACCCGCTATCATGTCGACGCCATCGCCGCGCGCATGATCACCGCGCCGGAGACCCTGGACGTCGTCGTCGCCTCCAACCTGTTCGGCGATATCCTCACCGATATCGGCGCCGCCATCCAGGGCGGGCTCGGCTTCGCCGCCTCGGCCAATATCAACCCGACCGGCGGCGTACCGGGGATGTTCGAACCGGTGCACGGATCGGCGCCCGATATCATGGGCAAGGGGCTCGCCAACCCGCTGGCGACTCTTTGGGCCGGTGCCCTGATGCTCGAGCACCTGGGCGAGAGCGCTGCGGCCGCAGACCTGATGGACGCGATCGAAGCGGTGACCGTCACCGGGGCCGGCACACCGGATATGGGCGGCACCCTGAGCACTGGCGAACTGGCCCGGCAGATCCAGGCGGTACTCGGCCGCTGAACGCGGAGCGGGCAACGGCATGCCAAACCGTCCACCAGACTATTGGACGAGTCCCGATGAAGGAAGATTGATAGATGAGCTTTCTCTACAAGTCCGAACCGGTCCGCGGCGCACGCTGGGCAGAACTGTTCGCCAGACGCGCCCCGGAGATCGATTTCCACATATGGCCGTCCGTTGGCGACCCGACCAAGGTGCGCTATCTCGCCGCCTGGCAGCCGCCAGAAAATATAGCGGAGACCTTTCCCAACCTGGAGCTGGTGTTTTCGGTGGGTGCAGGCGTCGATCAGTTCGATCTGTCCCGAATACCGGAACACATTCCGGTCGTACGGATGATCGAGAGCGGTCTGGTCGCGGGCATGGTCGAGTATGCCACGCTGGCCGTGCTGGCCGCCCATCGCGACTGGCTCACCTATGCGACCCAGCAACGCGAGGGACAGTGGAAGCCGCTACCGGTACGCACGGCGGGCACGCGCCGCGTCGGGGTGCTCGGCATGGGCGTCATGGGTAACGCGGTGCTCGTGAAACTGCGCGACTTCGGTTTCCAGTGTGCCGGCTGGAGCCGCTCGGAACGAAGCCTGCCAGGCGTCGAATGCTTCGCCGGCGAGCAGGGCCTGGCGGATTTCCTGGCGCGCACCGATATCCTGATCTGCCTGCTGCCGTTGACCGACGCGACACGTGGCATCCTGTCGCAACAGCTGTTCCGGCAGCTGCCGCAAGGGGCCGTGTTGATCAACCTGGGACGCGGCGACCACCTGGTCGAAGTCGATCTGCTGGATGCCCTGGACCGCCACCATCTCTCGGCGGCAATTCTCGACGTATGCAGTGTCGAGCCGCTGCCGCAGGGCCACCCTTTCTGGCATCACCCACGTATCATGCTGACGCCCCATATCGCCAGCATGACGCAGCCGGACACATCCGCCGAGGCCGTGCTCGACAACCTGCGACGGCACCGGGAAGGGTTGCCGCTGGTCGGGTTGGTTGATAGGGCGCGAGGCTACTAGTTAGTCGTCCATCCAGAGGGATGTGATGGAGAACGAATGGTAGGGTGGGTTTTCCCACCCTACGGCTTTTCAGGGGCCGCCAGCCCCTGCGTCCCCGCCCCTGCCGCCAGCGCCCCAGTATCTGCCGATACACGCCGTGTTCGCGGCACCTCAGGAAGTCGGACACTCATCCTGACACTGGGGGCCCCGACACAGTTCGACCACAACGAACGCCACAGAAAATGTCATGCCTGCTGCAGATCGAAAAGGAAACTGCTTGAGTCTTGCGGTAATAAAGCATCTCCTCAGCACGGACATCCATAAACTGGTATGTGTCAACCTGTCGGAGATCAATCAAATGACATACAAACCGAAATTCATCAGCTTCGATTGCTACGGGACGCTCATTAACTTCGAAATGGGGCCGACGGCTAAAAAGCTTTTCGAAGATCGTGTTCCGGCTGATCGGATGTCGGCTTTTCTGGAGAGCTTTCGCTTCTACCGCCTCGATGAAGTATTGGGTGACTGGAAGCCGTTCTTTGATGTCGTGGAAAATTCCATTCAGCGGGCGTGCCAGACGCACGGCATTGAATATCGTCCATCCGATGCGGTCGCCTTGTACGACGCCGTCCCGACCTGGCAGCCCCATCCGAACGTCGTCGAGACGCTGGAGGCCATCGCTCCGCATGTGCCGCTGGTGATCCTATCGAACTCGATGGTCGATCTGATTCCGCATAGCGTCACCCACCTCAAGGCACCCTTTCACGCCGTGTACACTGCCGAGGAAGCGCGCGCCTACAAACCACGGGCCCAGATGTTCGAATACATGTTCGATCAACTCGGCTGCGGACCGGACCAGATGATGCACGTCTCGTCGAGCTTCCGTTACGACCTCATGACGGCGTCCGATCTGGGATTCATGGCCAAAGCGTTCATCGATCGCGGTCACGAGCCCACGTTCGACGGCTATGGTGTCAATCGATTGACCGATGTTCGCCAACTTCCCGGTTTGCTTGGGCTCGAATGTCTGCCCCAGACCGCCACGATGAAACGGGGCGCGTGATGGCGGAGAATCTTCCGATTGCGGCAGCGGCGTTGAGCACGGCGGTACCCAACCTTGCCCCGGACGAGGTGGGGGCCTTGGTCAGTCGTCTCTACGGTATCAATGGCAGCGTCACATCCCTGGCGGGCGAGCGCGACCAGAATTGCTGCATAGAGACCGCGGACGGCAGGCGTTACGTGTTCAAGATCAGCAATCCATCCGAGCCGGTGTCGGTCGTCGATTTCCAGATCGCAGCACTCGAGCACATCGCCCGCGTATCGCCCGACCAGCCGGTGCCACGCGTCGTGCGGACGCTTGACGGACGGTTGCGAGACACGGTGACATTAGCCGACGGGGTCCAAACCACCGTGCGGATGCTGACCTATCTCGACGGCGTTCAGATCCGCGAGACTTCCCGGACCGCCGCGCAGCGTCGGGCCATGGGCACGGTGCTCGCCGAATTGAACCTCGCGCTGCGCGACTTCTCGCACCCTTCGGCGACGCACGATCTGCTCTGGAACGTCTCGGCAGCGCACCGGCTGACCGCCAAGCTCGAGGCCATCGTGGACGCTCCACGTCGTGCGCTCGCCGAGTCGTTCATGACGCGCTTCACCGATCATGTCCTGCCGCGTCTGGCCTCGGTGAGGGCGCAGGTCATCCACAACGATTACCATCTCTACAACGTGCTGGTCGCCCCCGACGATCATGAACGCATCGTGGGGATCATCGACTTCGGCGACATGCTGCATGCGCCGCTGGTCGGCGAGGTCGCTACGGCGGCGGCCTTTCACATGACTGGCAACGCCGATCCGTTCGAGGGGCCGGCGCAGTTCGTCGGGGCCTATCACGCGACGTTGCCGCTTACCGAAATCGAGCAGGAGATCGTTGCCGATCTCATGGCGACACGCCACCTCATCACCGTATTGATTTCGGAATGGCGCGCCAAGCGCTACCCCGAGAACCGCGACTACATCATGCGCCACAATCCCGCCGCCTGGGAGGCACTGTCCCAGATGGCCGCCCTTTCCCGCGATGAGGCGCGCGACCGCCTGCTGGCCGAAGTACGAAAAGGAGAAACCGATGAAAAGCACCACTGACCTCAACATGGTCAACGCCTATATCCCCGGGCGTGCCGAGGTGGGGCCCGTCACCGCGGCGATGATCGAGCGACGCGATGCCCTGCTCGGCCCGGCCTATCGGCTGATGTACGAACATCCGCTGCACATCGTGCGCGGCGAAGGGGTGTGGCTGATCGATCCGGAAGGTCGCCGCTACCTCGACATCTACAACAACGTCGCCTCGCTCGGGCACTGCCACCCGGCGGTGACCGAGGCGATCTGCAATCAGGTGAAGGTTCTCGCGACCAACACCCGCTACCTGCACGACACGATTCTCGAACTGGCCGAGCGCCTGCTCGCCACCGTGCCCGAGACCGACCTTGCCCATCTCATGCTGACCTGCACGGGCAGCGAGGCGAACGACCTCGCCTATCGCATCGCTCAGGTCCGCACCGGCGGCACCGGCGTGATCGTGACCGACACCGCCTATCACGGCTTCACCGACGCCGTATCGAAATTCTCGCCGTCGCTCGGCGTGACAGTCGATCTCGGCGCCCACGTTCGCCTGGTCCCGGCACCGCGTCTCTATCATGCCGAGGGTGCCGATCTGTCCGAACGCTTCACCCGCGACGTCGAGGCGGCGATCGCCGATCTGCGGCGTCACGGCATCAAGCCGGCGGCACTGATCGTCGATTCCCTGTTCACCAGCGACGGTATCCTCCCTGAGCCTGCGGGCTTCCTGAAGGGCGCGGCCGAGGCGATCAAGCGGGCCGGCGGCCTGTTCATCGCCGACGAGGTCCAGCCCGGCTTCGGCCGCACCGGCGAGCATATGTGGGGCTTCCAGCGTCACGGCGTCATCCCCGACATCGTCACCCTGGGCAAGCCGATGGGTAATGGGCAGCCGATCGCGGGATTGCTGGCCACCGCGGACGCGCTGGCGGAATTCGGCAAGAACTCCAGGTACTTCAACACCTTCGCCGGCAACACCGTATCCTGCGCGGCGGCGCTGGCAGTGCTGGATACGATCGAAAAGGAAGGCCTGGTGCAGCATGCCGCCCGGGTCGGGAAGCTCCTTCGCGACGGCATCAGCGAACTTGCCAGCCGCCACGAAGCCATTGGTGACGTGCGCGGCGTGGGCATGTTCGTCGGTGTGGAACTCGTCTCGGACCGCGCCACGCGCGCACCCGACCGCGAGCTCACCACCCGGGTCGTCAATCGCATGCGCGACAAGGGCGTGTTGTTGAGCGCCTGCGCGATGGGGCACAATGTGCTCAAGATTCGACCGCCGCTGGTGCTGTCAGCGGAACAAGCCGGCATGGTGATCGAAGTGCTCGACGAAGCGCTGACAGGCCGTTGATAAACGGCCTGCTGACTGCAGCGCAATCGGCAAAAGCACGGTAACCGGCGCCGGCCTCGAAGGTAATCGACCCATGCGATCCGCAGCCTCCCTCGACCGGTTCGACATGAAGATTCTCGTGCATCTTCAGCGCGAGGGACGCTGCTCGAACGTCGATCTGTCCGCGGCCGTTGGCCTCAGTGAGAGCCCGTGCCTCGCCCGTACGAAACGGCTTCAGGAGATCGGCGTCATCCGGGGCTACGGCGCGGACGTCGCGCTGGAGAAGCTGGGCAGCCACGTCATCGTGTTTTCCGAGGTGACCATCGGCAACCATCGGCCGCACGACTTCCGCAAGTTCGAAACAGGGGCCGGCAAGTACGACGAGATCGTCGAATGCTATAACGTCAGCGGCGGTTACGATTATCTTCTGAAAATCGTGGCACCCGATATCGCCCATTTTCAGGCGCTCATGGAGCGGCTGTTGGAAGACGATATCGGAATCGAAAAATTCTCCAGCCGGATCGTCTTGCGCCGGCCGCTTGAACGACGTGGATATCCGCTGACTATTATCGCAACCGGAAAGCCAAGCTGGGAATGACATTGCTGCGGCAACCAGACACCGTTCTGCGAGGCACTCGCCGGTTCGGCGTGAGCGCCGTTGCGCAAAGCGCGCAAGAAAAGGCGTAAGCAACGGGCGCTGGCGGCTCAACTGTTGCGACAGAACGGGGGTCGACAGCATCTTCCGAAAACGTGCCGATTACGAAACTTTTGGTTCTTGCGGACCGAATAGTCGCAACAAAACGTCGCAGCCGGCTGGCTATCATGAGTCATGGTGCATCGTGCCGCACGCCTCTCGGAAACAGGCAGGCCGACACTCGCGCTAAACCGCCCCGGCTCGAACCAGGCCTAACGCTCACTCCACATTCGGCGACATGACCATGCAAACAGATTCCCTCGTCACACTGGACCGCAATCACCTCGTCCATCCGGTCGTCAACTACCGCTCCCATGAGCAACGCGGCGTCACGGTACTCGAAACAGGCAGCGGCGCCTACCTACGCGACAGCAACGGCCACGAGCTCCTCGATGCCTTTTCCGGCCTCTGGTGCGTCAACACCGGCTATGGCCATGAGAGCATCGTGCGCGCGGCCGAGGAACAGATGCGCCGGCTGCCCTACGCTACCGGTTATTTCCATTTCGGCTCCGAACCGGCGATCAAGCTGGCCGCCAAGTTGGTAGAATTGTCGCCAGCATCGCTGCAGCGCGTCTATTTCACCATGGGTGGCTCCGATGCGGTGGATTCGGCGATCCGCTTCATCGTCAACTATTGGAACGCCCTGGGCAAAAGCGAGAAGAAGCATTTCATTACCCTCGAGCGGGGCTACCATGGGTCCTCATCCCAGGGAGCGGGGCTGACCGCCCTGCCGGTGTTCCACCGCAACTTCGATCTGCCGCTGCCCAATCAGCATCGTATCCCTTCGCCCTACCCTTACCGCAACCCGGTTGGATCGGATCCCGCTGCCATCATTGACGCCTCCGTTTCGGCACTCCGGGACAAGGTGCAGGAACTCGGCGCCGACCGGGTCGCGGCCTTCTTCTGCGAACCCGTGCAGGGCTCCGGCGGTGTGATCGTGCCGCCCAAGGGCTGGTTGAAGGCCATGCAGGAGTGCTGCCAGGAGCTTGGCATTCTGTTCGTGGTCGACGAGGTGATCACCGGCTTCGGTCGCACGGGGCCGATGTTCGCCTGCGAAGCCGAAGGTGTCACCCCGGACCTGATGACCCTGGCCAAGGGATTGACCGCCGGCTATGCCCCCATGGGGGCCGTCATGATGAGCGATGCCGTCTACCAGGGCATCGCCGAAGGCAGTGGCGCCGATGTTCCGGTCGGCCACGGCCACACCTATTCCGCTCATCCTGTCAGCGCCGCCGTCGCATTGGAGGTGTTGCGCCTGTATGGGGAAGGCGGCCTGCTGAATAATGGCATCGAGCAGGCGCCGCGATTCGAGGAGGGGTTGCGCTCGCTGCTGGACCACCCGCTGGTCGGCGACGCCCGCAGTCGCGGCCTTCTGGGCGCGCTCGAACTGGTTGCCGACAAGGAGGGCAAGACCCGTTTCGATCCCGCCCTGAAGTTGGCCGACCGCATCTTCGAAGCCGCCTACCACAACGGCATCATCCTGCGCGCCTTCGCCGACAACGTTCTTGGCTTTGCCCCGGCACTCTGCTATACAGGTACAGACTTCGCCCTGTTGTTCGAGCGCCTCGAACGTACGCTCAATGCGGTGCTCGATCAGCCCGAAGTGCGCCAGGCCCTGCGTTGATGGCCGCCTGCGACGCACCGGGATAATGGTGCGTCGCGCTTTTGCATGTTACGACCGGATTTATCGACCGAACCCACCGGAGTCTTGGATGAATGGCGCACCCAAGCTGGACCGCCTCGATATACGCATTCTGAGTCATCTGCAACGCAACGGCCGGATATCGAATGTGGCTTTAGCAGACGCCGTCGGTCTCTCCCCCAGCCCCTGTCTGACCCGTGTCAAGCGCCTGGAAAAGGCCGGATTCATCACCGACTATGGTGCCCACGTACAGCTCGAGAAGCTTGGCAGCATCCAGCGGGTCTTCACCCAGATCACCCTGTCCGACCACAGGCTCGAAGACTTCTCCCGATTCGAGTCCCACATTCGCAAGGTGGATGAGGTCCTCGAGTGTCATCTGGTAAGTGGCGGCTTCGATTATCAGTTGACCTTCCTCACGCGCAGCGTCGTCCATTACCAAAGTGTCATGGAGGACCTGCTCGAGCAGGACATCGGCATCGACAAGTATTTCAGCTATATCGTGATCAAGTCACCCGTCGTGAAACATTACTACCCGATCGAAAAACTGATCAGCGATCAGGATTGACCCATTGGTACGTCAGGCAGCCTCACGCCCTGCCACAGCATAAGCTTCCGAACACTCCCTAGAAAACACCCGATTCTGCGATTACGCCCCCCCATTACGAACGCCTCGGCCGGGCCGGGGTGCCTAATATAGTCTCAATGCGACAGCCTGCATGACCCGGCCCCCTTCCCGGGGCAGTGCCTTTTGGCCACCCCGGCTTTGACATCCAACAAATCAACGAGGCAGCAGACATGGCCCTTGAACTCGATCGTCCCGACCTGGCGCGCTCCGATAATTTCATCGACGGAATCTGGCAGCCTAGTGGCGCAGGCGCACACTACGACGTCTGCGATCCGGCAACCGGCGAAGCCATCGCTACCGTTGCCGACAGCACCGCCGCCGATGCGCAGGCCGCCACCGTTGCGGCGCACCGTGCCTTCGACAGCTGGCGCCAGCAGCCGGCCGCAGCGCGCGCAAAGCTCCTCAAACGCTGGCATGCCCTGATCCTGGAACATACCGAGGATCTCGCACGCCTGATCTCCCGCGAGCAGGGCAAGCCCCTGGCGGAGGCGCGGGGCGAAGTGGCGTACGGCGCCTCCTACGTGGACTGGTTCGCCGCGGAAGCGGTGCGCAGCTACGGTGACATCATCCCCGCGCCGGTGGGCAGCAAGAGAATGCTGGTGACCAAGGAGCCGGTCGGCGTGGTGGCGGCGATCACGCCCTGGAACTTCCCGCTGGCGATGATTGCCCGCAAGATCGCGCCGGCCCTTGCCGCTGGCTGCACCGTGGTCGCCAAGCCGGCCGAGGATACGCCCCTGACCGCGCTTGCGCTGGTCGCGCTGGCTGAGGAAGCCGGGCTGCCCGCCGGCGTGCTGAATATCGTCACCTCCTCGCGCGAGAAGGTAGCCGATGTCGTGGGCGCCTGGCTGGAAGATGCCCGGGTGCGCAAGATCACCTTCACCGGCTCGACGGCGGTCGGCAAACTGCTTGCCCGGGATTCGGCGCCCACGCTCAAGCGCCTGTCGCTCGAACTCGGTGGCAACGCCCCCTTCATCGTGTTCGAGGATGCCGATCTCGATGCGGCGGTCGAGGGCCTGATGGCCGCCAAGTTCCGCAATGGCGGCCAGACCTGCGTCAGCCCGAACCGTGTCTATGTCCAGGAGTCGGTCTATGAGGCCTTCGCCGACAAGCTGGTGGCCCGCGTCCAGTCGCTTCGCGTCGGCCCCGGCGACCGCGATGACAGCCAGATCGGCCCGATGATCAACGCCCGTGCCGTCGACAAGATCGAACGTCACGTGCAGGACGCCCTGGCCCGTGGCGCCATGCTGCTCACCGGTGGCCAGCGCCTGAACGGCGGCGTCACTACGGGACCCAACTACTACGCTCCCACCGTGCTCGGCGATGCCAGCCACGACATGGCGCTGGCCCAGGACGAGACCTTCGGCCCGGTGGTGCCCCTGTTCCGCTTCCGGGATGAGGAGGAAGTCGTGGACGCGGCCAACGATACGCCCTACGGTCTGGCCGCCTATTTCTTCTCCCGCGATGTGGCACGCATCTGGCGCCTCGCCGAGCGTCTGCAAACCGGTCTCGTCGGTATCAACGAAGGTGCGCTCGCCGCCGAATCGGCTCCCTTTGGCGGCATCAAGGAGTCGGGCTACGGTCGCGAAGGCTCACGCTACGGCCTCGACGATTACATGGCGACCAAATATCTGTGCCAGGGCAACCTCGCCTGAAATGCGCAGGCCGAAGCGGTATAAAAACTCGTAGTCAGGCCAGGAGAAGCCCATGCCGGCTCCATTGCTAACGATTCCATCCACGCCGGACCTGCCGCAACGCGCCGATGCCGTCATCATCGGCGGCGGCATCATCGGCGCGTGTGCCGCCTATTACCTGGCTCGCCAGGGCCTGAGCGTGGCGCTGATCGAAAAGGGCCGCATCGGCGCCGAGCAGTCCAGCCGCAACTGGGGCTGGTGCCGACAGCAGAACCGTGACGCGCGCGAGCTGCCATTGTCGACCAAGAGCCTCGAGCTATGGGAAGAGATCACCGCCGAGCTCGGTGAGGACCTCGGTTTTCGCCGCTGCGGGCTGTTCTACCTGTCTGATGACCAGGCCGAGTTGGATGGCTGGGCCAGATGGCGCGACTTCGCGATTACCCAGGGGGTCACGACCCACATGCTGAGTGCCGCCGAAGCCACCGAGCGCGGCGCGATGACCGGCAAGCCTTGGCTGGGGGGTGTGTTTTCGCCCACGGACGGCATCGCCGATCCATCGCGGGCGGCGCCGCTGATTGCCAAGGGCGTCATCAAGCATGGCGGAACGATTCATCAGTACTGCGCGGCACGCGGCATCGAAACCGAGGCCGGGCGGGTGTCGGGGGTGATCACCGAGAAGGGCGTGATCAAGACCACGCAGGTCGTGATGGCCGGTGGCGCCTGGGCATCCTCCTTCTGCCGCCAGCTCGGCATCCGCTTTCCGCAGGCCTCGGTGCGCTCCTCGATTCTCTCGGTCATGCCAGGCGCCAAGGGCCTGCCCGATGCGCTGCACACGGCAGAGGTAACCGTCACCCGGCGGGGAGATGGCGGCTATACGCTTGCCACCTCGGGGCGCGCCTGCCTGGACCCGACCCCGCAGCAGCTTCGTTTTTCATCGCATTTCCTGCCGATGTTCGCCAAGCGCTGGCAGCTGCTCTCCCTCGGCGACCTGCAGGGCTGGCTGTCCGGACACGAGACGCGCAGGAAATGGGCGCTCGATCGGCCCACCCCGATGGAGCGTATCCGTATTCTCGATCCGCGCCCATCGGAACGGATCCTGAGGGATACCCTGGCCCGTGCGCGCCGCCTGTTGCCCGCCCTGGGCAGCGTGCCCGTTCAGGCGGGCTGGGCAGGCTACATCGACAGCACGCCCGACGGCGTCCCGGTCATTGACGAGGCGGCAAACCTGCCCGGTTTCGTACTGGCAGCCGGCTTTTCCGGTCACGGATTCGGTATCGGCCCGGGCGCCGGGCGTCTGATCGCGGAAATGGTCACAGGCAAGACGCCGTTCGTCGAGCACGCACAGTACAAGCTGTCACGCTTGAACAAGGGCGCCTGGGGCAAGGTATCCGAGTTCTGACACCCTGCCCTCGCTAAAGGGAGGCGGTCGGCGTGATACATTTCGTCATGGGCGTTGCAGGCCCCAGGCAATCCAGAACGGGTCGTCACACCTAGCCAGGGGCGTAGCCTCAAGCAGTTGGAACTGGCCAATCGCTACCGGGCGCTGTGGGCCCGGCTGCACATCATCCGCACCTGGAGCGGCATCGAGGACTATCTGCCCGATGCCTTGCCGAAGACGCTGCTCGCCAGCACCTCCCGGGCATCGATGGCGGCCAGCTCCTCGGCACCCAGTGACCCGCCCTGCTCCACCAGTCGCATCGCCTGGCGCAGCCGAAAGCGATCCAGGGCGTTGCGCACCGAGCGGGCGTTGGAGAAGTGCGGCTGCTGCATCCGCCGCTCGAGATAGTCCGCGAACGCCTGCCGGCCGGCCTCGGTAAAGTGGTAGCCCTGCTCCTCCAGCAGCAGGTCGCCGACCGTCAACAGCTCCTCCGCGCTGTAGTCCGGAAACTCGATGTGATGGGCGATGCGGGAATGCAGCCCGGGGTTGGACTGGAAGAAGCGGTCCATGCGGTCCTGGTAGCCGGCGACGATGACCACCAAGTCGTCGCGATCGTTCTCCATGGCCTGGAGCAGGATCTCGATGGACTCCTGGCCATAGTCGCGCTCGTTCTCCGGGCGATACAGGTAATAGGCCTCGTCGATGAACAGCACGCCGCCCATGGCGCGCTTGATCACCTCCTTGGTCTTGGGCGCGGTATGGCCGATGTATTGGCCGACCAGGTCGTCGCGGGTCACCGCGATCACGTGGCTCGAGCGCACGTAACCCAGTTCGTGCAGGATCTCCGCCAGGCGCAGCGCCATGGTGGTCTTGCCCGTGCCCGGATTGCCGGTGAAGGACATGTGCAGGGTCGGCGGTTCGGTGGTCAGGCCGAGCTCGCGACGGGCCCGATCCACCATCAGCAGGGCGGCGATCTGGCCGATCCGGGCCTTGACCGGGGCGAGCCCGACCAGCTCCCGGTTCACCCGCTCAAGGACCCGCTGCACACCCTCGCCCTCGAGCGTGATGCGACGTTCGACATGGGACTGTGCCGTGTTCATGGGCTTCCCCCGACGTTCGGCGGCCCCGGGCAGGCGTCGTCCCTGGCGGGGCCTGTTCGATCAATAGCGCTGGCCCTCGGGCCGCTCGACGGCGTAGGACCTGACGGTGTAGCGCAGCGACCGGCCCGGCCCCTCCTGGCGCTCGACCCGGAAGCCCGGCTCGTGGTCGGGCCGATTGACGATGAAGGACATCCGCGGCGTCTCCCAGCCCTCGCTGGAATCGAACGCCATCACCCGGATGTAGTGGCTGGGGAAGGCAAGGCGACACGCCGTGATCTCCTCCATCACGCCGGCCGGGTCGCGCAGGTCGAACATGGGATGCCCATGCATCTCCCAGTAGGTGTTGCGGGGATGGGGGTCGTCCGTGTACTCCACGCTGACCGCCCACTCGTGGTCCAGGGCCCACTTGACCTGGCGCTTGATCTGCTCGTCGGTCAAGGCGGGCAGGAAGGAAAACTGGCCTTGGGTAATGTGCATGATCGATCCTCCACCGTTTTCAGTAACGGGACATCGCATCGTCGGGTCCGGGCCGTAGCCTTTCCTCAGGCCGAGACCGTCTCCTGCACGACGAAGTCCGGGGTGTCCGTGGACGCGTAGTCGAAGGTGATGTCCTTCCAGACCTCCAGGGCCTGGCGCAACGGCGTGCACCACCGGGCGGCCTGGTCGAGGATCGCCGGGCCTTCGTGCCAGATGTCGCGTCCCTCGTTGCGCGCCAGCACCATGGCCTCCAGGGCGACGCGGTTGGCCTGGGCGCCGGCGGCGATGCCCCGGGGGTGGCCGATGGTGCCGCCGCCGAACTGCAGCACGGTGTCGTCGCCCAGGTAGGTCAGCAGCTGGTGCATCTGGCCGGCGTGGATGCCGCCGGAGGCCACCGGCATGACCTTGTTCAGGGAGGCCCAGTCCTGATCGAAGAACAGGCCGGTCTCCAGGTTCCTCGGCGTCCGGATCTCCCGGCAGGTGTCGTAGATGCCCTTGATCATGTGGGGGTCGCCTTCGAGCTTGCCCACCACGGTGCCGGCATGGATATGGTCGACCCCCGCCATGCGCATCCACTTGGCGATCACGCGGAAGGCCACGCCATGGCTCTTCTGCCGGGTATAGGTGCCGTGGCCCGCCCGGTGCAGGTGCAGGATCATGTCGTTGCGGCGGCACCAGTTGGCCATGGACTGGATGGCCGTGTAGCCGACGACCAGGTCGATCATGACGATCACCGACCCCAGTTCCTTGGCGAATTCGGCGCGCTCGTACATCTGCTCCATGGTGCCGGCGGTGACGTTCAGGTAGTGCCCCTTCACCTCGCCGGTGGCCGCCGAGGCACGGTTCACCGCCTCCATGCAGTAGAGGAAGCGGTCGCGCCAGTGCATGAAGCTCTGGGAGTTGATGTTCTCGTCGTCCTTGACGAAGTCCAGGCCGCCGCGCAGCGCCTCGTAGACCACGCGGCCGTAGTTGCGGCCGGACAGGCCGAGCTTGGGCTTGGTGGTGGCGCCGAGCAGCGGGCGGCCGAACTTGTCCAGCCGCTCCCGCTCCACCACGATGCCGGTGGGCGGGCCGGAGAAGGTCTTCAGATAGGCGACGGGAAAGCGCATGTCCTCGAGACGCAGCGCCTTGACCGCCTTGAAGCCGAAGACATTGCCGATGATCGAGGCCGTGAGATTGGCGATGGAACCCGGCTCGAACAGCTCCAGATCATAGGCGATGAAGGCGAAGAACTGCTCCGGGTTGCCGGGCACCGGATCGACCTGGAAGGCCTTGGCGCGATAGAGCTCGCAGTTGGTCAGGCGGTCCGTCCACACCACCGTCCAGGTGGCGGTGGACGACTCGCCGGCCACGGCGGCGGCGGCCTCCTCCGGGTCGACTCCCGCCTGGGGCGTGATCCGGAAGACGGCCACCACATCGGTGTCCTTGACGTCGTAGTCGGGCTCCCAGTACCCCATCTGCTTGTAGGGAATGACGCCGGGCGTATATCTCGCTTTCGGGTTCAGTTGCCGTGCCATGTGCTTTCCCCCCTCATCTCCGTCGCGCCTGTCGGCGCCGTGCAAGGCCGCTGTCGGCCCCCTGCAGATCAGTGTAAGAAGGGTCATGAATAATGAAAATTAAATGATATTTATAATGTCCATATATTTATGATTATACTTTCAGCATCGTGCCGACCACCCGCCACGATGACGTCCCTGGGCCACCACGGAGCCGCATCATGCACGTCACGTTCCGACAACTCGCCATCTTCAACGCCGTGGCGGAAAAGCTCAGCTTCACCGAGGCCGCCAATGCCCTGCACCTGACCCAGCCGGCCGTCTCGGTGCAGATCAAGCGCCTGGAGGATTCGGTGGGTCTGCCGCTGTTCGAACAGCTGGGCAAGAAAATCTTTCTCACCGGTGCCGGCAAGGAACTGCTGCACTACAGCCGCAATATCTTCCACGAGCTGGACGAGGCCGGGGAGATGTTCGCCCAGATGCAGGATATCTCCCGGGGCACCCTCAATGTGTCGGTGGCCACCACCGCCAGCAGCTTCGCCACCCGCATGATCTCGGCGTTCCTGAAGCAGTACCCGGCGACCACCGTCAGGCTGGACGTCACCAATCGCGGCACGCTGATCCGGCAGCTGGAAAACAACGAGAAGGATATCGTCATCATGGGCAAGCCCCCCGAAGCCATGGACCTGGTCGGGGAGGCATTCATGGACAACCCGCTGGTGGTCATCGCCCCACCGGACCATCCCCTGGCCGGACAGGCGGACATCGGCATCCAGACCCTGCAGCGCGAGCCCTTCGTGGTCAGGGAACCGGCGTCCGGCACCCGGGCCGCCCTGGAAAAGCTGTTCTCGCGGTGTCAGATCTCGCCGGCCATCCAGGTGGAGATCGCCGACAACGAGGCGATCAAGGAGGCCGTGGCGGCCGGACTCGGCCTGAGCGTGGTCTCCCGCCATACGCTGGAGCTGGACCTGCAGGCCGGGCGCCTGGTGATCCTGGACGTGGAGCATTTCCCCATCGCCCGGCACTGGTACCTGGCGTACCGGCGCGGCAAGCGACTCTCCCCCATCGCCCTGGCGTTCAAGGCGCTGGTGTTCGAGCAGGCCCCGAAGATGGCCGAGGCCCTGTCACCCTGACCGGACGAGCGAACGCCACCGGGGGCCGTGGCGGGCAGGCATCCCACCCGGCGCCGGGCCAGACCGCAACACTGGACGGGAGATCACGGCAGGGGCATCAATCGCTCAACACCTCCTCCTGCAGCTCGACGCGACGGAATTCCCGCGCCCGCAGCACCAGCTTCTCGATCAGCGGCTGCAGGATGATCTCCAGGGCCAGCCCCATCTTGCTGCCGGGTATCACGATGCTGTTGCGGCGCGACATGAAGGAGCCCGGGATCATCGCCAGCAGATACGGGAAATCCACATGGAACTTCTTCGGGTTGCGGAAGCGCACGACCACGAGACTCTCGTCCAGGGTCGGAATCTCCCGGGCGATGAACGGATTGGACGTGTCCACGGTCGGCACCCGCTGGAAGTTGATATCCGTGTAGGTGAACTGGGGGGCGATGTAATTGATGTAGTCCGGCAAGCGACGCAGGATCGTTTCCGTCACGTTCTCCCGCTCCTGGCCCCGCTCCGAGGTATCGCGGTGGATCTTCTGGATCCACTCGAGGTTGATGATCGGTGTCACCCCCACCAGCAGGTCGACGTGCTGGCCCACGTTCACGGTATCGGTCTTCACGGCACCGTGCAGCCCCTCGTAGAAGAGCAGGTCCGTGCCCGGCTCGAAGGCCTCCCACTCGGTGAAGGTGCCCGGCGGGCTGCCATAGAGCAGCGACTCTTCCTGGTTATGGATGTAATGGCGGTAGCGCCCGGTGCCCCGCTCTCCGTATTCGCGAAACAGGTGCTCCAGCTCCTCGAAGAGGTTGGCCTCGGTACCGAAGTGACTCAGGTTCCTGCCCTGGGCCTGACTCTCGGCCACCAGTTGCTTCATCTCGGCACGGTTGTAGCGATGAAAGCTGTCGCCCTCGACGAACGCCGCCCTGAACTGGTCGCGCCGCAGGATACGCTGGAGTATCGACTTCACCGTCGTCGTACCCGCCCCGGACGACCCGGTGACGGCCACGATGGGATACATGGCAGACATAGTCCGACCTCCCTTCCAAAGCTTGGCCTGCCAACACGCATGGCCAAGCGAGCTGGTGTCAAATGGCCGCGTTATGCCGCCTCGGTTTCCAGGGCTTCGCGGTACTCGCCGCTGGCGGCCAGGGCATTCATGCGCGCCCGAAACGCGAACGCCTGCTGCGCCTCGGCGACGCACCGCCGGTCGGCGCCCCAGATCGCCAGCGCCGGCTGTTGCAGGGCACGCGCAAAGGAGAAGGTCATCGGCCAGGGGGTACGGCCGACGGCCAGCCGCTGCATCGCATCGAGGTGCCGCGTGGATTCCACGTTGCCCTGGCCGCCGGAGAGGAACACCACGCCCCCCAGGTCGGCGGGCACGCAGCGCAGCAGGGTCGCCACGGTGCGTTCGGCGACCTCCTGCACGCCGGCCCGCCGCGTCGCCCCTGACCCGGAGATGACCATGGAGGTCTTGAGGATGGCGCCCTCCGGCAACACCCGATGGACCTGCAACTCCCGGAACACGATGCGCAGATTGTGCTCGGTCACCGTCTCGCAGCGGTCGATGTCGTGATCCCCATCGATCAGCACCTCCGGCTCGAAGATCGGCACGATGCCGGCTTCCTGGCAGAGCGCCGCATAACGCGCCATGGCATGGGCGTTCGCTTCACAGCAGAGCTGGCTCGGCAGCCCGGCGCCGATACGGATCACCGCCCGCCACTTGGCGAAACGGGCGCCCAGGGCGTGGTACTCGGCGAGCCGTTCGCGCAGGCCGTCGAGCCCTTCGGTGACCTTCTCGCCGGGCGCATTGGCGAGCTCCTTCGCCCCGGTATCGACCTTGATGCCGGGCACCTGGCCACGGGCCTGCAGCAGGGTCGGGAAGGGAATCCTGTCAGCGGTGGCCTGGCGGAGCGTCTCGTCATAGAGGATGGCGCCACTGATATGGTGCTCGGCGCCCGGCGCCGTCATCAGCAGTTCCCGGTACTGCCGCCGCGTCTCCGGGGTGGATGGCACCCCCACCGCCGCGAAGCGGGCGGCACAGGTCGCGTTGCTCTCGTCCAGTGCCAGGATGCCTTTCCCGGGCGCCATCAGGGCCTGGACCGTTTCCGTGAGTGCCTTGGCGTGCTGGTGTGTCATGGCCGTCTTCCTCCTCGGCTGTCGCTCAGAGATCCGTTGCCGGAACGACCCGCGGGGTCGCCACGGACCGCTCCAGCTCAGGCCAGGCTTTGGTAGACGTCGACGACGTGATCGACGGTAAAGCCGTGATTGTGGATCCTGCTGAGCCGGCCTCGGCCCTGGATGACCAGGGTCTCGGTCCAGGCCCGTCCATCCATGCACCGCACACCGGCCAGCATCTCGTCGCCGGTGATGCCGGTACAGGCGAAGACCAGGTCGTCGCTCGACACTAGGTCGTTGACGCTCAGGATCTGCCCCGCCTGCATCCCGTCAGCTCTGAGCCGGGCGGCTTCCGTCTCGCTCTGGGGGGCGAGCGCGCCCCACATGCCGGCGCCTAGGGCGCGTGCGGCGCAGGCGGAAATCACCCCTTCCGGCGTGCCGCCGACCCCCATCAGGGCGTCGACCCCTTCGCCGATCATCGCCCTCAGCCCACCGAGCACGTCACCGTCCCGTGCCATGCGCACGCTGGCGCCGGTGGCCTTGATCTCGTGCACCAGTCGCTCGTGACGCGGGCGCTCCAGCACGAAGATGCGCAATTCGGAAAGGGGTTTGCCCAGGGCATGGGCCAGCTCCCGGAGTCGCACGGCGACGGGCGCGGCCGGGTCCACCGCATCGCGGGCCGCGGGAGGGACGATGAACTTGTCCATGTAGAAGGCCGGGCCCGGGCAGAACAGGGTCCCGGCGGGCGCCGCCGCCAGCACGGCCACCGCACCCGCCATGCCCTTGGCCAGGTAGTTGGTGCCGTCCACGGGATCGACGGCGATATCCACCACCACCCCGCCCCGGCCCAACGCCTCGCCGTTGTAGAGCATGGGGGCATCGTCCTTCTCCCCCTCGCCGATCACCACGGTGGCGCTGCACGGCAGGGAGGCGAAGGCGTGGCGCATGGCCGCGACGGCGGCACCGTCGCCCCGCTCCTTCTCCCCCCGGCCAATCCATGCGTAGGCCGCCACGGCCGCCGCCTCGGTGACCTCGGCGAACCCCTGGCCCAGCCGGGCCAGTGAACCCTCGCTCGGTATCGCGGCAATACTCGTCTTGGCCGATGGCATGTCACCATTCCCCCATTGATTGCACGTTGGGTAAGGGTGGTTGCACATCGTCCATTTCGTAAAATAAATTATGTTTCTTATCATCATTAACTTTCAGTTATGCCGAAGCCCGACTCGACGGAGGTCGGCAGGAATGAGCAGACCGCAGTGTGGTGGGACGCGCCCCTCCCCGGCCGGCTTGTTCCTACCGGGAAGGTTCCCTCCATCCGGGACGGCAGTTACCCTGAGCAAGGCTGGGGAGCGAAACGGTTTTGGCCTAGGGCCTGATAAGGAAAATCAACAAGGAGAACCCGACATGCGTACTCGACTCACGCTGTTGTTGCTGGTACCGGGGTTGATGGCCGGCTCGGTAACCGCCCTGGCGCAGACGCAGCCGTCACAGGCCGAATCCGCGACTCCGATCGCTATCGCCCAGGGGCCACGCGTCGAAGGCGAGCTCTTCGAGTATTCGACCGGTGGAAAAACCTACCAGGGCTACCTGGCGCATAATGTCAATGATGGCACCGCACGCCCGGCGGTATTGGTGGTGCACGAGTGGTGGGGGCTCAACGACTATGCCCGGGCACGTGCCGATCAGCTGGCGGCACTCGGCTTCGTGGCACTGGCGGTGGACATGTACGGCGACGGCCAGGTAACGACACATCCCGACCAGGCCGGCGCCTTCGCCGGGGACGTGATGCAGGACTGGCCGGCCACACGCGCCAGGCTCGAAGCGGCAATGACACGGCTTCGCGAGCACCCGGCGGTGGCGGACTCCGGCATGGCGGCGATCGGTTATTGCTTCGGTGGCAGCGTGGTGATGAACATGGCGCTATCCGGCATGCCGATCGAGGCCGCGATCAGCTTCCATGGCGATCCGTCCGCGATGGTCAGCACACCGCAGGCCTTCGCTGGCCTGGTGCAGATCCACAATGGCGCCGAGGACCCGTTGGTCGAACGCGCCGATCTGGACGCGATGGCGACAGCCCTCGAGGCCCAGGGGGCCAGCGTCGAAGTGGTGAATTACCCCAACGCACTGCACGGCTTTACCAATCCGCATGCCGATGCGGTAGCCGAAGAGTACGGTCTGCCACTGGGTTATGACGCCGCCGCCGATGCGGCTTCCTGGCAAGCTGCACTGCTGGCGCTGGACCGATCCCTCAACGGCGATTGATCCGATTGACGGGATGACCGGCGAAGGCAACCAACGCTTGAGGGGTAGGGATAATCCGGCTTCGCCGCGTCGCTACCCCTCGGCGCCTGATGGACAAGGACGGCAGAGAATGGATATGGCTCCCCGAGCAGGACTCGAACCTGCGACCCAATGATTAACAGTCATTTGCTCTACCAACTGAGCTATCGGGGAATGGCCGGGATACGGCGGAAGGGATGCGGCGGTTGGCTCCTCGAGCAGGACTCGAACCTGCGACCCAGTGATTAACAGTCACTTGCTCTACCAACTGAGCTATCGAGGAATGACCGATTACCGCGCTGTGCTCGCTGCCGTGGAGGCGAAACTGGCTCCCCGAGCAGGACTCGAACCTGCGACCCAATGATT
>NZ_PNRE01000046.1 GCF_002879645.1 Halomonas heilongjiangensis | reverse complement strand
TGGGGGCCGGGCAGGGCAGCAGCCGGGCCCTGGCGGGGCTGCCGGCGGCTACGCCACTGCACTTCCGCTTCGCCCTGGCACCGGGCCAGCGACGGGCGGTGGCGGTGCAGGGGCTGCAGGTGATCGTCAACTATCGCTAAGAGAAGGTCCTGACAGAGGCCGTCGAACGGGATGTATACAGCAAAAGGCAAGATCGACCAGAACGAGCTGTTGACGCAGTACCTGCCGCAGGTGCGGCGCCAGGCGCTGGCGCTGCAGGTCCGGCTGCCGGCGAGTGTCGAGCTGGATGACCTGATCCAGGCCGGCACCATGGGGCTGCTGGAGGCCATGGGGCGCTTCGACGCCGGCCAGGGGGCGAGCTTCGCCACCTTCGCCAGCCAGCGGATACGGGGTGCCATGCTCGACGAACTGCGCAGTCGCGACTGGTTGCCGCGCAGCGTGCGGCGCAACGCCCGGGCCGTGGACGAGGCGGTGCGGCGCCTGGAGCAGCGCCTGGGGCGGTCGGCCGAGGAGCACGAGATCGCCGCCGAGCTGGAGATGGACCTGGCCGACTATCGCCAGCTCCTCGGCGATACCAACAACGGCCATCTGCTGCCCTTCGAGGAGCTGGTGGCGGAGGGAGCGGAACCGGGCAGCGGCGAGTCGGCGATGGCCACGCCCTTCGCCGCCCTGGTCGACGGCGAGCAGCGCAGCCGCCTGGTGGCGGCGATCGAGGCATTGCCCGAGCGCGAAAAGCTGCTGATGGCGCTCTACTACCAGGAGGAGCTCAACCTCAAGGAGATCGGCGCCGTGCTGGGGGTGACCGAGTCGCGGGTCTGCCAGCTCCACGGTCAGGCGGTGAGCCGGCTGCGGGCCCGGCTGCGCGACGACTGAACGGCCGGGGGCTAGAGGCGGCTCATCAGCGCATCGGTCTGGTCCAGGGCATCGAGGTAGCACTGCTGCAGCTGGTCGGCGCTGGCCGTGGCGCCGCCGTCGGCGACCTGGCGCTCGTGCTCCTCGCAGAGCGTCAGCAGGGCGCCGAGGTGGCCCTCCCGGCCGCTCAGGGCCCGGGACACGGCGGCAGTCAGCGGCAACTCCTCGAGCAGGGCATCCTGGGCCTCGTCGAGCAGCGGCCCCATCATCGAGAAGAGCCCGGTGGTGAAGGCGTCCTCGGGGTCGATGTTGCGGAAGGGCGTGGCCAGGTTGCGGCACATGAAGGCGCGGATCAGCGCCAGGCGCACCCTGAGTTTCGACGACGGCATCTCACTGGCCAGCGACAGCGTCATCACCAGCCGGCGCAGCTCGTTCAGCCCGATGACCTGCATGGCACGCTTGAGGTCGGTCTGCCGCGAGTCCTGGCCGAACAGGCTGGAGGTGGCCCGGCGCAGGATCGCCACGTGGAGGTGAGGCATCTGGATCAGCAGCTCGAAGAGGCGCTGCAGGTCGGCATCCTCGCGGTAGAGCTCGTTGACCAGGCGCAGCTGGGCGGCACGGTTGCCGTGGCGACCCCGGGGGCGGGCGGCGTAGAAGGCCGGCTCGGCCAGGTAGCGGCCATCGAAGTAGTGGCAGTCGAGGCTGCGGAAGCGGTCGAGTCGCTCGGCGTCGCGGATGTCGTCGGCCAGCAACCGGGCGCCGCGCTGGCGGTGGGCATCCAGTTGACCGGCGTCGAGTTCGTCGGGGTGGCGCAAGCGGATCAGGTCGGCCAGCGGCGCGAGCTCCCGGCCGTCGCCCTGCAGGCCGGAGGCGGGTACCAGCAGCCGGTAGCCCCGCTCGCGGAGCTGCTCGAGGGTCGTCAAGAGCTCGGGCGTCGGCGGCAGGTCGCGCGGCAGGCCGATGATCACCTGGCGTGCCGGCGAGGGCAGCAGGTCGGTGCGTTCCAGCCACTCGCCGGGCAGGTCGATGATCAGCTCCCGGGTGCCGAGCCGCTTGCCCTCGTCGAGCTCGTAGATGGCGGTGGCCAGGGCCCGGGCGGTGGCGGCGACCGGGTCCTCGAGGGCCTCGCCGTGATGGCGATAGAGCAGCCGGTCGGCGACATGCCGATCGGCGGCATCGTGGATGGGCTGCAGCGCGATGGCGAAGGCGTCGGTGTCCCTCTGTCCTGACATGGTGTGACTCCCTGCGAGAGGATGCCTGCCGTTTGTCGTGATCGTGGCGGGGCCGGCCCGGTGGCTGGCAGGCGATGTAACAAAGAGTATCATTCTGTCAGGCGGCTTGTCCGCGATGTGACGTAAAGCTCGCCGCGTCGCGGCCGATATCCCCATCACGCCTTTCTCTTCCGGCAAGGAGCCGTGCATGAACCCGTCGACGCTCATCGGTATCTTCGCCAGTAGCGTGCTGCTGGCCAGCGTCCTGCTCTTCACCGCCGAGTCCCCCCAGAGCTTCCTCAACCTGCCGGGGCTGGCCATCGTGCTGGCCGGCACCATGGCCGCCACCTTCATCAGCTACCCGCTCAAGGAGGTGGTGCGGGTGGTACGGCTGGTGGGGCTGGTGTTTCGCCGCGAGAACACCTATACCCGCGACGACATCAAGGAACTGGTGGACATGTCGCGGCTGTGGTTCAAGGGCGACGTGCGCGCCGTGGAGGAGGCCCTGGAGCACACCCGCAACCCCTTCCTGCGTACCGGCATCCAGCTGGTGATCGCCAATACCCGGGAGCAGGAGATCTTCGACCTGCTGCGCTGGCGCATCGCCCGGCTCAAGGCCCGCGAGCTGGCCGAGGCGCAGATCTTCCGCACCATGGCCACCTATGCCCCGGCGTTCGGCATGATCGGCACCCTGGTGGGACTGGTGAACATGCTCGAGGTGATGGAGACCGGCGACCTGCACGTGATCGGCCCGCGCATGGCGGTGGCCCTGTTGACCACCTTCTACGGCATCCTGCTGGCCAATCTGGTGTTCAAGCCCATCGCGGTCAAGCTGGAACGGCGTACCGAGGAGCGGCTGATCGCCATGAACATGGTGCTCGAGGGCATCTCGCTGATCACCAAGCGTCGCCTGCCGTCGTTCATCGAGGAGACCCTCAACTCCTTCGTGGCCAACTATCATGACGAGATCCGCGAGCCCGGCAAGCCCCGGCCCGGCGGTGCCGAGGCCGGCCAGCATGCTTGACCGGCACGCCAGGGAGTCGTTGCTGCCCGACGCGCCGGTCGGCGACGATGGCGAAGGCTGGTTGATGAGCTACCTCGATGTGCTCACCCTGCTGATCACGCTGTTCGTGCTGCTGCTGTCGCTGGCCGGCAATGGCCTGAGGGTCACCGGCAGCGAGCACGGGGGCGAGGCGACGCGCCAGGTGTCGCCGCTGGCCGAGTCGGCCGCCCAGGCGGTGGCCGGCGGCCCGGGGGCGATGGCGGGGCCGACGGCACCGGGGCTCAAGCCGCGACAGGATGGCCTTCAGCCGCGTTTCCGGGGGCTCGAGATCGAGGGGGTCAGCGTCGCCGAGGGGGCGCGGGGCGTCACCCTGCGCATCGACGACAACCTGCTGTTCGCCAGCGGCCAGGCGGAGCTCACCGCTGGTGGCCGCGAGATCCTGAGCGGCCTGGTCGTCACCCTGGCCGACTTCGATGGCCAGGTCTCGGTGGAGGGGCACACCGACGATATTCCCATCGCCACCGTCCGCTTCCCGTCGAACTGGGAGCTCTCCACCGGGCGCGCCATCGCCGTGTTGCGCTACCTTGCCGAGCAGGGCGTGCCGACGACCCGGCTGCGCGCCATCGGCTATGCCGACACCCGACCCCTGGAGAGCAACGCGAGTGCCGAGGGGCGGGCCGCCAACCGACGGGTCGAGTTGCTGCTCACCCAGGGCTGAGACGACAACGACGAGGCCGCCACATGAGCCGCACTGGCCGGGGCGAGGACAGGTCGTGTCAGTCGATCAGCCCCAGGAAGGGCAGGACGGAGAGGGCCAGGATGCCCAGCGCCGCGGCGGTGAGCAGCACCACCCGGAAGGGGTGGTGGCGCAGGCGGCGCCACAGGGTGGGGGCCTGGCCGCGGGCGTCGAGCTCGTGCCGCTCGCGCCTCACCCGCTCGCCCAGTGCCTGTTGATAGTGGTCGATCACCTCGCGGGCCGCCTCCCGCTGAGTCTCATCGCGCAGCCAGATCGCCGCGACGCCCAGCCCCCAGAAGCCGGCACGGGTCTCGTAGGTGTCGAAGCCGTGCTCGTCGAGCAGTCGGCGTACCTCCTCGGCCTCCTCGTCGGGGACGTGGTGCAGCCGAAACAGCAGTACCGTCACGATCGCCCTCCCGGCGGCGATGCAAGCTGGGTAGCCATTATGCCACGGGGGCCTCGCCCAGCGGGGTGATGCTCGCCGGCAGCAGCGGCGGTCGGTCGCGATGCCGGTGCAACGGCCGTCCCTCCAGGGCGGTGAGCAGGATCTGCAGAGGGTCGCCGTGGCTCACCACCAGGATCGTCTCGCCGGCGTAGGTACGCTCCAGCTCCTCGATCACCGCCCGCATCCGCTCGGCCACCGCGATCACCGGTTCGACGCCATGGGTGCGGTGGGTCGGGTCCCGCTCGTCCAGTGCCCAGACCTCGTGGTAGCGATCCGCGGAACGGGCCTCGAAGTCGCCGAAGTGGCGCTCGCGCAGGCGTGGCTCGGGGCAGGGCGAGAGGCCGAAGCGTGCCGCCACCCGGGTGGCGGTCTGGGTGGTGCGCAGGAAGTCCGAGTGGTGGAGGCGGGTGGGCGCCGGCCAGGCCCACCCGTCGACGAGCCGGGCGAGCTGTGCCTCGCCCTCGACAGAGAGGCCGTAGTCGGCAAGGCCGGCGCGCGGGTCGCTGATGATCAGGTTCTGCTCGTTGGCCCGGCTATGCCCGTGGCGCATCAGCAGGTAGCGGTTGCGCCAGGCTCCGGGAACGTTGAGGAAATCGGTTGACATGCTATCGTCACAGCTCCTAGATTGAGAAAGTGATGTTCGGAATCGATCATATGCTCCGCAAGTTGTTCGCTTTCGATCAATATTTCTCAATTTCCATAATAAATACAAGCCAAAGCGAGACACGCCATGAATACGCTCCATGTCGCCGGGAAGCCCATCGTCTCCGGCAAATACCTGACCGCGGCCCTGGCCAGTGCGTCGCTGGCCCTGCTGGCCTTCTCCACCCCCACCTTCGCCGACTGCCCCCGGGGCGATCTCGACAACCTCTACTGCGACGAGGATGGCGACATGGTCGCCGACCTGCCGGCGGACGAGTCGGAGTGGGCGAACCCCGATACCCTCATCTTCGCCTATACCCCGGTGGAAGACCCGGCCATCTACTCCGATATCTGGCAGCCGTTCATCGATCACCTCGAGGAGGTGACCGGACGGGACGTGCGCTTCTTCGCCGTGCAGTCCAACTCGGCACAGGTCGAGGCGATGCGCAGCGGGCGCCTGCACATCGCCGGGTTCTCCACCGGGCCGACACCCTTCGCGGTCAACCTGGCCGGTGCGGTGCCCTTCGCGCTGATGGGCTCCGACGACGGCCAGTTCGGCTACACCCTGCAGGTCTATACCCATGTCGATTCCGGCATCGACAGCATGGAGGACCTCAAGGGCAAGCGGGTCGCCCATACCTCGCCGACCTCCAACTCCGGCAACCAGGCGCCCCGGGCGCTGTTCCCCGAGCTCGGCATCGTCCCCGACGAGGACTACGAGGTGGTCTACTCCGGCAGCCACGACCAGTCGATGCTCGGCGTGGTGGCCCAGGACTACGACGCCGCCCCGGTGGCCTCCGAGGTGGTCGAGCGCATGGCCGCCCGTGGCCTCTACGACGAGGAGGACGTCAAGATCCTCTACGAGTCCGACCGCTTCCCCACCACCTCCTACAACTACGCCCATAACCTGCATCCCGACCTGGTCGAGAAGATCGAGGAGGCCTTCTTCAGCTTCGACTTCGCCGGCACCGCCCTGGGCGAGGAGTTCGAGGGGGTCGAGAAGTTCATCCCGATCAACTATCAGGAGCACTGGCAGGTCATCCGCACCATCCAGGCCGCCAACGACGTGCGCTATACCCGCGAAGACCTGGAACAGGAGTGAGCCGGGCGCCCCGGCCGACCGGCCGGGGGCCGTTCTCCCTGATCGTGCAAAGCGAGGTGGTCGGATGCTGGAGATCTCGAAGCTCGTCAAGCGCTACGGCCGTGACGAGCCGGTACTCAAGGAGCTGGACCTGGTGGTGGAGGGCAACAGCGTTGTCTCCATCGTCGGCGCCTCGGGGGCCGGCAAGAGCACCATGCTGCGCTGTATCAATCGCCTGGTCGAGCCCACCTCGGGGTCGATCAAGCTCAATGGCCAGGAGCTGGTCAACCTGCGCGGCGCCGCCCTGCGCCGGGCGCGGCGCAAGATCGGCATGGTCTTCCAGGGCTTCAACCTGATCGATCGTCTCACGGTGATGGAGAACGTGCTGGCCGGTCGGCTCGGCTATGTCAGCCTCTATCAGGCGATCTCGCGACGCTATCCCCAGGCCGACATCGAGCGTGCCTTCACGCTGATGGAGCGGGTGGGCATCGCCCACTACGCCAACAAGCGCGCCGATGCACTCTCCGGTGGCGAGCGACAGCGGGTCGGGGTGGTGCGGGCGCTGATGCAGGAGCCGGAGGTGCTGCTCGCCGACGAACCCACCGCTTCGCTTGACCCGCGCACCTCCGAGCAGATCATGAAGCTGCTCCAGAGCCTGGCCAGCGAGCTGTCGCTGCCGGTGCTGATCAATATCCACAACGTGGCCCAGGCCAAGGCCTATACCGAGCGCATCGTCGGCCTGCGTCACGGCAAGATGATCTTCGACGGGACCCCCGCCGACTTCACCCGGGAGGCGCTGGACGCCATCTACGGCGGTATCGAGGCGCCGGACGAGGATGAGGGCGAGGACACGAAGAAGCCCGCCCTGGCCACCCGGAAAGAGGTGACCGATGACCCGCTCTGACGTCGACGCGACGGGGCGCAGGACCTGGCGCAAGCCGCCCTTCATCGCGAACCCCTGGCTACGCTACGGCCTGTGGCTGGCGGTGGTGGCCTATCTGATCTGGGCCTTCGGCAGCCTGCCGTTCAACTGGGCGCGCATCGGTGAGGGCCTGCCACGGGCGGCGCGGATCTTCGGCGGCGGCTTCCCGCCCAGCTTCGAGCGCGGCGGCCTGCTGCTCACCGGTTTCAAGGAGAGCTTCCAGATCGCCATCCTGGCGACGCTGCTGGGGGTCATGCTGTCGATTCCCTTCGCGGTGATGGCGGCCCGCAACGTCGCGCCGATGCCGGTCTATCTCCTGGGGCGAGCGGTGATCATCGTCTCGCGCAGCTTCCACCCGGTGATCGTCGCCATCCTGTTCGTCGCCGCGGTGGGCTTCGGCCCGTTGGCCGGCATCCTGACCCTGACCCTCTACTCGATCGGCTTCGTCGGCAAGCTGCTCGCCGAGGAGATCGAGGAGATCGACTGGGGGCAGGTGGAGGCGATGAAGGCCACCGGGGCGGGGTACCTGGCGACGCTGTTCTACGCGGTCTTCCCGCAGATCCTGCCGCGCCAGGTGGGGCTCTCCATGTACCAGCTCGACAGCAACCTGCGCGCCTCGGCGGTGGTCGGCATCGTCGGTGCCGGGGGCATCGGTGGGACCCTGATGAACGCCTTCGGGCGCTACGACTACGACTTCGCGTTCGCCATCCTGCTGATCATCATCGCGGTGATCCTGGTCAGCGAGGGCATCAGTGGCTGGGTGAGGAAGAAGATATGGTAGATCATGCCGGCGACCTGGCCGATCGCGTCTGGCGGCGCTACGACCGCAAGGAACGTCTGATCCGCTACGCCGTCCTGCTGGTGACGCTGATGGTGGTCTACTGGGCGGTGCGCGACATCGACATCTTCTGGCCCTGGGTGTGGGATGCGCCGACCCAGATCTCGCGGCTGGGGGCGCGCATGTGGCCGCCGGACCCGAGTCGGCTGGGGCAGATCGTGGGCGCCATGATCGAGACGGTGCACATCGCGACGCTCGCGACCCTGCTGACGATCTTCATCGCCCTGCCGGTGTCCTACATCGCCGCCCAGAACACCACGCCCAATCGCTTCTGCCTGTGGCTGGGGCGCTTCATCCTGGTCTCCAGCCGTTCGGTGAACACCATCATCTGGGCGCTGCTGTTCGTGGCGATCTTCGGCCCCGGGGTGCTGGCGGGGATACTCGCGATCATGTTCCGCTCGATCGGCTTCATCGGCAAGCTGATGGGCGAGGCGATCGAGGAGATCGACCGGCGCCCGGTGGAGGCCATGGAGGCCACCGGTGCCTCCAAGCTCAAGGTGATCGCCTATGCCGTCGTGCCCCAGGTGATGCCGGCCTTCTTCGCCATCGTCATCCTGCGCTGGGACATCAATATCCGGGAGTCCACGGTACTGGGCCTGGTGGGGGCCGGTGGCATCGGGGTACTGCTGCAGGGCTCCATCGACACCTTCGCCTGGCCCACCGTGGCCACCATCCTCATCGCCATCATCGCGCTGGTGCTGATCGGCGAGGCGATCACCGGCCTGCTGCGCAGCAAGGTGCTCTAGCATCCAGGACGCCGGCAGGCGATCCGTCCGAGCGGCGCTGGCCGGACGGGTCGTCGCGGCGGAGGCGCGAGATCTCGTTCGCCATAGGCGCTCGAGCTGGCATAATGGGTATCCATCAAGGAGTGGCATCTTTCAAGGAAAGGGAGGTTCGACTTTCCGGCCGGGGGGCCGATACGCCGTGATGTTCGGGGCACCGAGTCCAGCAAGCAGCGCGGTCATGAAGCGGGAGCAGGGCCGGCAATGGTGACAGGGGACGGGGTGGTATCGAGGCAGGGTGCCCGGCGGAAGCGCTGGTCCCGCTGGCAGGCCATGGCCGAACGGCAGCGGGAGGTGGCTCGACGCCATGGCCAGGAGGCCCAGCTGCGCATCGCCGCCATGGCCTTCGAGACCCACCTGGGCATGTTCGTCACCGATGCCGAAGGGCGGATCCTGCGGACCAACGCGACCTTCCGGCAGATCACCGGCTACGCCGCCGAGGAGATCGTCGGCCACAGCCCGCGCATCCTCAACTCCGGGCGCCATGACGACCACTTCTACCAGCGCATGTGGTGCGCCATCGCCGACAAGGGCAGCTGGCAGGGCGAGATCTGGAACCGCCGTCGCAGCGGCGAGATCTATCCCCAGTGGCTGACCATCAGCGCGGTGAAGGACGACGAAGGCCGGATCACCAACTACGTGGCCACCCTGAGCGACATCACCGAACGCAAGGCCGCCGAGGAGGAGATCCATCAACTGGCCTTCTATGACCCCCTGACCGGCCTGCCCAATCGGCGCCTGCTGGTCGACCGGCTGGAGTCGGCGCTGAAGGAGAGCCGGCGCAGCGGCGAGTACGGGGCGGTGATGTTCATCGACCTCGACAACTTCAAGACCATCAACGACAGCCTGGGCCATCATCGCGGCGACGAGCTGTTGCTGATCATCGCCGAGCGCCTCACCGCCATCACCCGCGAGACCGATACCATCGCCCGCCTGGGCGGCGACGAGTTCGTGGTGATGCTGCACGACCTGGGCCTGGAGGCCGACGAGGCCGCCATGGTGGCCGAGCGAGTGGGCGAGAAGCTGCTGGCGAGCCTGGTGGAGCCCTGCATGCTGGGCGAGATGCGCTGCCAGGTGAGCGGCAGCATCGGCATCACCCTGTTCACCGACGACCTGGCCACGGTGAACGATATCCTGCAGCAGGCCGACCTGGCCATGTATCAGGCCAAGGCGGCGGGGCGCCATGCGCTGTGCTTCTTCGACCCGGCGATGCAGGCCAGGGTGATGGAACGGGCCAGCCTCGAGGCCGACCTGCGGCAGGCCCTCGCCGATGGCCTGCTGCGGCTGTTCTACCAGGTTCAGGTCGATGAGGAGGGGCAGACCACCGGGGTCGAGGCGCTGCTGCGCTGGGAGCACCCCGAGCGGGGCCTGGTGTCTCCGGGGGTGTTCATTCCCGTCGCCGAGGAGAACGGCCTGATCGTGCCGATGGGGCTCTGGGTGCTGGAGACCGCCTGCCGCCAGCTCGCCGTGTGGGCCGCGATGCCGGCCGCCGAGCACCTGACCATGGCGGTGAACGTCAGCCGCGATCAGTTCCGGGCACCGGATTTCGTCGCCCGTCTCGAGCGGATCCTCGCCGTCACCGGGGCGCGGCCCGAGCGGCTCAAGCTGGAACTGACCGAGACCCTCTTCCTGGAAGACAGCGAGGACACCCGGGACAAGATGCAGCGCCTCAAGGGGTTGGGCATCGGCTTCGCCCTGGATGACTTCGGCACCGGCTACTCGTCGCTGGCCTACCTCAAGCGGCTGCCGCTGGACCAGTTGAAGATCGACCAGTCCTTCGTGCGCGACCTGCTCGATGACCCCACCGACGCCACCATCGTCACCACCATCATCACCCTGGCCCGCAGCCTGGAGCTCGAGGTGATCGCCGAGGGCGTCGAGAGCGAGGAGCATCGCCGCTGGTTGGCCGAGCAGGGGTGCCGGGCCTTCCAGGGCTACCTGTTCGGCCGCCCGGTGCCGGTCGAGGAGCTGCCGCTGGCGGCGGAAGTGGTCTGACGCCCTGTGGTTGGCCCCGGCCGCCGGCCCTCAGGGGGTGGCGTCTTGGCACTGGCGCAGCATCCGGGCGATCGCCGCCTCGGCGCCGTCGAGGTCGAAGGTCATGAACCAGGGGTCGTCCTCGGCCCGCATCAGGCGCAGGCGCAGGGTCTCGCCGGCGCGCATCTCCTCGAGCAGCAGCGGCTGCTCCTCGAGGGTGAAGTGCACGTAGAAGCCGCTGTCGCCGCGCACGGTGACGAACTCGGCCCAGCCACCGTGGATGGTCTCGTGGTCGACCCGCAGGTCGACCGGCACCCGGTTGACCGTGCGGCTCTCGGCCTGGTGCTCGTCGAGCTCGACCCGCAGCTCCAGCCAGGGCAGGTCGCAGACCCCCGGCGTCACGTTGACGCTGAGCAGCGAATCGCCGTAGCTCTGCCCCTCCATGGCACGGAAGTGGCGCTCCTCGCCCAGCGTCAGGGTCAACGAGTGCCAGGCACCCTGGGCCTCGACGTCGCCGGTGTTGAAGGTGGTGGCCTGGGCGGGGGCGGCCAGGCCCAGCGCGATCAGCAGGGCGGGCAGCAGAGCGAGGCGGGTGACCGGCGATGACATCGGCAGCAGCATCCTGGGTGGCGTGGAGACGAACCCCGGATGCTAGCAGAGCCCGCCGGGGCAGTCTCTCATGGGGCGCTAGACGGTTCGTTCGGTCTCAGAGCACCGGTTCGAGCATGAAGTCGACCGCGGCCTTGACCTCCTCGTCGCTGAGGTTCACTTGCCCCCCCTTGGCCGGCATGGCCTGGAAGCCATTGATGGAGTGCTCGTAGAGGGTCTCCATGCCTTGCTCCAGGCGGGGTGCCCAGGCGTCTGCATCACCCTTGATGGGGGCGCCGGCGGCACCGGTCATGTGGCAGGCCATGCAGGCCCGGTTGTAGATCGCCTCACCGTCGGGCTCCGCCTGGGCGAAGGCGGAGAATGCCAGGGCGGCGATGCCGGTGAGGGTGGCGGCGGCCAGTCTTTTCATAACCAATCTCCATGATGCATCTTTGTTGGCGTAAGGAGACCCGGAGTCCCGGGCCGGAGGTGCCCATGGTGCCAGTGGGCCGAGGATGGGGTACTGACGTGTGTCAGCATAAGCCATCTCGGCGCCCCGGGCATGTTCAGCACCCGGGCTCGATGCGCAGCAACTGGGCGAGCTGGGGGCGCTGCGGCCCCAGCATGTCGGCCAGGGTGTACTGGTCGAGCACGGCGAGGAAGGCCTGCAGGGCCTCGGCCAGTATCGGCTTGAGGCGGCACGCCGGGGTGATCAGGCACTCGTTCTGGTCACCGAAGCACTCGACCAGCAGCAGATCGTGCTCGGTGTCGCGTATCAGGGCGCCGAGGGAGATCTCTTCCGGTGCCTTCCTGAGCAGCAGGCCGCCGTTCTTGCCGCGAATGGCCGTGATGTAACCCTTGTGGCCGAGCTCCTGCACCACCTTCATCAGGTGGTTGTGAGAGACCTCGAAGCGCTCGGCGATCTCCTGGATCGTGGAGCGTTCCTCGCCCTTGACGGCCAGGAAGATCAGCACGCGCAGCGAGTAGTCGGTAAAGCGGGTCAGGTGCATGGCAGGATCCGGCGCCTCGTGACTGGGTAATCGGTCGATAACGATGGGTTAACGAAGTCTCAGTTTACCAGCTCCCTTTCCTCCATGGCGGGTGCGCGTGTGGCATCGGGTCGCAGCAGCAGGAAGGTGCCTACCCCGCAGAAGAGTGCCGCCGTCAGTGCCAGTACGGGGAGCGGTGCCCCGCTCAGCCACAGCACCAGCCAGCTTGACGCCAGCAGCCCCCAGGCCAGCCGCTTGGCGCGGCGGGGCACGGCGCGCTGCTCTCGCCAGGCGTGCAGGGTCGGGCCCAGGTGCGGGTGTTCCCACAGCCAGCGTGCCAGGCGCGGCGACCCCTTGGGGGCGGCCCAGGCGGCCACCAGCAGAAACGGGGTGGTCGGCAGCAGCGGCACCACCAGGCCGGCGGTCCCCAGGCCGATGCAGCCACAGGCGAGGGTGCTCCAGGTGAGTCGCGAAATCATCGTGGTCGGCCGCATGGTGGCCTCCGGGAGGCGCTATAAGATTCAATCTACATGAATGTTAGTGAGCGCTGCAACGCTGCTCGCCTCGGGCGCTCCCTCCTTTGACCTGGGTCAACTACCTCTTGAAGGGTACCGACGCTGCGGATGGCGGATGGCATACTTCCCTCATTCGGCGGGGCCTGCGAACGCTGTCCCCGTTCCTGCTCGAATACAGGCTGCAAGAGGCCGTTTCACGTCATGCCACAGGATCTGCAATTCAATCGCCCCCTGGTGGAGAAGTACGATCGCCCGGGGCCGCGCTACACCTCCTACCCCACGGCGCCGCAGTTCCACGCGGCCTTCGCCGAGGACGACTATCGGGCTGCCGCCGAGCGCAGCAATCGGGCCGAGTCGCCCAAGCCGCTGTCGGTGTACGTGCACATCCCGTTCTGCAAGAGCCTCTGCTACTACTGCGCCTGCAACAAGATCATCACCCACAACACCGAGCGGGCCGCCGAGTACCTCGAGTGGCTGAAGCAGGAGATCCGGGTCCAGGCCGCGCTGTTCGATGCCTCGCGGCGCATGACCCAGCTGCACCTGGGCGGCGGCACCCCCACCTACCTGAGCAACGCCCAGCTGGGCGAGCTGATGGCGGCGCTGGATGCGGCCTTCCACTTCGCCCCGCCGGCGGCGCGCGAGTTCTCCCTGGAGGTGGACCCGCGCACCGTCACCCCCGAGCAGATCCATGAGCTGCGCACACTGGGCTTCAACCGCCTGAGCTTCGGCGTGCAGGACTTCGATGCCGACGTCCAGCAGGCCGTCAACCGCATCCAGAGCGAGGAGCAGGTGGTGGCGCTGGTGCAGGCGGCCCGCGAGGCCGGCTTCCAGTCGGTCAGCGTCGACCTGATCTACGGCCTGCCGCTGCAGACGGTGGCGAGCTTCGACGTCACCCTGGACAAGATCATCGCCCTGCGGCCCGACCGCATCGCCGCCTACAGCTATGCCCACCTGCCCGAGCTGTTCAAGGCCCAGCGGCTGATCCGACCCAAGGACATGCCGCCCCCGGAGCGCAAGCTCGAGCTGCTGGAGCTGACCATCCGCCGGCTCTCCGCGGCCGGCTATGTCTATATCGGCATGGACCACTTCGCACTGCCCGAGGACGAGCTCTCCCTGGCCCGCGAGAACGGCACCCTGCAGCGCAACTTCCAGGGCTACTCGACCCACGCCGACTGCGACATGATCGGCCTGGGGATCACCTCCATCGGCAAGGTCGGTGACAGCTACAGCCAGAACGTCAAGGAGACCGCCCAGTACCAGCACCGGCTGGAGGCCGGCCGGCTGCCGGTGATGCGCGGCTACCGGCTCAACGACGACGATCGCCTGCGCCGCGACGTGATCAATGCCCTGATGTGCCACGGCCGCATCGACTTCGCCGCGATCGAACGTGCCCACGGCATCGCCTTCCGCGACTACTTCGCCGAGGCCCTCGACGAACTCGCCGAGATGGACGCCGACGGCCTGCTGGCGATCGGCGAGGGCGAGATCGAGGTGTTGCCGGCCGGGCGGCTGATGATGCGCAACGCCGCCATGGCCTTCGATGCCTACCTGAGCCGCAGCGAGGGGCGCTACTCGCGCACGGTCTGACCAGGTGGCCCCCGCTTCGCTGGCGGCCTCCCGGGGCACTGAGCGGCGGTAGACCGTCGCAGCGTTGACGGTCAAATGCAACGACATCTTGTGCTTGCTGTGGTCGAATGGTCTATATATGGTACTCAGCCGCCAGCGGCGGGTCGCACCGGCCGGGGCTTGACGCATGTCAGGGCGAACGGCTTGCATGAGGCCTAGGATGAGCGGTTCGGCGGCCTCGGCCGCATCGTCTTCAGGAGAGTTGGCATGTCCCTGCCTTTCCCGTCCCTGTCACTGCCGCGCCCGCTCGCCCCGAGCCGGCTGATCCGTGCCCTCGACCCGCGAGTGCCCATCGGCGTCAAGCGTCGTCTGGTCGAACCGCTGCTCAACCGCACCTTCGCCGAGCCACTGGCCGAGGGCGAATTCGATGGCCTCGAGGGGCGCCGCATCACCCTGAGGGTCGAGGACCTGGGGGTGGTGCTGACCCTGGGGCTCGAGGCGGGGCACCTGGTGCTCTGCCGCGAGGCCGGCGAGGCGACCATCCGCGGCGGCTGGCGCGAGTTCCTGTGCCTGGCCACTCGCCGCGAGGACCCCGACGCCCTGTTCTTCCAGCGTCGCCTGTTGATCGAGGGCGACACCGAGCTCGGCCTGACGGTCAAGAACCTGCTCGACGGCCGCGAGGAGGGCCTGGCCCAGGGACGCCTCGGCGCATGGCTGCTGCGACTCGAGCGGCTGGCGCGCCGCGATCACTGACCCCGTTATCCTAGACTTCTCTGGAGACCCCTGAATGAGCACTCCCGCCAAGGCCGTCAAGACATCCAACGAGGTACCGATGCAGGTTCCCTCCCGTGATATCTGGGATGCCAAGTACCGGCTCAAGGATCGCCACGGGCGTCCGGTGGACAAGGACGTGGCGGCCACCTGGGAGCGGGTGGCCCGCGCCCTGGCCGCGGTGGAGGGCGACCAGGCCGACGAGTGGCTGCCGAAGTTTCGCTGGGCGCTGGAGAACGGCGCGATCCCGGCCGGGCGGATCATGTCCAACGCCGGCGCCGACGACTACAAGCCGGCGGTGAGCCTGATCAACTGCACGGTGTCGCGCACCATCCACGACTCCATGCACGACATCCTCGACTCGGTGGTGGACGCCGGCATGACCCTCAAGGCGGGTTGCGGCATCGGCTACGAGTTCTCCACCCTGCGCCACAAGGGCGCCTTCGTGTTCGGTGCCGGTGCCGGCACCAACGGCCCCCTGGCGTTCATGGATATCTACGACAAGATGTGCTTCACGGTGGCCTCGGCGGGCGGGCGCCGCGGTGCCCAGATGGGCACCTTCGACGTCGGCCACCCCGATGTCCGCCAGTTCATCGAGGCCAAGCGCGAGGCCGGCCGGCTGCGCCAGTTCAACCTGAGCCTGCTGATCACCGACGAGTTCATGGAGGCGGTCAGGAGCGACGCCGACTGGCCCCTGGCCTTCCCGCTGCACGCCGGCGAGAAGGAGGACGTGGGCCCCGACGAGCTCATCTACCGCGACTGGCCGGTGATCGAGGAGGGCTACACCGTCGACGCCGAGGGCCGCGTGGCCTGCCGCATCGTCGAGGTGATCCGCGCGCGCGAGCTGTGGGACACCATCATGCGCTCGACCTACGACTTCGCCGAGCCGGGCTTCATCCTGATCGACCAGGTCAACCGCATGAACAACAACTGGTTCTGCGAGGAGATCCGCGCCACCAACCCCTGCGGCGAGCAGCCGCTGCCCCCGGAGGGCGCCTGCCTGCTCGGTTCGGTCAACCTGACCCGCTTCGTCATCGAGCCCTTCGGCAAGAAGCCGCGCTTCGACTGGGAGCGCTACCGCAAGGTGGTGGCGATCTTCACCCGCATGCTCGACAACGTGGTGGAGATCAGCAGCCTTCCGCTGGCCGGCCAGCGCCGCGAGATCGAGGCCAAGCGCCGCCACGGCATGGGCTTCCTGGGCCTGGGGTCGACCCTGACCATGCTCAAGATCCCCTACGGCTCGCCGGAGTCGCTGGCCTTCACCGAGGAGGTGAGCCGTACCCTCGCCATCGAGGGCTGGAAGCAGGCCCTCGAGCTCTCCCGCGAGAAGGGCATGGCGCCGATCCTGGCCGAGGAGTTCGAGATCACCCCCAAGATGCTGCGCAGCCGGCCGGAGCTGGCCAAGGACGGCTACGAGGTCGGCGACAAGGTGCCGGGTCGCCTGCTGCACGCCCGCTACAGCCGCTACATGCAGAAGGTCGCCGAGGTCGAGCCGGAGCTGGTCGCGGCGCTCTCCGAGCACGGCGCGCGCTTCACCCACCACTCGTCCATCGCGCCCACCGGCACCATCTCGCTGTCCCTGGGCAACAACGCCTCCAACGGCATCGAGCCGTCGTTCTCGCACCGCTACTTCCGCAACGTCATCCAGTCGGGCAAGAAGACCAAGGAGCAGGTCGAGGTGGTCTCCTTCGAGCTGGCCGCCTACCGCCACTTCATCGCCGCCGATGCGGTGGAGAGCGACCTGCCCGACTACTTCATCACCGCCGATGCGGTCTCCCCGAAGCAGCACGTGGCGGTGCAGGCGGCGGCCCAGGCCTGGGTCGACTCGGCGATCTCCAAGACGGTGAACGTGCCCACCGACTTCGCCTTCGACGACTTCAAGGGCCTCTACCTCGACGCCTACGACAGCCAGCTCAAGGGCTGCACCACCTTCCGCTTCAACCCCGAGGCCTTCCAGGGCGTGCTGGTACGCGAGGACGACCTCAAGAACACCACCTACGTCTTCGAGCTCGAGAATGGCGAGACCCTGGAGCTCAGGGGCGACGAGAAGGTGATCTACGACGGCGAGGAGCACAATGCGGCGAATCTCTATGACGCGCTGAAGGAAGGCACCTATGGCAAGTGGTAAGCCCGTGCACTTCCAACTGCCGGTAGCGAGGGGCGCCGGGGACACGTCGAAGAGGAGGTCCTACGCCATGGATGGCGTCGGTAGCGTACAGGGATGTATTTACAGCGCCTCCTCGTCGGTCCGGCGCTCCGGGACGTGTCGCCGGAGCAGCCCCGAGCGAGTGAAGCTGCGCGCCTTTGAATCCTTTTCCGCAGGAGCCTGCTGATGGCCGTCGAAATCACCTCGAAGATCGTTTCCTACAGCGTCAAGAAGGCGGTCGAGGAAGCCCCGCCGCTGCTCGACGAGAATCCGCTCACGGTGCGCATTCCGTCGCGTCCCGAGGGCACCCTGGAGGCCGTGTCGGAGAAGATCTCCTATGTCGGCGCCGAGGGCCGCAAGAAGGTCTACCTGCTGGTGTCGTTCATGCCGGTGGAGGGCGTGCTGGGCGGCAAGCGGGTGGTAATCGAGCGCCCGGTGGAGTTCTTCTTCCCCTCCGGCCAGCTCTCCAGCGAGCACCAGTGGATCACCGCCACCATGCGCAGCCTGTCGCTGGCCGCCCGCGGCGGCTACGTCACCCAGGCGGTGGCCGACCTGCGCAAGGTGGCCTGGGACAAGGGCCTGGTGCGTTGCGGCATGAACCGCTGGGGCAAGCCGATGTTCCACGACTCCGAGGTCGCGGCCATCGCCTGGTCGATCCAGCAGATCCTCTACCGCCGCGGCTTCCTCGACATCGACGGCAACCAGGTGCCGGTGGAGGACCTGGTCAGCCGCTACGCCCAGCGGCTGGCCAGCGGCCATGCCTGGCAGCCGCCGACCCCCGAGGAGATCGCCCACGCCGAGCGCGAGGCCCACGACAAGAGCGGCCATCCCACCGTGGTCGGCCACTGCCCCGAGTGCAACGGCGAGCTGATCATGATGGACGGCTGCCCCACCTGCTACGCCGGCTGCGGCTGGTCGAAGTGCGGCTAAGCGCCACGGCCTTCGCGTGGCTCAGTCGATCTGGTTCGGGGCGTGACCTACGAGTTGGCACGGGTCACCGCGAGGATAGTCGGGGGTGAGGAACAGGCGCCCCTCGATGCCCTCGGCTGCCGCCGCACGGCGGATGGCCGGTCGGCCTTCCAGCCGCCCCAACAGCTGGACGAGATGCGGGTAGTCGTCCCGGGCGATGCCCCCGAGGGGGGCGTCGAGGGGGTAGAGCTGCATCCAGCGAACCAGGCAGGCCAGGTAGGGGTCGAGCACGCTGGGGCCACTCGGCAGCAACCCCGCTCCCTGGCCATGGTCGGCAAGCTCGTCGAGCAGTTGTAGATGCTGCTGAATGCGGCGACCCAGCATCTCCCTGAGGTGCTGGATCTCCGCCTTGCCTTCGGCATAGCGCCAGGTGTAGAACCGCACCCGCAGATCGGCGTGCAGGGTGTTGGAGAGGAAGAACAGCCAGGCGAGGAAAGGCCCCCTGTGCGCCGGGTCCGTGATCGCCAGGCTGGCGTGCCGCTCGCACAGGTGCAGCAGGATGGCCCCGGTCTCGAACAGCGGGACCCCGCCTGTCTCGTCCACCAGGACCGGTAGCAGCCCCTGGGGATTCAGGGTGCGAAAGGCCGGATCGTCGAGGCCGCCCCTGGCGCGGTCGATCCGCACGGCCCGGTAGCCCGCGCCGAGCTCTTCCAGCACCATGCGGATCACCAGGTTGGCGCTGTCCGGTGAATAGAACAGCCGGTAAGTCGGGGCCTGTCCTGCGCAGGGATGGGGCATGACGATACCTCCGGCGCCTTTCCTCTCGAGTGATCCAATAGCATAGGCGCGGCCCCTTGCCGCTGGCGACCTGGCCGCGGCGGTATGTCCGGTCAGTGGCGCAGTTCGATATGCGTGAAGTGGGGCCTGAGACGCCGCACCAGGGCGTCGAGGGCCGCGAGGGAGGGGGCACCGGGGACCGGCCGGCAGTACTCGGGGTCGAGGCATTGGTCGGTGCGGGCGGGCTGCAGCACGTAGCGGCGCACGCCGCAGTCGGCCAGGGTCAGCGCCAGGCGCTCCAGGTCGGCGAGGCCGAAGTCCTGCCAGTGCACCGTGGTGCGGCACTCGTGGGCGACGCCGCTGGCCAGCAGCATCTCCAGGCTGCGCACATGGCGGCGCCAGATGCCGGTGCGGCCACAGACCCGGTCGAAGTCGCGGCCGCGCCCCTTGACGTCCAGCGCCACCCAGTCGAGGTGGGGCAGCAGGGCCGCCAGCCGCTCGGGGTAGGGGCCGGCGGTGTGCAGGCCCACCGCGAGCCCCAGCGCCTTGACCTCGGCCACGGCCGCGTCCAGGCCGGCGTGCAGGGTCGGTTCGCCGCCGCTGAACACCACGGCCTCCAGGCCCTCCCGTCGCTCGGCCAGGAAGCGGTGGATCGTCTCCCACTCGCGGGCGCTGCCGCGACGCGGCGTGGTCATCTGCGGGTTCTCGCAGTAGCCGCAGCGCAGCGGGCACCCCTGCAGGTAGATCACGCAGGCCCGGCGGCCGGGGAAGGCCCGGTGGTCCGCCGCGTCGAGCCCGGCGATGGGCAGGCGCAGGGCCGGCAGCGCCACGCTGTCGATGATCGTGGCCAGGCGGCTCATGGGCGCGCCGTTCCGCGGCTGTTGTCGATGCCGGGGCGGCCGTGCCAGTAGCCGTCGCAGATCTCGGCGTCGACCAGGGCGAGCGGGTCGGGGGCCGGCAGCG
>NZ_PNRE01000058.1 GCF_002879645.1 Halomonas heilongjiangensis | reverse complement strand
CTGCCCGAGCACAAGACCCGCACGGTGCTGCGCACCCAGAGCCACCAGGGCGACGGCTTCAACGAACTGCGCTTCGAGGACCAGGCCGAGCGCGAGCAGATCTGGCTGCACGCCCAGAAGGATCTCGAACTTCTCACCAACAACGACCGCACCGAGGAGATCGGCAACGACAGCTTCCTCAGCGTGCACCACGATCGAATCGGCGAGATCCACGCCGACGAGCACCACACGGTGCGCGGTAACCGCCATGAGCAGACCGACGGCAGCCAGCACCTGATCGTGCAGGGCAGCCTGCATGTCCGCGCCGGCCAGGCCTGGCTCACCGAGAGCGGCCGCGAGCTGCACATCAAGGCCGGCCACAAGGTGGTGCTGGAAGCCGGCAGCGAACTGACGCTGAACGCCGGCGGCAGCTTCCTCAAGCTCGACGGTAGCGGCGTGACCCTGGTCGGCCCCAGCGTCAAGATCAACGCCGGCGGCAGCCCCGGCAACGGCTCAGGCCAGGCCGCCGAGACGCCGCTGCTGCCGGGACGGGCGGTGCCCGAGGGGCATGAGGCGATACCGCCCACCGCCCTGCCCAAGCTCAAGGATTACCAGCTCTCCGAGGCGACGCTGATGCCGCTGTGCGGCAAGCTGAGCGAGACCACCTGCAGCCGGGGGGATTGCCCATGCCTGGCTGGCTGACCCGTATCGGCGAGCGCAGCCAGCGAGTCGACTCCCTGGCAAGCGGCTTCGCCGCCCATCGTCCCGCCTACCTGGTGCTCGATCAGCGCCGTGCCCCCGAACGCTGCGCCGCGCTCGTGGGGCAGCCCGGCTGGCACGACTTCCTGACCCTGTTCGCCGGCACGCCCCTGGCACCGCTACTGGAAGCGAGCCCCTGGCTGATCGAACTCACGCTCGGCAGCGAGGCCTGGCAGGCCGCCGAGGCCCTGTGCCGCGAGCAGCGCATCGGCTGGGCCTTCCAACCGGCACAGGACGCCCGACTCGCTGACCTGGCCGACCACCTACGCCGCCTGTTCGTGCTCGACGACCCCCATGGCGGCCAGTCGCTGGTCAACGTGCAGGACCCGGCCGCCTGGACGGCCCTGCTCGCCGCCGGCAGCGACACCAGCTACGCCCACTGCATCGGGCCGCTCGGGCAGGTCGCCACCCCGACTCCCCTACATCACTGGCAGGCCTGGCAGCCTGCCGTCCACGACGGCGAAGACGAGGCGCCGCCGCTGACCCACGAACTGGAACACGCCCTGAAAGAGGTCCAGCGCGCCTGGTGGCTCAGCCAAGCGACCGACATACCGCTGCAGGAGCTACCCGAGGCGTGGCTGCAGCGGCTGGGGCGCCTCGAGACGGAGGGCATCAAACAAGCTCATTACCTCCAGCGTTTGCTGCCCTTGATCTGCCAAGAGAGCGAGCACTTTTCGCAGCCTGTCGAACAGGGACTGCGTGCCGACCTGCCGATGCGCAAGAGAGTACAAGTTTTGGAGAGCCTGGTATGAGCACAGGAACACGCCCCGGAAGTCCCGAGAATCCCCATGTCATCAGCAGGTTCGAGCCACCGGAAGCGGAAGGCGGCAGCATCGAGTCAACCGCACGACATGTCTGTGAGGAGCAGTGCTGGGCCGATATCCTCTACCTGCCGGGGACGCGAACCTTCTGGCTGCTCACCGAAGAGGTCTCGGATATCTTGCTGGAAGCCAGCGAAACGTTGAGCACATGGGTACAAGAGGAAGATCCGGCCGAGCGTCTGCGCAAGCTCACCGAAGATGCCGGGCTGGAGTGCTTGTTACCGGCCCGAGCCGAGAATTTTCTCGATGAGAGCGAACGGCAGCGCTACCTGGAAGCCTTCGAACGGCTCGTCGAGCTGACACAAGACGACGAGGCCTCACTGGAAGCGCGCATTGCGCATCAGCGCACCATGTGGGATCACTTGTATCAAGTCAGTACCCCAGGGGTGCTGGAGTTCTTGGCTCGCAGTACCCGCAGGAACAGTCAAGAAATCGCTCGGCTGGAGCGCCAACTGAGGCAGCTTTACCAACAGGGCCTCGAGCGTGCCAGGGAGCAAGGCTATAGCCTGGAAGATGAGGGCTACTTTGGTCCTTGGGAAGCGGAGATCGCCACGGCACTGGATGCCTACCGCTCACACCGCGCCCAGGCACAACGGGAGTACCACTTCCATCCTGGTGGTGAAGGGGAAGCCACCCCCTTCTCCCTGCAAGAGGCGCTGGCGGAGTACCAGCGCTTCATCCAGCTATGCGAGTCGATGCCGCCGCGGGAGGCGGCCAACGAGTGCCGCTTCGTCGGCTATGTACAGCAATTGAATGAACAGCAGGAAAGCAAGTACTCTGCCTACCTGTACAGCATCCTGACATTGGCTTCTCTCGGCATCGCTACACCCGAGCTGGCCCTCTCCTCGCCCAACCCCCGGGTGCGCCAATTGCGCAATGGCGTTGAGGCCTTCGATGCCTACTGCCGCACGCTCAAGGAGAGCCTCGAACTGCACCAGGCCGTGGAAAACAAGCTGCGTGAATGGGAGTCCGGTACGGGTGGGCAAACCCAACTGCCCGTTTTCCTCTTCGAGCAGGAGCGCCAGCGCTATGAGGCCCTGCAAGAAACACAGAACGAACTCCATGAGCGTGCGCGTCAGGCCGTAGAGGAAATGGAGCCAGGTCGAGTGCTGGTCTGGCATACCGATATCGAAGACGACCGGCACTCCTTGGGCTATCAGAAACGCAAGATAGAACTTCTGGTCCAGAACAACTTCCCGCTGCGCGAGTTCAGCTCACCGCAGGGGGAAAAGTCCCTCAGCCACATCAGCCTGTTGCAAATGGTCCCTACCATGACCGGCAACGAGCGCTGGCGGCTAGAACGTACGCTTAGAGCTGACGGGGTACTGCCGGCCAGATTGTGGGAAGCTCCCGAGACCGCACTCTCGCAATGGTTACAAGGGCGTCGCTGCCAGGCGATAGCGCATCGGCTCGATTGGCACGATGAGCCCATGGGGTTCTTCCAGCCCGAGCGCTTCTTCGCTCACCTGGAAGAAGAAGGCCATGAGATCGCCTCGCTGGATGACGCCAGCAAGCAATCCTGGGGCGAGGCGCTGCAAAAAATCCTCTTTACCGGCCCCAGCCGCGAGGAGTTGCGTCTGTTCGATGCCAGCGCCCAAGCGCAGATGCTGCGGTTGGTGGGCATGGCGCGACATGAGCTCAACGAAGCCCGACAGGAAGGCGAGCGCGACACCCCTTGGGATATCACTGAGAACTCCCCCAGCCTGACCTTCTTCGATGTCGAGATGGAAGCGAAAAGTGAGGGTAAGCTCAAGACTCAGAGCCGAAACGAAACTGCCCTCGAACGGGAGGAACCTGGCCTCTGGATTCTCGATGCCAACGATGAATGGAGCCCTTCGGTCAATCTCACCTACAGCTGGGAAGCCAAGGGCACCTTCAGCCTCGCCCGCGGTGAGCTTCCGCTGGGGCAGCTCGTACTTCCCAGCAGGGAACAGGCCCGCCCCGTCGTCGCAACCCTTACCGAGCGCGGCGAACAGCGCGAACTTGGCCGCTACGCCATTGTGCTCGACGCCGTTGCCAAGGGCTTCGCCGGCGCCAGTCTAGCACTCGCCCCTGAAATGGGGTTTTCCTTCGACAAGGATGGGCTCAGCGTTTCCGGCATCGACTGGGTCAAGCGTGAAGCGACAGGTGCCACGGTGGAAGCCTTTGCCGGGGCTCGCCTCGGCATCGAAACACGCTGCGAGCTGCATTGGGAGCCGCCCGAGAACCTGCAGCGCATTCTTCCCCAGCGTGCTGCCATGGCCAGCATGGGCATGCAACGTGCCAGCCAATCGCTGAGCGGCTGGCGCAGCATCGGCGTTGCCCAGCTCGACGTCGAAGTGGCAGCAGGCATCGGTGGCAAACTCGGGTTCGTGCTTGGCATGAAGAACGGTAAATTCGTATTCAAGGTTTCAGGGCGCTTCGTGTTCGGCAAGGGCGCCGGCGGTGGCCTTGCCATCGAACTCGACCCCGACAGCCTGGACCTCTGGCTGGTCATGCTCCACCGCGCCATGGTAGATAACAACTTCGAAAAGCCCGAGTGGATCGATCAGGAAGCTTATGAAAGCATGGGCTGGCTGGCCTACATCGCAACCACGACCCTGCTCAATGTAGGGCTGCTGGCCGCACGCGGCAGAACCGGCATCGAGCGAATCTACCGAGCCATGACCGGTGGGCAAAAAGCGGGGCCGATTGCATATGTGTTAGTCAATGACCCGCGGAAAGAGGAGCTGCGCAGCTGGGTTCAGCAGCTCTCTCCCGAAGCCTTGGGAGCGCTATTGCATTTGCTGATTAGCGAGCCGAGAGCTTTCGAGGTAGAAGCCTCAGGACGAGGGCGTGGTGGAAGTCAAAGCTTCAATGCACGACAGGCATTGGATTTCCAGCAGATCGCCATCGCCAACTGCCTGGGTTGGATTGTGGAGGGCGTGACGATGAGCGTTTACGGCCCGCAGTGTCGCTTCAGTCACGTGGACCCCACCCCGGCACAGTATCTTTTTACCAAGGCGGTGGTACATATGACAGAAGATGGCCGCCCTGCCAGTAATTACGGCGATGTAGCCTACCTCAACAACCGACATCGACTGGATAGATTTATGGTTAGAATCTCTGGAACAAATAACGAAGATGCGATGCTCGCTAGAGAAGATTACCAGCGATCATCCAAGGGTCTTGGGGTAATCAATTGTGCTACATCAGTCTCCTACTAGAACAAGGAGTGGGCCAATGAGCCGTCCTTTTATGATTGCATTGGCAGCCTTGGCGTTTTCACTGCTGGCAATCCCCACGGCCTGGGCGTTAGATGATGAGGCTCAAGCCGCCAAGGATGAGGGCATGCGGCTATGGGGCATTCATCAGTGGATAAAAATGCAGCCATATCTGGAACATGCTGCTGAGCAGGGTGATGTTGAATCCATGTACTATCTGGGCGAGGCGAACCGGCTGTTAAGTCGAGGACTTTCACTCGCCGCCCTGGAGTGGTATCACCGGGCCGCTCAAGAGGGCGAGCCCCATGCCATGCTGCGTCTCTATGATGGCAGTGCCTGCGAGCTGGGTGACGTTTGCCCCGAAGATGGCAACGATTGGCGCGAAGCGGCCCTCGCTGTCACGTTGCCCAAGGCAGAGGCGGGTGACGCCGATGCCATGGGGGCGCTCTACGATATCTATACCTACATCGACCGGCATGACGAGGCCATGGAATGGCTTCTGCGATCCGCCGAAGCCGGCAACTTGGACTCCATGAACTGGCTCGGCCATTTAGCGCGTGACGATGAGGATAAGTACGCCACGGAGACCGAACGCCTGGAAGCTGCAGCGGAATGGCATCGCAGGGCCGCCGAAGCCGGTTATGCCCCGGCCATGAATGATCTTTCATCTGTATTGAACAATCTTGGGCGTCGTGAAGAAGCCTGGGAATGGATGGTGCAAGCCTCTGAGGCCGGTCATATTAACGGCAGACGCTGGCAAGCAGCTTGTTATATCGTCCCTGATGCTGAAGAGCGTGAGATTTGTCAAACAGAGAAAGATCCCGCTAAAGGCTGGGCTATTCTTCTCGCTATCAGTGAAGAGATACCCGGCACTACTTCTGAACGAGCCCTTCGTATTTACGGCGACAACGTCACTCCTGAACAACGTACCGAAGGCGAGCGAACGATGGAAGAATGGCTCAATCGCGAGCCGCCGCTCTCCTATTTTCCGGACAAATTTGGTTTCTAATGTCGACAAGTCAGCTCAAAGTCTGGGCGGCGCTGGTAGCCTTCATACTTTCATCTCTCGCGATGTCAGCAGCCTGGGCCTTGGAGGAAGAGGCTCAGGCCGCCAAAGATGAAGGAATGCGGCTCTATGGTATTCGTAGGGCAGAAGCAGCGATTCCTTTGCTTGAACAAGCAGCGACGGCAGGCGATGTTGAAGCGATGTACTATCTCGGTGAAGCCAATCGGCGCTTGGTTATGGGGGGAATGAACCAAGCCGCCCTGGAGTGGTACCACCAGGCCGCGCAACAGGGCGAGCCCCATGCCATGCTGCGCCTCTACGATGGCAGTGCCTGCGAGCTCGGTGATGTCTGCCCCGAAGACGGCAACGATTGGCGTGAGGCAGCTCTCTCTGCCACCCTGCCTAAGGCCGAGGCGGGCGACGCCGAGGCCATGGGCGCGCTCTACGATATCTACACCTACCTTGACCAGCACGATGAGGCCATGGAGTGGCTGCTGCTTTCCGCCGAAGCCGGCAATCTGGACTCCATGAACTGGCTCGGCCAACTGGCGCGAGACGATGAAGCGAATTACGCCACGGAGCCCGAGCGCCTGGAAGCGGCCGCAAAATGGTATCGGAAGGCGGCTGAAGCCGGCCATGCTCCCTCTATGAGCTATCTTGCATCGACTCTGAACAGTTTGGGCCGCTCTGAAGAGGCATGGCAGTGGATGGTCAAGGCCTCTGAAGTTGGGAATATTAATGGCCGTCAATGGTTGGCAACTTGCTATATAGACCCTCAGGAGAGCGAGCTATGCCACGCAGAAAAAGATCCTGCCCAAGGGTGGGCTATTTTTCTCGCTATAAACGAGGAAATATCGAGCACTTCCTCTGAGAGAGCTCTTAGGGTCTATCACGACATGGTCACTCCTGAGCAACGTGAAGAAGGCGAGCGAATGATGGAAGAATGGCTCAATCGTGAGCCGCCGCTCTCCTATTTTCCGGACAAGTTTGGCTTCTGATGTCGATAAGTCAGCTCAAAGCCTGGGCGGCACTAGCAGCCTTAGCGCTTTTATCTCTCACCATATCCGCAGCCTGGGCCTTGGAGGAAGAGGCTCAGGCCGCCAAGGATGAGGGTATGCGTCTATACGGGTTAGGCATTTCGGCTGAAACCATTCCCTATCTGGAGCCGGCGGCGCAGGCAGGCGACGTGGAGGCGATGTACTACCTTGGCGAAGTTCATCGCTTGCGACATATGGGCCTGACCCAAGCGGCCATGGACTGGTATCTGCAGGCTGCCGAGCAGGGTGATATCCATGCCATGCTACGGCTGTTCCAGGGCGGGGCCTGCACGGCAGGCGACGAGTGCCCGGAGGGCTACGATGACTGGCATTATGCTGCGATGGATATCGTCAAGCCCCAGGCCGAAGCCGGCGACCCGGATGCCATGCTGGCTATGTTCGATATCTACCGTATGTTCGATGAACCGCGTCGGGCCGGTGAATGGCTGGAACTCGCCGCCGAGGCGGGCCAGCCCGAGGCCCAGACCATTTTGGGCAACCAGATTCTCGACGGGCGCGGCTGGTACTTGACCAACGGCCGCCGGCTCAGCGCCGCCGAGGCGTGGTTCCGCAAGGCGGCGGAGCAAGGGTATGTGCCGGCAATGAACCGTTTGTCAGAAGTACTGGCCGATCTTGACGAACATGAATCAGCTTGGCAATGGCTGATGCATGCATCAGAAGGAGGCCATATCAATGGGCGCTTAGGCGAGGGGTGGTGTAATTTAAATCCTCATGAATGGGGCGATGAAAGGTGCCCGTTAGCTCAAGATGTAGTGAAGGGCTGGGCTGTTCTATATGCCATAGCGCAAGAGACCGGTAATCGATCTGCCAAAAGCATCATGGATTGGAATTCGGATGAACTCTCGGCTGAGCAACGCAAAGAAGCTGAAGCCTTGGCAGAAGCAGAGTGGATCGGCCGCGAACCCCCACTCTCGAACTTTCCCCCGCGATTTGGCTACTGACCCGTCATGCTGAGGCCCATGTCATTTCTGCTGACTATCGCTCTGCTGATACTGCCGACAAGCGCCTGGGCCCTGGAGCCCGAGGTGCAAGCCGCCAAGGACGAGGGGATGCGGCTTTATAATATTGGCCACTCGACAGCAGCCCTGCCGTATCTGCAACAAGCTGCAGAAGCGGGCGATGTGGATGCGATGTATTACATGGGAGAGGCGGAACGGCGACAGCATATGATGGGCCTGACCAGTGAAGCCATGGCCTGGTATTTGAAAGCCGCAGCAGAAGGCGATGTTTACTCTATGCTGCAACTGTTTAGAGGCGGTGCCTGCACCGCCGGTGATCGTTGCCCCGGTGGCTATGAGGACTGGCACCATGCCGCCTTGGCCGTGGCCCAGCCCCAGGCGGAGGCTGGCGATCCCGATGCCATGCTGGCCATGTTCCATGTATATCGCATGTTCGACCAGTCGCGCCGGGCCGGAGACTGGCTGGAGCGGGCTGCCGAGGCGGGCCAACTCGAGGCCCAGACCATTCTGGGCAACCAGATCCTCGACGGGCGCGGCTGGTACTTGACCAACGGCCGCAGGCTCAGCGCAGCCGAGGCATGGTTCCGCAAGGCGGCAGAACAAGAGTATGTGCCTGGGATGGTTAAGCTCTCAGAGGTTTTGAGTAACCAGGAGCGTTATGAGAAAGCTTGGCCCTGGACAAGACATGCCTCCCGAGCTGGTCATTTAGATTCTCGTTTATGGGAAGCCTTTTGTAATCTCGACCCCGAATACGATCCAATATGCATGGTCGATCAGGACATAGAGAAAGGCTGGGGGCTTGCACTTGCTGTGATAGAAGAACCCAGCAATGACATAGCAAGGTGGGTGCTCGAGGAAAATAATCGCTTGTTAGTTGAGAGGCATCGTAGAGGAGCGGAACAGATTGCCGAAGAATGGATCGGCCGCGAGCCGCCACTCTCGAACTTCCCACCGCGCTTTGGCTACTGATCCGTCATGCTGAGGCCCATGGCACGCCTGTTGATTATCGCCCTGTTGATGCTGCCGACAAGCACCTGGGCTCTGGAACCCGAGGTACAAGCCGCCAAGGACGAGGGGATGCGGCTTTACGGGCTCGGCATCGCGGCTGAAAGCATTCCCCTTCTGGAACCAGCCGCAGAAGCCGGTGATGTCGATGCCATGTACTATCTGGGCGAAGTGCATCGCTTGCGACATATGGGGATGACCCAAGCATCCATGCACTGGTATCTGCAGGCTGCCGAGCAGGGTGACGTCTACGCCATGCTGCGGCTATTCCAGGGCGGCGCCTGCACGGCAGGCGACGAGTGCCCGGAGGGCTACGATGACTGGCATTATGCTGCGATGGATATCGTCAAGCCCCAGGCCGAAGCGGGCGATCTAGATGCCATGCTGGCACTATTCCATACCTACCGGATGCTGGACGAATCCAGTCGGGCAGGTGAATGGTTAGAGAGCGCAGCTGAAGCTGGGCAACCCGAGGCGCAAACTATTCATGGTACGCAAATCCTGGATGGCCGAGGCTGGTACTGGACCAATAGCCGCCGCTTGGAAGCAGCCGAAGGGTGGTTTAGGCGAGCTGCGGAGCAAGGCTATGTGCCTGCAATAGATCAGCTTTCGAGTGTTCTACGCGATAAAGGAGAATACGAAGAGGCTTGGCATTGGGCGAATAAAGCTTCCGATGATGGAAGCTATGATTCACGTCTACTAATCGGCGCCTGCTCCTTAAATCCCGACGAGTTCCCTATTTGCTTAAATGACAGGGATGTTGTGAAAGGCTGGGCCATTCTCCATGCTATTGATGTTGAGACTCAGGGGGCTGGGCTTATCAGAGGTAGTAAGCGGTTAAGGGAAAAATTGTTAACGGATGACCAAATGAATGAAGCTGAAGCTCTCGCATGGGAAGAATGGATTGATCGCGAGCCCTCGCTTTCTCGCTTCCCTCCCCGGTTCGGGTTCTGAGCTGGCATACCTCAGCATCACTCTTTTGTTCCCTGCTTCGCCTTCGCGCTGATAGTTTCCAGCAGTAACTGGGCGTTGAAGCCCCCTCCAGAGCTGCATTATCGCTTATGCAGTTCTTGAGGGGGTCACTTCAGCGTGCGGCAGCCACTAGAGCCCGGCGTTGATCACCATGCAGTCCATGCCTTCCTGTACCAGGCTGCGGCAGGCGCGGTAGGCCTGGTTCTCGTCGAGGTTGACCAGGCGCGCCCGGAAGACCTTCTGGGGCCCGTTGGTCTCGTTCACGTCGATACGCGCGCCGGCCAGCTCGCTGGTCAGGCGATCGGCGGCGCGGCTGGCCAGGCTGCGGGCGTTGTCGGCATCGCTGAAGGCGCCCACCTGGACTCCCCAGCCTCCGCTCGGCCCTACCGGTTCGAGGCGGTGCACCACCCGCTCGGAAGAAGCGGCCGGCGGCGCGGAGCGCGCGATCAGGTCGCGGATCGGGTCTTCCGCGGAGCCCTGCGCGGTACCCGAGCGCACGGCGGGCGGTGCCGAGGTGGCTACCTGGCGCTCGATCGTGGAGGTCTCGAGGCTGGCCAGCAGGGTTGATGACCCGCCGCGGGGTGCCGCGGGAGTCTCCGGTGCCTGCCTGCCGCCGCTGTTGGCCATGAAGTCGCCGGAGAAGTCCGATTGCGCGACCCAGTCGCCGCGGCCAAGCAGCGAGGCACGCGCGAAGCCGCGGTCGAGCAGGTCGGCCATATGGGTATCCCGGGACTGGGCGGTGAACCCACCCATCACCACCGAGAGGATACGCCGGCCGTCGCGTACCGCCGAGGTGGCGACGTTGAAGCCGGAGGCACGGATGAAGCCGGTCTTGAGGCCATCGGCCCCGGCATAGTTGCGCACCAGCCGGTTGTGGCTGTTGTGGGTGGTACCACGGTAGGTGAAGCTCTGGGTGGAGAAATAGCGATAGTACTGCGGGAAGTCCTGCATCAGGCGGATCGACAGCGTGGCCATGTCCCGCGCGGTGGTGGTCTGGCCGTTGTCGGGCAGGCCCGAGGCGTTGCGGAACTGGGTGACCGGCATGCCGAGCTCACGGGCCTTGGCGGTCATCATCTGGCCGAACTGGCGTTCGCTGCCGCCCAGCGCCTCGGCGATGACCACGGCCACGTCGTTGGCCGACCGCACCACCAGGGCGAGGATCGCATCCTCCACCGTGATGCTGGAGCCGGCCTTGAGCCACAGCTTCGAGGCCGGCATGGCGGCCGCCTGGGCCGACACCGGCAGCGCCTGGTGCAGGCTCATGGAGCCGTTCTCCAGTGCCTCGAACAGCAGGTAGAGCGTCATCATCTTGGTGAGAGACGCCGGATAGCGCGTCTCGTCGGCATTGGCGGCGTGCAGCACCTCGCCGCTCTCGACGTCGACCACGATCGCCGCATAGCGCGGATTGGCCTGGGCCGTCGTGGCGATGGACATGGCCAGACACGCCAGCAGCACGAATGCCACCATGCCATGGCGCCGTATTGTGGTTATGGTTGCGGTCACCATATGCGTACCCTCTGAGTTCCCCTGCGCGCCGTCGACGCGGCCCTTCATACATGCATTATGAACAGGATATCCATACTGTACAGTGTGAAAAACGTGGGACAAGGGCCGTATTTGCCGGCTTCACTCCACAATTCATCACTGCCAGGCCGGAAAGGGATCCGGCAACGCTTCCCAGACCGCGTTCCCTGCCGACAGTTCCCCGTCGCTCAGCAGGCAGTCGTCGAGCGCCCGGCAGATCCGCTCCTGGTCGAGATGTTGGCCGATGAAGACCAGCTCCTGGCGCATGTCGCCGAAGGGCTCCTGCCACTTCTCCATGATGGCGGCACGATACGCCGGGTCGTCGGGCCAGCGCGACTCGGGCACCGCCTTCCAGAACAGGCCGGCGAACCCGTGATGGGCGATGCCCCCCGCCTGGCTCCACTGCCCCGCAAACTGCGGCCGGGTAGCCAGCCAGAAGAATCCCTTGGAACGTAGCAGCCGGCCACCGAACCAGTCGCCGTGCAGAAGGTCATGGAACTTCTGCGGGTGGAAGGGCCGGCGGGCGTGGTAGGCGAAGCTCGAGATGCCATACTCCTCGGTCTCCGGCACGTGCTCGCCGCGCAGCTCCTTGAGCCAGCCGGGGGCCTGCTGGGCGCGCTCGAAGCTGAAGCGGCCGGTGTCGAGCACCTTGTCCAGCGCGACCTGGCCACGGGTCATGGGGATCAGCTCGGCATCGGGATTGAGCGAGCGCAGCACCGCCTGGAGCTCCGCGAGCCGGGCCGCGTCGATCAGGTCGGTCTTGCTGATCAGCAAGACGTCGCAGAACTCGATCTGGTCGACCAGCAGGTCGGCGACATTGCGCTCGTCCTCCTCGCCCAGGCTCTCGCCGGCCTCGGCCAGCGACTGGGCCTGCCGGTACTGATCGAGGAAATTGGCGCCGTCGACCACGGTGACCAGGGTGTCGAGCCGGGCCACGCTGGAGAGGCTGCGGCCGTGCTCGTCCTCGAAGGTGAAGGTCTCGGCCACCGGCAACGGTTCGGAGATGCCGGTGGACTCGATCACCAACTGATCGAAGCGCCCCTCCCTCGCCAGGCGGCCGACCTCGACGAGCAGGTCCTCGCGCAGGGTGCAGCAGATGCAGCCGTTGCTCATCTCGACCAGTCGCTCCTCGGCCCGATTGAGGGCGACCTCACCGTCATGGTCGGGCGTGCCGCGCACCATGGCGGCGTCGATGTTGACCTCGCTCATGTCGTTGACGATCACCGCCACGCGCCGCCCCTCGCGGTTGGCGAGGATATGGTTGAGCAGGGTGGTCTTGCCGGCGCCAAGAAAGCCGGACAGCACGGTGACGGGCAGGGTATCGGACGCGGTGGTCATCACTGGTCTCCTCGGGATTTGCTGAAGTGGTGCTCGCGCTGCTCCTGGCGCTCCTTGGCCTCCAGGCAGAGGGTCGCGGTGGGGCGCAGCAGCAGGCGCTCCAGGCCGATGGGCAGGCCGGTCTCCTCGCAGTAGCCGTAGTCGCCCTCGTCGATCCGCCGCAGCGCCTGGGCGATCTTGCGCAGCAACCGTGTCTCGCGATCGGCCTGGCGCAGCAGCAGCCGCGTCTCCTCCTCGATCGCCGCACGGTCGAATTCATCGCCCCCCTGCTGATGGGCACCGATGGCGTCACGCACTTCCTTGAGATGGGCCTCCACCTCAGCCTGCTCGGCCAGCAGCCGCCGGCGAAAGAACGCCAGCTGTTCGTCGTTCATGTAGTCGTCTTCCGGCATGGCCAGCAGACGCATCGCTTCCGGGCTAAGCGCCATCGGTGGGTCTCCTGAGGGGCATCAAGATCGCAATGTTATATTATTGCATTTTTGGCGCAAGCCTCCATTGCGACACGCGCCTCATCGCGCGTCGATCATCGCCGCTCCCTGCGGGGGGGAGTCCTCCTGCAGGCCTCGCCGTGCCCGCGCTCAGTCCTCCTCGATCGTCAGCAGCACCTCGTAACGGTAGTCGCGCTCCAGGCAGCTGAGGGCCCAGCGGCACGCATGCGGATTGTCGACCTGCAGATACCAGATGCCGGCCGCCAGGCGCTCCTCGATCCGGAAGTTGCTGTCGGTGCCGCTGGTCCAGTCGCGTGTCACGACCCGCCCCTCACTGTCGAGCAGCTGCCCGGCGGGAGAAACGGAGCCCACGTCCGCGGGGTAGGTAAGGCTCTCCAGCACCACCTTGGCGGGGGCATCCAGGGTGAAGGTGAAATAGCGCTGTCCCGCCGTTATGACCTGGTAGGGCCGGCCGGGCACCAGCTCGATGGCGCCTTCCCGCGGGTCGTACCCGCCGGCACAGCCGGCCAGCGCCCCCAAGCAGACGACACACAGGAGAAATACGCAACGCCGCATGACTAGCTCCTCTTCCCGGACACACGAACCGCACCGCCCGGCGGAGGTGCGACACCCTTGAGCCTAGCTGGCCGGCGGGACGCCGTCGCGGAGCCCTCGCCACTTCCGACGGCCACCGCTCCCGATCTCGCCGGCCATGTCACGCCCCGCCAAGGCGCTTCACCCCCAGCCAGATCAGGCGCAGGGCGAGCAGCGTCAGCATCCACTTGAACAGCGTATCGAAGCGCTGATCGGAGAGCCGGTGCAGCAGCCGCAGGCCGAGCCAGGTGCCGACGACGCCGGCCGCCACCATGGCCAGCATCAGGCCGAACCAGTCGCGGAACACGAAGCCGGCGACCCCGAACACGAAGGCCTTGGTGAGGTGCTGCAAGGTCATGCAGGCGGCGAAGGTGGCCACCCGCGGCAGGCGCTCGGCGAAGTGCTGCTTGACGAAGGCCGCGACCAGCGGGCCGGTGGCCCCCACCAGGCTGGAGAGGAAGGTGGTCAGGGCCCCGGCGAGCAGGGTGCCGCCGCGGCCGAGCAGGCGCTGCGGCCACCCCGGCCCCCAGCAGGAATAGAGCACGAAGGCGGCGATGCACAGCTCCAGCACCCCGGCGGGCAAGCGCACCAGCAGCCAGGCGGCGACCAGGGCACCCAGCACCACCCCGGGCAGGAAGGCCGCCAGCAGGCCGCGGTCCAGGTGCCGCCAGGTCATCGCCGCCCGACCGCCGTTGGAGCCCAACTGCACCATGCCATGCACCGGGATCAGCGCGGTGGCCGGCATCACCTGGGCCATCGCCATGATCAGCAGGGTGCCACCGCCGATGCCGGCCGCGGCGGAGAGCCCCGAGGTCAGCGCCGAGAGCAGCACCAGGCCCAGGTTCAGGCTCGCCGGCAGCGGCGAGAGCAGTTCCAGCATCATGACCGGATCACTCGAGTCGTTCCTCCTCCATGGCGTGGCAGGCCACCTCGCTGCCGTCATCGCGGGCGATCAGCCGCGGTAGTGCGGGCGGCGCGGGGGAAGGCGCAGCCTGGGGACCGTTTCTCCCACACCTTAGCCAACAATGCCAACGCCTCCCCGTGCAACCTTGCAGCCGACAACCCGGCACAGGGATACTCGGGCCTGGCTGGCAAGACCGGAGAGGAGACGCCGCATGCCTCTGCTTGAAACCCGGGTGGCCCCGGAGTGGGTCGACTACAACGGGCATATGAACGATGCCGAGTACGCCAGGGTCTTCTCCCTGGCGGTGGAGGCACTGATGGACCGCATCGGCCTGGATGTCGACGGCCGGGCCCGCCACGGCTATACGCTCTACACCCTGGAGACCCACCTCTGCTACCGGCGCGAGGCCCATGAGGGCCAGCCATTGGCGGCGGATATCATCCTGCTCGACAGCGACGCCAAGCGGCTGCATGCCTTCTTCACCCTGCGTGACGCCGAGGGCAACCTGCTGGCCACCAGCGAGCAGATGCTGATGGGCATGAGCCAGGAGAGCGGCCGGCCCGCCGCCTTCCCCGCCCCGGTGGCCGAGGCCATCGCCGCCCTGCCCCGGGCCGACCGGGACGACTGGCCGGAGCTCGCCGGGCGGCGGATCGGCATCGTCAGGCGATAACGTCACGAGGGCGGGCTTCCTCAAAGCTTGCTGGCCAGTTCCGGCAGCGCCTCGAACAGGTCGGCGACCAAGCCGATGACCGTCGAGAGCGCGACCTGGAAGATCCCGATCTTCGTCACAGTTTCTGCTCGAGTTCCGGCAGCGCCTCGAACAGGTCGGCGACCAA
>NZ_PNRE01000097.1 GCF_002879645.1 Halomonas heilongjiangensis | reverse complement strand
GGCGGCAGCCGCCAGCGCCGGGGCGATTCCCCCTCGGGGGGCTGACGCCATAGGGGCGGGCCTCGGTGCCTTCTCTGGTGAGCGCGCAGCCATCGCCGAGATACTGTCGGGCCAATGAGGGATGGCCTCCATTTCCTGGCGGGAATCACCGACAGGTCCGGTGACGTCGTAGCGCGCCACTGATGGGTCTGGCTGAGACGTACAGGAATAAGTACAATGAACTCGATCCACGCGGAGGTACCCATGGACACCGTCACCTATACCCATTTTCGGAGCCACCTGGCCAAGATCCTGGACCGGGTCAACGATGACCATGTGCCGGTACTGATCACGCGCCAGAACGGCAAACCGGCCATCGTGATGTCGGTAGAGGACTTCAAGTCCTATGAAGAGACCGCCTACCTGATGGCGAGCCCGCGGAACGCGCAGCGCCTGAACGAGGCCATCGCCGAGGTGGCGCGTGGCGAAGGGGCGGAACACGGACTGCTTGACCCGTGATGCTGACCTGGGCAGGCAATGCCTGGGAGGACTATCTCTATTGGCAGGCTCGCGACAAGAAGACCCTCAAGCGCATCAATGCACTGATCAAGGACATTCGGCGCCAGCCATTCGACGGATTGGGCGACCCGGAGCCGCTACGCCATCAATGGTCCGGTTACTGGTCACGTCGGATCGACCGTGAACATCGACTGGTCTACAAGGTCACCGATCGTGCCATCGTGATCGTCCAGTGTCGTTATCATTACTGAACGCGAGCCGGCCCCCATTTCCCACCTGACTTGCATTCAGTCGGCATCGAGCCGAGGCGCCGTGCTGCGCGATATCCTCGACGGAGGGAGCCTTGCCGGCGGCGGTGGCTGTTATCCTGTGCGCTATTCCTCCCAGGGTGGCAGCCGCCAGCGCCGGGGCGATTCCCCCTCGGGGGTCTGACCCCCGGGACGTCGAGGTCGGCGAGGCTGGCCGTGTCGCGGCGCCTGTCGGGCACGGGGTCAGACCCCGGGTGGCACAACTGAGTATGCGGGCCCGGTGGTTCTATCGAGTGCTAAGCGGCCACACCCTCTTCGTCCTCGATCGCCAGCTCAAGATGGAAGTGTGCCGGCCCCGTCAGATTGACCAGGGCGTCCAGGCTGAACTTGTTGATCCGGCCTGCCAGCAGGTCATTGAGACGGGGCTGGGTCACTCCGAGGCGCTGTGCCGCTTCTCGCTGGGTCAGCCCCCACTCCCTGACACGTCCGGCGATCTTCGTCATCAGCTCGGAACGGAGGCGCATGTTCAGTGCCTCCTCCGGCGTGTCTTCGATGGCCTCCCAGACACTGTCGTAACGTTCAATGGCCATGGTGTCACCTCCTTTGGTGGTCAAGGCAGCTCCTTGTAGCGCCGCTTGCCTAGATCGATGTCCTTCTTCGTGGTTTTCTGTGTTTTTTTCTGGAAGCAGTGAAGCACGTAGACCGCGTCTGCCCTGTTTGCCACATAGAAGATCCGAAAGGCGCCGTTGTCTTCGCGAATACGGATCTCCATGACACCATGACCGACGCTGGGCATTGGCCGATAGTCATCCGGTACGCCACCAGCCTGGATCCGATCGATCTGGTAGCCAGCGGCTCTCTTGGCGTCTTGTGGGAAGTCACGCAGCCGATCCCTGGAGTCTCCAACGAATGCGACGGGCTTCTTCCTGGTCACGTCGATCCCTCGGCAGCTTGAGTATATCGGTTTTGATATACTGCGGCCTGGCTTCTGATGGGTCAAGGGCAAGGCAACAGCTACGGGGCCTGTCCTGCTTCCCCCGTGGCGGTGGCTGTTATCCTGTGCGCCATGGACCACGACAGATGGACACGGCGATGAGCGTTCACTCGATCAAGCGGCTGGGCGGCCTGGAGCTGGGCGTCGGACTGCTCGGCCTCGGTGGCTGTGTGGTGGTGGATGGCGCGCCCTATCCCGGCCACCGCGACAGCGGTTACTACGCGCCGGACGCCGGGGCACCCCCCTCTTCCTCGCTTCTCTTCCCACGCGGTCATTCACAGACCCGGTTGCGGCCTGCGTGCCTGGCGGCGTCGAGGGCTTGGTCGGCGCGCTGGTAGAGGCTGGCGGCGGTGTCGCCGGGCCGGTAGCCGGCCAGCCCGATGCTCAGGGTGACCGGGGCGGGAGACCAGGGGTGGCGCTCGACGGCGCGACACAGCCGCTCGAGGGCGGGCCGGGCGGCGGTGGGCCCGGTGTGGGGCATCAGCAGCACGAACTCGGCGTCGCCGACGCGGGCGGCCAGGTCGTCGAGGCGCAGGGTGGCGCGCAGCAGGCCGGCGAGGGTCTCGAGGACCCGGTCGCCATGGGCACGGCCATGGCGCTCGCTGTGGGTCGCGAAGTGGTCGATGTGCAGCCGCACCAGGGTGAAGGCGCTGGCGGCCTTGTGGCGTTCGGCGGCGGCGAAGAGCAGCTCCAGGGTGTCGTCGAGCCGCCGGCGGTTGGGCAGGCCGGTGAGCGGGTCGGTGGTGGCCCGGCGATCGAGGGTGCGGTCGAGCCGCGCGAGTTCGGCGCGGCGCCCTTCCAGCAGGGTGCCGAGGGTCTCGAGCTCGGCGATGATGGCGTCCTTCTCGCGCAGGGCGCGTTCGGTGGCCTGGCGCGCCTCGAGCAGTTCGCGCTCGAGCCGGTGCTTGCGCGGAATCGGCGTGAGGGCGAGCAGGGTCAGCCTGGCGCCCTGGTACGCCAGGCTCCTGGCGCTGCACATCACCGGCAGCGGGGCGGCCTCGGCCATGTCGAGCTCGAGGTGGATCTCGTCGGCATGCCCCTGGTTGGCCAGGCGGAAGTCGAGCAGCCCGAGATAGATCACCCGCGCCGAGGGGGTGAACAGCCTGCTGGCGGGTCGGTCGACCAGCGTCTCGGCCCGGTGGCCGAACCAGTCGGCCAGGGTGCGGTTGATCGCCAGCACATGGCCGCCCTCGTCGATGACCAGCTGGCCGTCGGGAGAGCGGTTCCACCAATGGGCGAGGTCGTCCTTCTGGGGAGGCATCGTCAGGGCACCCTGGTCAGCGGGCCGTCGGCGAGGGCAGGTGGGCCTTGAGCGCCCGGGTCAGCCGCTCGGGGGCGGTGAGTTGGGGGTAGTGGCCGGCACAGTCGAGCAGCTCCAGCTCGCTGTCCGGCAGGTGGCGCTGCAGGTAGTCGGCGGCACTGAGCGGCACGATGGCGTCATGGGTCGTCTGCACGACCACGCTGGGCACCGGCACCCGGGGCAGCAGGTGACGGATGTCGCCGAGGAAGACGGCGCGGGCCAGGGGGCGCAGCACCTCGGGGCGCACCGCCAGCAGGCGTTGCTGCAGGTCGTGGTGCCAGCCGGGGGTGGCGGCAGTGCCCAGGGCCACCGTCGAGAGGCTGCTGGCCCAGTCCAGGTAGTTCTGCTCCATCAGTGCCAGCAGGGCGTCGAGCTGCTCGGGGCCGTAGCCGCCGCAATAGGCCGGCGGGTCGTCGAGGTAGCGGGCGGAGCTGCAGACCAGCAACAGCCGGCGGAAGGTGCGGGGGCGCTCGATGGCCGCCATCAGGCCGATGGTGCCGCCGATGGAGTGGCCGAGCAGCACGGCGTCCTCGAGCCCGAGGGCATCGCACAGGGCGACCAGGTCCTCGGCATGGCCCTCGGGGCGGGCGTGGCGACCGGGATCAAAGGCGCTGCGGTCGGAGGCGCCGAAGCCGGCCAGGTCGAGCAGGATGATGCGGTAGTCGGCTTCGAAGACGGGGACGATGCGGCTCCAGACGGTCTGGTCGCAGCCGAAGCCGTGGACCATGACCAGTGGCGTGCTGCCTCGGCCATGCTCGGTGACATTCAGCAGGTGTCGGATATCGCAGGGCATAGCGGTCCTTCGCTGTTCCTGGGGGGCGAGTCGGGGTTCTTGATAGTCAGCATAGCATCCCCGTGAGCGGCCGGAGAGCGTGGCGGTGCCTCGATCCATATCGGGCGCACCGGCCGGCGATCTTCCATACTGGCGGTGACGGTAAGGGAGAGATGCCATGGTGGAACCCCTGGAGGTGACGCAGGTGTATCGGGCCTGCCCGGAGGAGGCCTTCGCCTTCGAGGTGACCAGCGAGCTGGCGTCGCTGGACCTGCTCGGCGGCCATGACCGGGCCCGGGAGGCGCTGAGCTTCGGCACGGCGATCAGAAGCGACGGCTTCAACCTGTTCGTGCTCGGCCAGCCGGGGCATGGCAAGCACTCCCTGGTGGGGCGCTTTCTCACCGAGCGCTCGCGGGGCGAGGCGCCCCCGCCGGACTGGTGCTACCTGTTCAACTTCGACGACCCCACGGTGCCCCGCCAGCTGGCGCTGCCGCCGGGCCTGGGCCGCCAGCTGCGCACCGACATCGAGCAGCTGGTGGAGGAGCTGCGCCGGGCGATTCCCGCGGTGTTCGAGAGCGAGGAGTACCAGAACCGCCTGCACGAGATGAAGCAGGCCATGGGCGAGCGCCAGAACGATGCGGTGGAGGCGGTGCGCCGCGAGGCCCGCGAGCAGGACATCCTCCTGCTCTCGACCCCCAACGGCTTCACCTTCGCCCCCGCCGACGGCGACGAGATGATGTCGCCGCAGGACTACGAGGCCCTGGCCAGGGACGACCGCGAGCGCATCGAGGGCACGGTGGAGATCCTGCAGCGCAAGCTGACCCAGGCGATCCGCCAGATGCCGCGGCTGGCGAAGGAGCTGCGCGACCAGGTCCAGGCGCTCAACGAGGAGATGCTGCAGGCGGTGATCGGCGCGCCCCTGGTCGAGCTCGAGGAGCGCTACGCCGACGAGGCGGGGGTGCTGGCCCACCTGACGGCGATCCGCGAGGCGATCCTGCTGCACGTGGACTCCTTCCACGCCGACGACCCGGAGGTCCCCCCCGAGGCGGTGTTCAGCCGCTTCCAGGTCAACCTGCTGGTGGACAACGCCGACACCGAAGGGGCGCCGGTGATCTACCAGGACCTGCCGAGCCACCAGCACCTGGTCGGGCGCATCGAGCATCACGTTCACAACGGCACCCTGCTCACCGACTTCTCGCTGATCCGGGCCGGGGCCCTGCACCGCGCCAACGGCGGCTACCTGGTGCTCGACGTGCGCGGCGTGCTGACCCAGCCCGGCGCCTGGGAGACGCTCAAGCGCATCCTGCGGGCCGGCGAGATCCGTACCGAGTCGCTGGAGCAGGCCTACGGCCTGATCAGCACCGTCACCCTGGAGCCGGAGCCGATTCCGCTCGACCTCAAGGTGGTGCTGCTCGGCGAGCGGCTGCACTACTACCTGCTGTGCGAGCACGACCCGGAGTTCCTCGAGCTGTTCAAGGTGCAGGCCGACCTCGAGGACGAGCTCGTCCGCGACGAGGCGCAGCAGGGATTCTATGCGCGGATGATCGCCACCCTGGCGCGGGAGGCGGCGCTGCGCCCGCTGGATCGCAGCGGCGTGGCGGCGGTGATCGAGCGGGCCAGCCGCCTGGCCGACGACCAGCGCAAGCTCACCGCGCGGCACCGCGACCTCCACGACCTGCTGCTCGAGGCCGACCACTGGGCCGACGAGGCCGGCGTCACGGTGATCTCCCGGGCCCAGGTCGACAAGGCGGTGGCGCAGCAGCTGTGGCGGGCCGGCCGCATCCGCGAGCGCAGCCACGAGCAGATCACCCGCGGCACCCGGATGATCGCCACCGAGGGGCACGTGACCGGGCAGGTCAACGGCCTCTCGGTGCTGCAGGTCGGCGATTTCGCCTTCGGCCAGCCGACCCGCATCACCGCCACCGCGCGCCCGGGCAGCGGCCAGGTGGTGGACATCGAGCGCGAGTCGCGCCTGGGCGGGCGCATCCACTCCAAGGCGGTGATGATCCTGTCGCGCTACCTGGCCAACCGCTACGCCCTGGACAAGCCGCTGTCGCTCTCGGCGAGCCTCGCCTTCGAGCAGTCCTACGGCGGCATCGAGGGCGACAGCGCCTCGGTGGCCGAGGTCTGCGTCCTGGTGTCGGCCATCGCCCGGGTGCCCCTCGACCAGGCGCTGGCGGTGACCGGCTCGATCAATCAGCACGGCGAGGTACAGGCGGTGGGGGGCGTCAACGAGAAGATCGAGGGCTTCTTCGATGTCTGCCGCGCCGGCGGGGAGCTGAGCGGGCAGGGGGTGGTGCTGCCGGCCAGCAATGTCGAGCACCTGATGCTCAAGGCCGAGGTGCGCGACGCCATGGCGGCCGGGCGCTTCCGCGTCTATGCGATTCACCACGTGGACGAGGCGCTGGCGCTGCTCACCGGGCTCGAGCTCGGCGAGGCCGACGAGCACGGCGCCTTCCCCGAAGCGAGCCTGAACGGCCGGGTGCAGGCGCGGCTCGCCTCCTTCCGCAAGGCGATCAAGGCCGCCCGGGGCAAGGGGGAGAACGGGAAGCGCGAGGGCGTGAAGGAGGAGGGCGCGAAGGAGGAGGGCGACGACGGCAACGGCGGCAACGGCAATGGCGGGGTGAGCGACGATGAGTG
>NZ_PNRE01000028.1 GCF_002879645.1 Halomonas heilongjiangensis | reverse complement strand
CCCATCCGCCGCACCAAGATCGTCGCCACCCTGGGCCCGGCCAGCGACCGCGACGGCGTGCTGGAGGCGATGATCGCCGCCGGCGTCGACGTGGTGCGCCTCAATTTCTCCCACGGCAGTGCCGACGACCATCGCCGCCGCCTCACCGCGGTGCGCGAGATCGCCGCGCGCCTGGGCCGCAGCGTCGCCGCCCTCGGCGACCTGCAGGGGCCCAAGATCCGCATCGCCCGCTTCCGCGACGGCGCCGTCGACCTCGAGGAGGGCCAGCCCTTCGTCCTCGACATGGCCCTCGACGCCAACGCCGGCGACGCCACCCGGGTCGGCTGCGACTACAAGACCCTGGCCGATGACGTCGTTCCCGGCGACCGCCTGCTGCTCGACGACGGCCGCCTGGTGCTCGACGTCAACCGCGTCGCCGACCACCTGATCCACACCTCGGTGGTGGTCGGCGGCCGGCTCTCCAACAACAAGGGCATCAACAAGCAGGGCGGCGGCCTCTCGGCCCCGGCGCTCACCGACAAGGATCGCGCCGACCTCGAGACCGCCATCGACATCGGCGTCGACTACCTGGCGGTGTCCTTCCCGCGCAGCGCCGCCGACATGCGCGAGGCCCGGGCGTTACTGGGCGAGGCGGGCAAGGAGATCGGCCTGGTCGCCAAGCTCGAGCGCGCCGAGGCCGTCGCCGACGAGGCGACGCTCGACGGCATCATCGAGGCCAGCGAGGCGGTGATGGTGGCCCGCGGCGACCTCGGCGTGGAGATCGGCGATGCCCAGCTGATCGGCATCCAGAAGCGCATCATCAAGCGCGCCCGGGCGCTCAACCGCGCGGTGATCACCGCCACCCAGATGATGGAATCGATGATCGAGTCGCCGTTGCCGACCCGCGCCGAGGTGTTCGACGTGGCCAACGCCGTGCTCGACGGCACCGACGCGGTGATGCTCTCGGCCGAGACCGCCGCCGGCGACTTCCCGGTGGAGACCATCGAGGCCATGGACCGGGTCTGCCTGGGCGCCGAGCGCGAGCGCATCGCCCAGGAGTCGGGGCACCGCATCCACGAGGGCTTCACCCAGATCGACGAGACCATCGCCCTGTCGGCGATGTACGCCGCCAACCACCTCGCCGGGGTGGCCGCCATCGCCTGCATGACCGCCTCCGGCTACACGCCGCTGATCGCCTCGCGGATCCGCTCGGGGCTGCCGATCGTCGGCCTCGGCCACAGCCCCATCGCCCAGCGGCGCATGGCGCTCTATCGCGGGGTGGTCTCGCTGCCCTTCGACACCAGCGAGATGAGCGCCACCGAGGTCAACGACCGGGCGCTGGCGCTGCTGGTGGAGAAAGGCATTGCCGAGCCCGGCGATCATGTCATCCTGACCCGGGGCGATCACATGAACGCCCATGGCGGGACCAACACCCTGAAGATCCTCGAGGTGGGAGACCATGACTGAGCCACGCCCGCGGCGCAGCGTGCGCCGCACCCTGCCGGAGCGCAAGCGCATCGCGCTGATCGCCCACGACGGCAAGAAGCAGGAACTGCTGGAGTGGGCCACGCGCTGGCGCGAGACCCTGGCCGATCACGAACTGATCGGCACCGGCACCACCGCCCGGCGCGTCGCCGACACCCTGGCGCTGCCGGTGACCGGGCTGATGAGCGGCCCGCTGGGGGGCGACCAGCAGATCGGCGCCCTGATCACCGAGCAGAAGCTCGACCTGCTGGTGTTCTTCTGGGACCCCTTCGCCCCCCAGCCCCACGACCCCGACGTCAAGGCGCTGCTGCGCCTGGCCGCCCTGTGGAACATCCCGGTGGCGTGCAACGCCGCCAGCGCCGACTTCCTGATCAGCTCGCCCTGGCTCACCCGGGCCTACGAGATGGCCATCCCCGACGCCGGGGCCTGGATCGCCAGCCGCACCGGCGAATGACACCCTTATTACGACAACGCATAACGCCACGAGATGTGAGGCCACCATGTTCCAGCTCACCCGCAGCGTCACCTGGCAGGCCCTGAAGCGCCTGCACGAGCAGACCGCCGACGACCGTATCCGCGACTACTTCACCGCCGACCCGCAGCGCTTCGAGAAGATGAGCCTGCGCGTCGGCGGCTTGTTCCTCGACTACTCCAAGCACGCCATCTCGGGCGCCGTGCTCGACAAGCTGCTCGAGCTGGCCGACCACTCGGCGCTGGTGCAGCGCCGCGCCCAGATGTTCTCCGGCGACATCATCAACGTCACCGAGGACCGCCCGGTGCTGCATACCGCCCTGCGCAACCAGGGCGAGGGACCGCTGATGGTCGACGGCCAGGACGTGATGCCGGAGATCCAGCGCACCCGCGAGCAGATCCGGGCGTTTTCCGAGGCCGTGCGCAGCGGCGAGTGGAAGGGCTACAGCGGCGAGCGCATCAAGGACGTGGTCAACATCGGCATCGGCGGCTCCGACCTGGGCCCCAACATGGCCAGCCGGGCGCTGCTCAAGTACCGCCACCCGGAGCTCAACTTCCACTTCGTCTCCAACGTCGACGGCGCCCATATCCAGAAGGTGCTCAAGCGCCTCGACCCGGCCACCACCCTGTTCATCGTCTCCACCAAGACCTTCTCCACCCAGGAGACGCTGCTCAACGCCAAGACCGCACGCCGCTGGTTCCTCGACAATGCCGGCGAGGACGCCGACGTCGGCGCCCACTTCATCGCCGCCTCCACCAACCGCCAGGCGGCCATGGAGTTCGGCATCCGCGAGGAGAACGTCTTCGAGTTCTGGGCCTGGGTCGGCGGGCGCTACTCGATGTGGTCGTCGATCGGCCTGCCCATCGCGCTCTCCATCGGCTTCGACGGCTTCATGGAGATGCTCGAGGGCGCCTACGAGATGGACCAGCACTTCCTGACCGCGCCCTTCCGCGAGAACATGCCGGTGCTGATGGCGCTGATCGGCATCTGGTACATCAACTTCGTCGGTGCCGAGACCCAGGCCATCGTGCCCTACGACCAGGCGCTTCATCAGCTGCCCTCCTTCCTCCAGCAGCTCGACATGGAGTCCAACGGCAAGTCGGTGGACATCTTCGGCCACCCGGTGGACTACAAGACCGGCCCCATCGTCTGGGGGCAGACCGGCTCCAACGGCCAGCACGCCTTCTTCCAGCTGCTGCACCAGGGCACCCGCTATGTGCCCATCGACTTCATCGCCTCGCTGAAGCCCGAGCCGGGGGTGGAAGACCATCACTTCGCGCTGCTCACCAACATGCTGGCCCAGGCCAACGCCTTCATGGAGGGCAGCCAGAGCGGCAGCCGGCTCGACCCCTACAGCTGCCCCGGCAACCGCCCCTCCAGCGTGCTGCTGCTCGACGAGCTGACGCCGAAGAACCTCGGCGCGCTGATCGCGCTCTACGAGCACAAGGTATTCGTCCAGGGGGTGATCTGGAACATCAACTCCTTCGACCAATGGGGGGTGCAGCTCGGCAAGCGCATCGCCGGCGAGATCAGCGAACGCATCGACGAGCACAGCCAGGACTTCGATGCCTCGACCCAGGGGCTGCTGGCCCTGGTGCGGGGGCACTTCCGCGAAGAGGGGCTCGGGCATGGCGGCGCCGCGGCCGAGCCGGCAGCGACCGCCAGCGCCGGCGGGGGCAGGGCCGGCAAGCGGGGCCGCAAGGGCTGAGCCCTCACCTGTCCGATGGGGAGTGGCGTCAGGCCCGCGCCGCGGCGCGGTGCCCGACGCGATGGCCCGACCAGGCCCCGGCCAGCCAGAGCACCACGCTGAGCAGCACATAGGCGAGCGCCAGGCCCGCCCGGCCCTGCTCGAGCAGCTGGAGCGTCTCGAGCCCGAACAGCGAGAAGGTGGTGAAGCCGCCACAGAAGCCGGCCACCAGGAAGGGTTGCCAGCGGGCCATGCGCCCGCTGGTGCGCCGCGCGGCGTAGGCGGCGAAGGCGGCGATCAGCCAGGAACCGAGCGCATTCACCGCCAGGGTCGCCCAGGGAAAGGCAGGCCCGGCGAGGCCCGGCATCGCCAGCGAGACCAGGTAGCGCAGCGCGGTCCCGAGCGCACTGCCGAGCCCCACCGCCGCATAGGCGCGCCAGGCGATCATGCCGGCCCCCCGGCCAGCCACCAGCCGAGCACGAGCGCCAGCAGGCCCACCACGAGCGTCGCCAGCAGATTGGCCAGGGCGGCGTGGATGCGCCTCTGCTGCCACAGCGTCAGGGTCTGCAGGCTGAGCGACGACACCGTGGTATAGCCCCCGAGTAGTCCGATCGCCAGCAGCTGCCAGAGCGGCCCGGGACCACCGGGTGCCGACGGCCCCAGCACGCCCGCCAGCAGCCCCATCAGCAGCGCCCCACTGAGATTGACCGCCAGGGTCCCCCAGGGGAAGGCGGCGCCCAGACGGCGGGCCACCAGGTTGGCAAGGGCCAGGCGCCCCATGCCGCCCAGGGCGCCGCCACCCGCCACCAGCAGCAGGCCCGTCAGGCCGATACTCATGCGCGCCTCCCTGCCCTCGGCACCCGCCATAAAAAAGACCACCCACGAGTGGGTGGTCCAAGTGTATCGCATGCTTACCTTGCAGGGGGCGTGCGGGTGAACGACCACGCTACAACAATGACACAATTTTCTGTTAATGTACAAATATCGTACATGGCTGCGCCATGACAGGGCCTTGCCCTGGCCCCGGGTCGTGATCATCGCCCAAAGTCCGTATCATCCGGCCCATGGTCGCACCCCACTGATGCCACCATCGCTACCACGCCCAGAAACGGAGGTCACAGCGTGAATCCCATGCGAGCCTTATCCTTGACCCTCGGCTGGCTGCTGATCGCCCTGGTGGCGTTCACCGCCCCCGCCCAGGCCCAGCAGGCCGAAGACGGCGGCGACCCGACCGCCTACGCCACCCTGGCCGAACTGCTCGAGGACGAGCAGGCCCGCCAGCAACTGATCGACCAGTTGCGCGACCTGGCCGCCGAGCCATCCCCCGAGACGGCAACGCCACCCTCCACCACGCCCGAAGCCGAGCCATCCCTGCCGCGCCAGCTGGCCGAGGCCACCAGCCGCACCGTCAGCGACATCGGTGGCCAGTTGGAGAACCTGGTCGGCGTGGTCGGCGCACTGTTCACCGGCCGTCTCGGTGGCGAGGACGGCAGTTTCGACACGGCGGCCTTCAGCAGCGCGGCCATCAACCTGGGCCTGGTGATCCTGGCCACCTTCGCGTTGTTCGTCGGCTTCCGGCGCCTGGCCAAGCCGCTGTTCACCGGCATCAGCCAGTGGTCGCTCACCGGTGCCGGCCTGACGCCGGTACTGCGCCTGGTGCTCTGCGTGGCCCTGGCCGCCCTGGTGGATGTCCTGGTCGTGGCGCTGGCCTACGTGGGCGGCAACCTGATCGCCACCTTCGCCATCGGCGAGACCGGCGAACTCTCGACCCGCGCCTCGCTGTTCCTCAACGCCTTCCTGGTCATCGAGTTGCTCAAGGCCGCGGTGCGCATGCTGTTCTCGTCCCGTTACGAGGGGCTGCGGCTGCTGCCGATCACCGCCGCCGAGGCCTCCTACTGGAACCGCTGGATCGCCCGGCTGATCGGCCTGGTGGGCTACGGCCTGATGGTGGTGGTACCGCTGATCAACGTCTATCTCGCCCCCGCCCTGGGTCAGAGCATCGCCACCCTGATCATGTTCGGTGCCTTCGTCTATGCCGTGGCGGTGGTGCTCAAGAACCGCCTGCGCCTGCGTGATGCCATCGATGTCAAGGCCAACCAGGCGACCATGGCCGCCAGCCGGGTCTCGCTGCAGCTGTTCGCCCGCACCTGGCACCTGTTCGCCCTGGCCTACTTCCTGATGGTGCTGGTGGTGACCCTGACCCGCCCGGTGGATGCCCTGCCCTTCGTGCTCTTCGCCACCCTCAAGACCATCGCCGCGGTGGTGGTGGGCCTGCTGCTCTCGAGCCTGCTGACTCAGACCATCGGCCGTCGCATCACCCTCTCCGAGGACCTGCGCCGCAAGCTGCCGCTGCTCGAGCCGCGCCTCAACCGCTACGTGCCCAATGCCCTGCGGGTGATCCGCACGATCATCCTGATCGTGGTGATCATGGTGGTGCTCAGCGCCTGGGGCGCCTTCGACCTGATGGGCTGGTACGCCTCCGAGGCCGGCCGTGGCCTGGTCGGCAAGCTGGTCAGCGTGGCGGTGATCCTGGCGATCGCCATCGCCGCCTGGCTGGGCCTGGCCAGCCTGATCGAGCACAAGCTCAACCCCGAGACCGGCGCCGGCGAGCCCGACCCGCGGGCCAAGACCCTGCTGACCCTGTTCCGCAACGCCCTGGCGATCACCATCATCACCATGACGGCGATGATCGTGCTGGCCGAAATCGGCATCAACATCGGGCCGCTGATCGCCGGTGCCGGTGTCCTCGGCCTGGCCATCGGCTTCGGCGCCCAGAAGCTGGTGCAGGACATCATCACCGGGATCTTCATTCAGGTGGAGAACGCCATGAACACCGGCGACGTGGTCACCGTGGGCGGCATCACCGGCACCGCCGAGCGGCTCAGCATCCGCTCGGTGGGCATCCGCGACCTCAACGGCACCTACCACATCGTGCCCTTCTCCAGCGTCGACACCGTCTCCAACTACATGCGCGAGTTCGGCTACCACGTCGGCGAGTACGGCATCGCCTACCGCGAGAGCATCGACGAGGCGGTCGTCGCCCTGCGCGAGGCCTTCGACGAACTGGCCGCCAGCGACGACCACAAGATGAACATCCTCGCTCCCCTGGAGGTGGCCGGCGTCACGGCGCTTGCCGACAGCTCGGTGAACATCCGCGTGCGCATCAAGACCACGCCCGGCACCCAGTGGGCCACCGGCCGTGCCTACAACCGCCTGGTCAAGCTGCACTTCGACGCCAAGGGCATCGAGATCCCCTTCCCCCACACCACCCTCTACTTCGGGGTCGGCAAGGAAGGCGAGGCGCCGCCGGCGAACCTGCGCCTCATGCAGCAGGGCTTCGACATCGACGGGCGCCCGGGCGGCCAGCCGAGTTCCGGCGAAAGCAGCCGTTCCGGCGAGGACGACCCGCGCTCGAAGCCCAACCCCGAGTTCAAGGGCGACTTCGACGAGGACTGAGCGCGGCTCTTCCTCCACCCACGCAAAGGGGCTGCCATTGGCAGCCCCTTTGTCGTGTTGGTCAGGCGGGTGATCAGTGGGTGGTGACCAGCATCACCACGCTGAGTGCCGCCGAGACCCACATGGCCGGCCTGATCTCCTGCCACCGACCGGTGCCGAGCTTGATCATCACGAAGCCGAGGAAGCCGAAGGCGATCCCCAGGGTGATCGAGTAGGTCAGCGGCATCAGGATGATCGCCAGGAACGCCGGGAAGGCCTCGTCGGCCCGGGTCCAGTCGATCTTCGCCACCGGCGCCAGCATGAACAACCCCACCAGCACCAGCGCCGGCGCCGTGGCGATGCCGGGCACCAGCGACAGCAGCGGCGAGAGGAACAGGAAGGGCAGGAAGAGCAGCGCGATGGTGACCGCCACCAGGCCGGTACGCCCGCCCTGGGCGACCCCGGCGCCGGACTCGATGAAGGTCTGGGCGGCGCTGGTGCCGAGCGGCGCGGCGATCATCGAGGCGAAGGCGTCCACCGTCATGGAGCGCTTGAGATTGCGCGGGTTGCCGTCCTTGTCCTTGAGGTCGGCCGACTCGGAGAGCGCCATGAAGCAGGAGAGCGCATCGAAGAAGTTGGTGAACAGCATCACGAAGATGAACGGCAGGTAGGCCACCTTCAGCGCCCCCCAGATGTCCACCTGCATCACCGCGCTGAAGTCGGGCCAGGCGGCCAGGCCGCTCCACTGCACCATCACCTCCTCGCCCCACAGCCGCCCCATGGGCGCGGCCAGCAGGGTGGTCAGGGCGATGCCCAGGATCAGCGCGCCGTTGAAGCGCAGCACCACCATGATCGCCGTGGCCATCATCCCGATGAAGAAGATCAGCAGGCTGGCATCGAAGCTGCCCAGGGACACCAGGGTCGCGTCGCTGCCGACGATGAAGCCGGCGTTCTTGAAGCCGATGAAGGTGATGAACAGCCCGATGCCGCAGGTGATGGCATAGCGCAGCGACGCCGGGATCGCCTCGATGATCGCCTTGCGCACGTTGAACATGGCCAGGGTGGCGAACAGTACCCCGGACCAGAACACGCAGCCCAGGGCCACCTCCCAGGAGAGCCCGGCCCCCTGCACCAGGGTGTAGGTGAACAGCGCGTTCATGCCCATCCCCGGCGCCACCAGGATGGGGTTGCGGGCGTAGAGCCCCATGGCCAGGCTGCTCAGGAAGCTGATCAGCACGGTGGCGGAGAGGGCCGCCGAGAAGGGAATGCCGGCATCGCTGAGGATCGCGGGATTGACGACGATGATATACATCGATGCCAGGAAAGTGGCGACACCCGCGAGCACCTCGGTACGCAAGGTGGAGCCACGACGGTGCACACCGAAGTAGCGCCCGATCCAGTGTTCCTCGCTACTTTCAGCGTAACGGTCTGATGGGACGGTTGAAGTCTGTTCCATGGTGGAGCCCATTGTTGTTGTCGAAGCCTGTTGTCGAAAGCCCCGAGGGCAGCATCATGCGGCGATGTTTCCTCGGGACACGACCACAGGGTAGGCAATTCCTGACCAATTGGACAACACCCAGAGTACGACATTGGTATACAAAAAGATGTAACACCTGGATACCAGGTGGCCGGACAGCAAAAAGGGCGCCGAAAGGCGCCCGCAAGAGAGGGATCACTGGCAGGGGGGCGCGGCGCCCCCCGGTCAGGCCTTGCCGCCGCCCGCCTTCTCCTTGCCCCGAGACTTGCCGCCATCCGCGCCCGGCTCGCCCACCTCGCTGGGCTGGGGCAGCGACGGCAGTGACTTGTCGAGCAGCTCGACGCTCTGGCGGTAGTAGAGCTGACTCTTGTTGTGCTCGCCGAGATTGGCGTAGAGCCGCGCCAGTTCGGCACAGACCACGCCACTGGGGCGTTGGCGCTGGCTCGCCTCGAAGTACTCCTGGGCCTTGGCCCAGTAGGCGTTGCGCAACGACAGCCGCCCCAGGGTGAGCAGCAGGTCGGGATCGTTGGGCCGCTCCTGCAGCCACTTCTCGGCATAGACCAGTTGGCGTGCCGCATCCACGTTGAGCAGGCCGTAGCGCAGCACCAGGCGGCTATCCCAGTGCTCCTTGAGGGAGTGGCGCAGCAAGCGCTCGGCGATGGGCTCCTGGTTGCCTCGCACCAACGCCTCGGCGTAGAGCACGACCAGTTCGGTATGGCCACGCAGATGATCGGGCATGTCGGCCCAGAGGTTGCGCACTCGCTCGATGTCGCCTCCGTCGCGCGCCTCACGGATGATCAGCTCGCGGTAGGCACGCAGCTCGAGCTGTTCGCGCTCCTGGCGCGAGATCAGCTGCTGGGCGCCGAGGCGGGGCATCAGGCGGCGCAGGCCGTCCCAGTCGCTGACGCTGAGATAGGCCTGCTTGAGCTGCTTGAGCACTTGCGGATGGTTGGGCAACTGGCGATCGAGCCGGGTGAGGATCGCCAGTGCCTCCTCGTACTGCTGGCGGTCGAGCATCAGCTGGGCCTGCATCATGCCCACCGCCGTGTCGGCCCCCTCGGTACTCAGGTGAGCCCGCTTGAGCAGCGTGTCGGCCTGGTCATAGTGCCCCTGGTAATGGGCGGCCAGGGCCGCCGAGAGGTAGTTGACCAGCGGCGTGCTGGAGTCGTCGGCGGCCTTGACCAGCGACTTCTCGGCACGCTTCCAGCGTCCCTCGGCCAGCGCCACCAGGCCGCGCACGGTGCGCTTCATGGCATTGCGGTTGCGGGTACGGCTGTTCCACACCTTGAAGCGGCTCATCGGCCGGCTCAGGCGCATCAGCACCCGCAGGCCGAAGTGCAGCACCAGGAAGGCCGCCAACAGGAGGATCAGGCCGAACCAGAAGGAGGTCTGGAACGAGGTGTCGCCCACCCGCACCAGCCAGTAGCCCGGCACCGACATCATCAGCTGGCCGAACAGCGCACCGAGCGCCAGGCCCAGGACGACGATCAGGATCAGCTTTCTCATGCGTCGTCTCCCTGGGCACCGTTGCCCTGGCTGGCGCTACGCGACTCGAAGCGACGCTCGATGAAGCCGGCCAGGGCCTGCTGGGAACCGCTGATGTCGGGGAGCTCCGGGCGGATCGCCTCGCCCTTGAGCGCCTCGAGCCGCGAGACCACCGAACGGACGCCGCTGGCGTCGGTCTCGTAGTAGCCGTTGATCAGGGTCAGCGCCTTGTCGAGGCTGGCCTCGAAGAGCTCCTGCTCCTCCTTGAGCAGCGCCAGTTGGGCCTGCTCCAGCACCAGACGCACGCTCTGGCGCAGGTAGGACTCCTGTTCCGGGGTGATCAGCGCCTCGAGGGCCGCGTCGTGATGGCGAACGGTGACCAGCGACTTGAGCTCCTGGCCGAAGCGCGACAGCTGCTGCTGCCAGCCGCCGCTGGGGGCCTCCTCGATGCTCGAGCGGGCGACCTGCTCCTCGATGTCCTGGCCCAGCGGCTGACGGGCGATCAGCTCCTGCTGGGCGTTCAGCGCCAGCCACAGGCCGGTGCGATCGACCCGCGGCACCGCGTCCAGCGCGGCCAGTTCGGCGGCGATCTCGCGGCGCACCGGCACCAGGGCCGGGTTGTCGGCCTCGCGCAGGCGGTCGTCGGCGGTACGCAGCAGCGCCGCGGCGCCCTGGACGTCGCGCTCCAGTTGCAGGCGCTGGTTGGCCAGACGCAGCAGGTAGGCGGCCTCGGCATGCAGCCAGTCGCGCTCGTCGGTCTCCTGCTCGCTGGCGAGCTCGGCCAGTACCCGGTCCAGGGTATCGTCCACCTCGCCGCGGTAGCTGGCGAATTCGCCCTGCAGCTCGCCGATGGCGTTCTCCAGCGCCGCGTCACGCTCGCTCTCGCCCGCGTCGAGGCGACTCTCCAGCTCGGCCAGGGCATCCCGGCTCGCCGACTGCGCTTCCAGCTCGGCGAGGCGTTGCTGCTGGGTGTCGAGCTTCTGCCACGCCTGCCAGCCGAACACCAGCACGGCGACCGCCAGCACGATCACCAGCACCAGGGCGAGCAG